>JAFLTA010000036.1 GCA_022510685.1 Lachnospiraceae bacterium | reverse complement strand
CGCTTGAAAGAGGCGATGCGGTGGCATCGACGATTGAAAGCAACGACGCTATTTCGCTCTAGCGCAATCCGAAACAGGGTTTAGATAGGAGCCGTTATGCTAGCATAACGGCGCCTATCTGAGCCCCGTTTAGCCTACGGCTGTTATCCTGCCTATTTTTCACCTTGGCATGGCTCAATCATGCCGGAAATGATTTCATCCGCCACACGAAGACCGTCCATCGCCGCCGAAGTTATTCCTCCGGCATATCCTGCCCCTTCCCCGCACGGGTACACGCCACGGATATTTGCCTGCAAATGTTCATCTCTCACAATACGCACCGGTGAAGAAGTTCTCGTCTCCACACCGGACACAATGGCATCTTTCCGTCCAAATCCATGAATCTTCCTGTCAAATACCGGTATGCTTTCCGCAATGGCATTTCCGATTTCTTCCGGCAGAATCTCCCGCACGTTAGTAAGTGTATACTCCCCACATAAATCCGGCATTACTTCCCCTAATTCTTCACTTGCCCTGTTGTCCAAAAAATCGCCCAGAAGCTGTACCGGAATTTTCCCTTTGCCCTGCCGGTATGCCGTTTCTTCCAGCTTTCGCTGAAACATCATTCCTGCCAAAATGCCATCCTCGCCAAAATCCTCCGGAGATACAGTCACCACGATAGCACTGTTGGCATTCCGTCCATCCCTGGCATATTCGCTCATACCATTGACAACCAGTTTTCCCGGTTCCGAAGATGCATTGACCACTTTGCCCCCGGGACACATACAGAAAGAATACACGCCACGTCCGTCCTGCGTCTGATGGGTCAGTTTATAATCTGCAGCCGGAAGATACTCCGCCGCATCCCCATATTGGTTCTTCCCAATCATATCCTGTGGATGCTCCATGCGAACTCCCACCGCAAATGCCTTTGGCTCCATGTGAAGTCCCTGTGCCTCCATTCCCACAAAGGTATCTCTGGCACTGTGACCGGTGGCAAGTACCAACGCATCACAGGGAATTTCTTTTCGTCTGCCGTCACAGTTGCAGACAATCCCCGAAAGTCCTGACTCCTCCTGCAAAATCTCCGTGAAACATGTATCAAAATATACCGTTCCTCCCAGTGAAATTATCCGCTCTCGCATGGATTTGACCACATCCTTTAATCGGTCTGTCCCGATATGGGGCTTTTGCAAATATAATATTTCCGATGGTGCACCATGTTCCACAAAGCACTCCAATACTTTCCGGTTGCGCCCCGTAGGGTCTTTCACCATCGTGTTTAATTTCCCGTCTGAAAATGTTCCGGCACCGCCTTCCCCAAACTGCACATTGCACTCCGGCTCCAACTCTCCCCCCTGCCAAAAGGCGTCCACCTTCCTTTGTCTGGTATCCACATCGCTGCCTCGCTCCAGCACAATAGGGCGAAGCCCTGCCTCTGCCAGAGAAAGTGCCGCAAAAAGCCCCGCAGGTCCCATGCCCACTACTACCGGTTGAAAAGCTGTGGTTCCGTCCATACACGACACATCATCCCCATCTGCATTTGCCGCCTTTTCTATACGACGATTCCCTGCCATATACATTTTCTTCCCCGGCAGATATCCTATATCTGAATCATGTAGTTGCTTCACATTTCCGTTTCGACTCTTTGCACACAGTCTTTTCTCTCCCTTGCACGATAATATCACTGTATAGCTAAAAAGAATCGCATTTTTTTTTCGTGCATCTACAGAGCGTCGCAATACTTCAAACTGTTGTATGTATTTTCCCTCTATACGCAAAACTTTCGCCGTCTCCTTGCGTGCTAAAGCCACCTCCGGCTCCGTGAGGATACCTAACTTAAAATCCCTCGGCAGCACCTTTTTTCGCACCTTCTCCATAGGTACCTTGACTTGTGTTACTTGTATCATAAACACCTTCTCCTCTTATTATCTGAACCCTGCTTAGTCACCGGTCGGAACAAAATAGCTTCACCCACTTCAATCAGCAATATCACCCCACCACTCGCTCTGCCGCCTGCATTCCCGCCAGATGTCCGCTGGACCAAGCCCACTGCAGATTATAGCCTCCGCATATTCCATCCACATCTGCCAGTTCCCCGGTTATGTACAATCCGGGGTATGATTGCAACTCTACCGTTTCCGGAAGAAATTGTCGGGTATCCACTCCCCCGGAAGTCACCTGAGCTTTCTCAAATCCGCTCACCCTTTTAATCCGCAGCACCTTATTTTTAATCTGTGTAATCAGATTTTCACATAATTCTTCTTTCTGCAAAAGACTGGCGGGCTTATCTTTTTTTAACTGTATATCTTTTAACAATGCACTACTTAACTTATCCGGCAACATGCCCTCCAACACATCACCTAAGCTACCGCTTTCTCTTAAAAAATCCACTCTCCGCATCAACTCCTGCTTCAGTTCTTCCTCCGAAAAATCCGGCAGACAGTCCAACGTGAAAACAGGCACATTTCCCGTATCTATTTGCCGGGAAACTATCCCACTCAATTGAAATACCGGTATCCCGGAAATCCCCTGTGCCACCATTTGAATTTCTCCGGATTCTTTACCAATGAGAACCTCATCCCGCCAAAGAGATACCTGTCCATGAATACGGACACCTGCCCACTCTTTACAACATCGTTCGTTCAGCTCTACAGAGGTCAGCGCAGGCAATGGATTTATTAACTGAATACCCATAGCAGATAAAATAGAATAGGCATCTCCGGTAGTTCCCTGAGCAGGAGCTGCCGCACCTCCCATCGCTAAAATCAAACATCTTGCCATGTATTTACCTCTGTCTGTATGTACTTCATAACCCGTTATTTTATGTTTCTCTCCAATGGAATCAGAAGTGTGCTGCCCTGCAGTTTTTGTCATTCCGCTAACCTCATATCGCGGAATGATATCCGTTATCACTTCCTCGCATTGAAGCGTAATATTCCTATCCTGACTCATAGTACGCTCCAATACATTCCTCACAGATGTCGCCTGACCGGACAGAGGATAAATATATCCATCTCTGTCCTTCGGCAAAATCCCCAGTTCTCGAAACCATTCCACAGTGGTATCCGCATCAAAATATCGCAGCACTGTCTCCGGATAATCCAGCTGACTACAGCGATAGCACTCCGGTTGCTGCACCCGATTCGTATAGTTACAACGACCGTTCCCGGTAGCCAGAAGCTTCTTTCCTGGACGATTATTTTTTTCAATGACGAGAACCTTCGCCCCCTGTCTTGCCGCTGTAATCGCTGCAAGCATTCCCGATGCTCCTGCTCCTGCCACTAATATCGGTATACTCCGCATACTTGTCCTCATTTCTTTTTATCTGATGAATCATCGTTCATTATCTATGCATCTCATAACCATCTTATCATCTATTCTAACTCGTTTCACATTGTTGGCTATGAAGAATAATTTTCCAACAATCCGAACAGTTCATCTTCATCTCTCACCTCGATACCCTGTTTCAAAGCCGACTGTTCCTCTTTGGATAAATTATCTGTTGATATTCCGGTATACTCATAAATCGTTTTCTGATCTCCATAATACACCACCACTTCATCATCTATGGATATTAAATAATAGCGGTATTCCACTTTAGAGTCATCATATACTTTACGTATCACCAGCCGCTCATTAGAAAACGTTGCCACACCCGCACTTTGTAAACCATTTAAGTATTCTTCTACCGGAAGATTCTGCATATATTTCTTAAAATATTCGTCTGTTTCCTCTCTCGTAAAACCAACTAATTCCTCCGGCAAAGTTTCATATTCTATCGTTGTCTGGTCCTCAACTGCGTCATAATTTTCCACTTGATAAACGGTATCTACAGACACCTTTTCCTCCACATTTGCCACAGGCGCCTCCTCTGACAGATCTTCCATCCGGCTTTCCACCTGTCTGGAAACCTCACCCTCCATCTTTGCTGCCAATTCCTGCTCATAGGATTCCTGTTGTTTGGTAAATTCCCCGATTGCTGCATGATAGCTGAAATAATTAGCAACCACAACCAGTGTCAGCATCCCAAGGGTTGTACTTACATACAAATACACACTTTTTTTCATACACCGCGCCTCCTTCTCCAAAGTATAATGACATCGATTTGAATTCAGTTCAATCCCACATCATTATCCTATGTAGAAGTTTTTCCAGAAAACGGTGCGATATACCTATATAATAAATCTTTCCCAGAGATTACCATGCTCCTGTGTCCATAAATTTGGATACTCTTTTCTGAGCATCCTGTACGATTTCCTCATCGTAACCCATCATTTTTAATAAGCGAATGGCATTTCTGGTGCAGGCTCTCCCTTTTCTAAGATGGTAGTCGAACAACACTTCATCTTCCACTACCTTTTCCTCAAAATGGTAATTTTCAAAATCATTTTCCAACAAATATGTCAGCTCGATATCATGAGTCGCGGCAAAGCAAAGATTTCCCCTGTCTGCAATAGATTCCAAAATACGACTGGAGGCAGCAATTCTTTCCACCGTATTTGTCCCACGCAGTACCTCATCAATAAAGCACAGTATGGGCAGTTCGGATTCATCTGACAAGTCAATGATACGCTTCAGAGATTTTATTTCCACAATATAATAACTCTCCCTGCTCAGGATATCATCCCGCAATGCCATAGAGGAAGCAATATGAAACCAGGAACTCCGATAGCTTTCGGCTACGGCTGTATGAACTGTCTGCGCCAAAATGGCATTTATCGCCACTGCTTTAATAAAAGTGGACTTACCGGAAGCATTGGAGCCTGTAAGCAAAATCCCTGTTTCTGTGTCCAAATCATTGGACACACCGTCCGGCAGCAACGGATGAAACATCTCCTTTGTCTCCAACATTCTGTCTTTATCTTGTACCATTTCCGGCACACAAGATACCTCATACATGCTGCGGCAGGACGCAACCGATAACATGCTGTCCAGATAGCCTATCGTCTCATACATTTCGATAAGTTGCTTCTGATATTTCTTTGCCTCATGAATCATGGTGCCGATTTTGATAAGATCCAAATGAAATACCATACGCAGATAATCCATCAAAGAATCTAACAAATCACCACTCATCCTCTTGCCGCCTTCTACCAGAAAGCTAAAACGTCTATACTTATCGAAACAGGATGCCGCTTTTTGCAGACATTCCAAATATTTTTTTAATTCGGGTATATCAACCTCTGCCAACGCCTCGCACTGGTACACCATCCGTAATATAAAAGTAAACAGCCGCAAGTATGTCTCTATTTTTGATTTAGCCATATAATAGGTGATGATATTATACCCCATCACGACGATACTAACCGTAACCATAATATCCGGTCTGAACGCACAGAGACCAAGACACAGAAGCAAAGCCACCATATTCAATATATGACTGAGCTTTTTGCCCGGGGGTAAATCCTTCACCTGTTGCAAATGACGATACACCGACATCCTCTCCAGTTTGCCGATTTCTGCCAGCGCAGTCTGTAAACTCAGTCTCTCCTCCTCATGCTCCTGCAAAAAAGAAATAATCCTTTCCCGCTCTGCCATCTCCTCCGGTTCCGTCACCGGTCTGCGCAATAAACTATATAAATATTCTTCTCCTATAGATGTTTTTGTATGATTCCATTGAATATAAATATCATCCATAGCCAGATCATTCCATGTAATATCATCCACATCGAACAATTCCGGTTCGGAACGATAATAGGCACAAATGGCTTGCCACTGCTCATCGGAATAATTCCTGTCTGATGGTTTTCCCCATGTACGAATGAGCATTTCACGAAGCTTCTTTTTTTCTTTCCGGTCATCTATCCAAACTTTTATTCCTATTAGGAGCATCACAGCAATCGCTGCCAAAACAATTTTTATCGTAGTGTCCATTTAGTCCCTCCCTTAGGATAATAGCGTCAATTTAAATCCTGTTTTGTCTTGCGCTAGCATAACGGTACCTATTTGAACCCTGTTTAGCCGTTAACATAACTAGTATAACAAAAAGAGAGAGTCCGTTGCAACTCTCTCTTTCTATATAATATGTTACATATAGTTCACTATTACATGACGCGTCCAATCTTAATCGGCTTACGATAATATGCATTGGAAATCTTAATACCGTCACTTGGGTTGCTGGCATGGATAATCTGTCCGTTTCCAATATAAAGTGCCACATGGCTTACACCACCGCTACCATAGAAGAATAAGTCACCCGGACGCTCACTTCCCCGTGCTACTGTTCTGGTTGCAGCTGCCTGTGAACTGGAAGTACGCGGCAAGGAATATCCAAAACGCTGATATACTCGCATGGTAAATCCGGAGCAGTCTGTTCCGTTTGTCAGACTTGTTCCGCCATAAACATAACGGTTTCCAAGGAACTGCATTGCATAAGCAATCAATGACGATGCCTTGGAAGAACTTGTCGAACTGCTGCTTCCTCCGCTACTGCTGTT
Source organism: Lachnospiraceae bacterium (assembly GCA_022510685.1). Lineage (GTDB taxonomy): Bacteria > Bacillota > Clostridia > Lachnospirales > Lachnospiraceae > Butyribacter. The sequence goes on along the minus strand of JAFLTA010000036.1, from coordinate 19,791 downwards.
TGTACTTTCTTCACTTTCCTTAATCGTTACCGCACGGTTCAGATTGTATGTCACATTAATAAAATCTTTTGAAACAAAAGCTTTATCATTGTCAATAGAAATCATAACCCAGTTTTCTAAATCGCCATACATCGCCTCTTTATCGATGTTACTCAACTGAGATTTCTTTACATTCTTTTTAATATAATCATCCATAAAACTTTTTGTCAGTTTTTCTTTGGCAATTTTATAATCCTCATCTGCGGAAATCTGATCATAAATATTTGCATCTGTGGAAGGAAGATAGCGGACATTTAATGTCTCTGTTGTAACTCTGGCACGCAGTGTTGCTACCTTCTGTGCCTTCTCTTCTGCTTTTTTATCCGTAATCATGTAATCAGCTTTTACCCAACCACGAACACCACCGGACACGATTTTTGCCCAGCCTTTTTCTATTTTATACACATTACAACCGGAATTGTTTGTCATTTTTCCCACAATCTTGGAATTTTCACTGGGACCTTTACGCACATTGACATAGTTATTTACCTGAACCACACCAAGACGGTCATATACCAGATTTAATTTAATTTTCGGCTCCGGTGTTTTCTCCGGCTTACTCTGACCGGCATCTGTAAGAGTAGTCTCCTTCACCTGTGCTGCAGCCGCGTCTGTCTCCTGGGATGCATTTGCCTCCGTAGCCGCACTCAATGCCTCTATCCCCTGTGACTCTACCTGCTCTGAAATTCCTGCCATTTCTTCTATACTACTGCTGTCTCCCGATAATTCATCTACAACAGCATCACAATATTTCTCAAAAGAAAGGGTTAAGCCTGCCATAGGCTTTTCATTCACAATCGGAATGTTGCCAGCAGACACTACATGACCTAATCCTACTACACAAAATGATGCAATTGACAGCCCAACTACTGCACGTAATTTACTCTTATCCATCTTTCTCTCCATTTCCCGCTCATTGCCTCCTGCAATGAAATCATCATCCTTAGTTTCCACAAATATTACAAAGTTATTACATGCAGTATAACAAAATGTTAACAATTTGTCAAATCCTGTTAGAAATGGGAGCGAAACGCCTTTTTAGCCCAAAACCACACAAGTATATGTGTTTTTTAGCCCCCTTTCAATACCACATATTGTAAATTACGGCAAAAAAACACCCTACCTTCATTCGAACCTAATAGAAAAAATTTTTAAAAAAATTTAAAATTTAAGCCGGCAATCTTAAAATATACAGACTGCCGACTTATTTTACCTGCTGATTTTCTGAACAAAGTGTGCTTCGCTCTCGAAAATTCCCTGCATTTCTACTATATAATGATACATACCAAACCACCGTTGCCATCATTTACCACTTTTTGTATGGTTTCCTGAAGCTTGAGCTGGCTTTCCTCACCCAATCGGTTCACCTTGGCATCCATACCTTCCTCAACGAGCTGGCGCACCGTTTTTCCGAAAATATTAGTATCCCAAATACCGTTTTCCTCCGATTCTCCATGTTGACCGGAAATATAATCAATCAAATCTTTTGCCTGCTGCTCTGTGCCGACGATCGGAGCAATCTCCGTCTCAATATTTGCCTGAATCAAGTGTACGGATGGACTGAGTGCCCGCAGTTTCACACCATATTTGCTGCCGTGACGAATGAGTTCCGGCTGGTCAATGGTTATTTCATCCACAGAAGGCGTTACCACACCATATCCTTTGCGATGTACCTCATCCCATGCACTGCGCAGCTTCGCAATTTCCATACGGTTTGCCGCATACTCCCGCAACAAACGAATCAACTGATATTCTCCGTCTATTTCCGTGCCCACGAGTTCACTTAAAATTTGATAATAACGGCTGTCGTCAAACTCTGTCTCCACTTCGACAATACCGTCCTCCATACCTATACGGCGAATTTGAAATCCCCGGATGACCTCGCTGGTGGTCATGAAATTTTCTCCGGTTATATCACAAATCCTACCAATGCGGTCTAAAATTCCCCGCACCTTTTCCACCAGCTCCTGTTTCAGCCAATGCTCTCCCGGAAGCATTTCCACCCATTTAGGCAGCCTGAATGCCACCTGATGTACCGGAAACGAAGATAAAATCTTTTCTAAAATCGCAAGAATATCCTCCCCGCGCAGTTGATTACAGTTTACTGCCATTGTTACTGCATTATACTTTTCCCGAATTTTACTGACTAATTCATCTGCCTCTGCACTATACGGTTTCGCCGAATTTACCAGCACGACAAACGGTTTACCGATAGTGTTAAGTTCCCGTATCGTGCGCTCCTCCGCCTCCTCAAATGCCCCGCGCGGCAAATCTCCGAAGCTGCCATCCGTGGTGACAACAATCCCAATGGTGGAATGATCATGAATCACTTTTCTGGTTCCATATTCTGCAGCCTGTGTAAACGGCATGGGCGTATCTGACCATGGAGTCATTACCATCCGTTCATTCTGCTCCTCATATAAACCTTCTGCTCCCTTTACTATGTAACCTACGCAGTCAATCAGCCGAACCTTGACCTGATTTTCCCCAAAAAGCTTTACGCCTACTGCTTCTTTCGGGATAAATTTCGGCTCCGTGGTCATAATGGTCTTACCTGCCGCCGACTGGGGAAGCTCATCCACCGCCCGCTGTTTATCATGCTCTTTTTCCATTCCCGGCAGTATCAACAACTCCATAAACCGCTTTATAAATGTTGATTTACCGGTGCGCACGGGTCCGCACACTCCCAGATAAAACTCCCCTCCTGTCCGCTCTGCCAAATCCTTATATACCTGGAACTCACTCATATCCTTTTCCCCTTCCATCGTACTGATATACTACTACCTCAATGTATGATAGCCGGAGAAAAAATATACCTGAATTTTGTAAGACAGTCTCACAAAATTCAGGTATGATTTTAGCATGATGGCTAACTAAATGACTCATTGCGTATTTCATTAAGAATTTTTTGTATTTCCGAATTCTGTGTTAGCATTAACAGAGAACCTATCACAAGCAAAACGGAGATAAGCAAGCCGATAATAGAACAAACCAGCCCGGCAATAGCCATCCCTCTCCCCGGCTTACCCTTTGCCAGGGCATATGCAGAAAGTCCAAGACCAACCAACGCCAGAATCAGTGAAATGTACTGGGAACAGCAGCATAATACCAAAGATAAAATACCACAAACCATACCGGCTACTGAAAGACCCGGATTCGGCTCCTCCGGAACATAATATCCTTCCTGGGGTGCCTGCGTATACCTATTGTTATCCTGACGGAACTCATCTCCCGCACGCATGGAATTTTGTGTCTGTCCTGTATCAGAGCCACTTCTCTCCCACTGATTGTTTTCGTAATTTTCGCTCATACTTTCCTCCTCCTCATATTCTGTATAATTACTATGTGCCATCTGTCACTTGACCATATAGTTCTCAAATCCATCTGCATAATGCATTTTCTCATCCTTTGTGATAAATACAGCTGTCACATCCTCCATGGAATTGATCAACTCCATCCCCTGTTCCAGTCCCAATCCGAAACAGGTTGTAGAAAGACCATCTCCATCCACCGATTTTTCAGATATAATCGTAACTGCCATCAGATCATTTTCCACAGGATAACCGGTCATCGGATTTAAGATATGATGGTAAAAGTTTCCATCCTGTTCAAAATACCGCTCATAAATCCCCGATGATACCACGGAAACATCCTTGACTGCCACTGTGGCAATCACTTCCTTACGGTCCGCAAAAGGCTGTTGAATCCCGATGCGAAACGATTCCCCGCCCGGCTTATCTCCAATACACAAAATATTGCCACCTAAGTCAATCAGAGCGGAAGTCACTCCTCCCTGCATCAGAATATCTTTCAGGCAATCAGCAACATATCCCTTGGCAATGCCACCAAATTCCACAGCAGTTCCGGGCAGCGCAAATTGCATTCTATCATCTGTAAGAGTAATCTCTGCCCCCGTCACATATGGCAGGGCATTTTCAATGGATGTCTCTTGAGGCACTTTTGCATTTTCTGCTGTAAAATCCCACTGACTGCTCACCGGCTCAATCGCCATAGTAAAACATCCTTTGGAAAGTGTACCATATTCTTCGGAAAATTGCACTAACTCTTTCAAAAAATCAAAAATTTGATAAGATATACTTCCGTCCTCATGAATCCGGCAGGATGTTTTCTCAAATGCCTCCGGCAGTTTTTGCTTAAGTTTATTTTCATAACTACGGCATTCTTCTTCAGACAATACGTCCGGATTCCCTTTCTGCAGACTTTCCTTTTGCTCCCCGGTGAGAAGCAAATCGAATTCTTTAGAAAGACTATTTATATTGTTTACCTCGCTTCCTTCTTTCGTGCGACTGATTATGTTTTCATATTCACTGCAAAGGGAGATACACTTCTGCAGAAGCTCCCTATCTCCCCCCTCATAAAGGGTAATTTGATATGTGGTATCAAAAGCAAACCCCTGTATCTGTATCGGTTCGGCACCCTCTTTATGACTCCTGCCACGTCCGGTCACGAATACCGCCATACAAATCACGGCAAATAAACCAATCGTTGTAAACAGCCTTCCATTGCCGTACATGGGTGTCGAATTCCGATTCACACCATATATACTTCGTCTATCATACTGCATAATTATCTCCCGATTATATTAATACCGCGCACTTTCCCAACAAAATCATCATTCTACTCTTGTAGTCTGCTTATCTGTCATCCCTTCGATAATCTCCTGCACCAGCTCCTGTTCCTCTGGCGTAAGGTCCGCCTTTTTCAGTAAATCCGGGCGTCTCTGTGCAGTACGGATTACAGACTGTCTGCGGTACCACTCCTGTAAATTTTTATGGTGTCCCGAAAGAAGGACTGATGGCACCTCTTCTCCCTGCCAGACTGCCGGTCTTGTATACTGGGGATATTCTAACAGAGAATCCGCAAATGACTCTGTCTCTGCAGAATCATCATTATTTAACACTCCCGGTATCAAGCGCGAAATCGTATCCATCATGACTAAAGCCGGAAGTTCCCCGCCGGTCAGCACATAATCTCCGATAGAAACATAATCTGTCACAATGCGGTTTAGCACCCTCTCGTCAACCCCCTCATAATGCCCGCAAAGAAAAATCAGTTCCTCCTCTCCGGCATACTCCCGCGCCATATCCTGATCAAATACTCTTCCCTGTGGAGTCAGATAAATCACCCGGGGAAAACTGCTCTCCGGACACTCCATACGGTTTATGATATCTTCATAGCAGCGATATACCGGTTCCGCCTGCATGACCATTCCGGCACCACCTCCATAGGGATAATCATCTACCCTGTTATGCTTATTGTCCGCAAAGTCCCTTATGTTGACTGCCTCAAGAGATACATATCCGGCTTTCATCGCTCTGCCGATAATACTGTGCCCCATAGCGTTTTCTATCATTTCCGGAAATAACGTCATCACATGAAAATTCATCACGCCTCGTCCTCCCCCAGCAATCCCTTCATAATATGGACGGTGATAATGCCTTCTTCCGCATTTACATCCTTCACACAGTCAGGAATCACCGGCAAAAGCACTTCCTTTCCTGCATGGTCCACCACATAGACCAGATTCGCTCCTGTCTCCAATATATCCTTTAATATGCCAAACTCCTCACCATCTTCCGTGACCACCTTGGCATCAATAATATCCGCTAAATAATATTCCCCTTCCTCCAGGGGAACGGCATTCTCCCTTGTCACATACAAGTCATGTCCTTTGTAGCACTCAATATCATTAATATTGTCAATTCCCTTGAACTTTACAATCACCAGATTCTTAAAAAAACGGGCTGATGCCACTTCCAGTTTCCTGTATTCTTTCCCGGTATCCAACAGCACTTCCTTTAACTTTTTATAACGGGCAGGGTCATCTGTAGTGGGAAACACTTTTACCTCTCCCCGCACACCATGGGTATTTGCTATCACACCGACCCGAAACATATCCTCCATAACTTCCTCCGTAGCAGCCTCTTAGCTGCGTATTCATAGTGCAATTACTAATCTACCATCAGTATAAAAACGCCTATAGCATAAGCTACAGGCGTTCTTGCAGACCGCTTACCGGCCAATCTCTACGATTACTTTCTTGTCCGTCTTGGAAGCCGCCGCCTTTACGACAGCACGAATCGCCTTTGCAATACGTCCCTGCTTTCCAATGACCTTTCCCATATCATCCGGAGCTACATTTAACTCCAAGACGATTTCATTATCTTTTTCAGTCTCCGTTACAGTGACCTCTTCCGGGTGGTCAACAAGAGACTGTGCAATAACTTCAACTAATTCTCTCATACCTAAAACCTCCCCGTGTACAAGAATTATTCTGTGATTCCAGCCTGCTTCAAAAGCTTGCCTACTGTCTCAGTCGGCTTTGCACCGTTTGCTAACCACTTCTTAGCTGCTTCCTCGTCAAACTTGAATACACTAGGATCCTGACTGGGATCGTAAGTACCAATCTCCTCGATAAACTTACCATCTCTCGGAGAACGGGAATCAGCTACAATTATTCTATAGAAAGGTGCTTTTTTCTTACCCATTCTGCGTAATCTGATTTTTACTGCCACAACTTTCACCTCCTTCAATCGTACGATATAGGTGCTAGTACATCCTCACACCTGAATCTATATTTCAAACTCCTGTATTATAGGAATCTGATTGCTAAAAACCAAAGGGCAGCTTCGGCATACCGCCTCTGCGTCGTTTTCCCTTGCCCCCCATCATACCGGACATCTGCTTCATCATCTTCTTAGACTGTTCAAACTGCTTCATCAGTTTGTTGACCTCAGATATATCCACGCCCGCTCCCTTTGCAATACGACGTTTGCGGGATGGGTTCATTATGGCAGGATTGCCGCGTTCCTCCGGCGTCATGGAATAGATAATCGCCTCTGTACTCTTAAATACACTGTCATCAATATCTAAATCTGCCGGAAGTCCCATACCCGGAAGCATACTCAATATACTCTGAATGCCACCCATTTTTTTCATTTGGGCTAACTGATCCAGGAAATCATTAAAGTCAAATTCCGCCTTCCGGAATTTCTTCTCCATCTCCCTTGCCTTGTCCTCATCAATCTCCGCCTCTGCTTTCTCAATCAGAGTCAGGACGTCACCCATACCCAAGATACGGGACGCCATACGGTCCGGATGAAACTGCTCCAAGTCGGATAACTTCTCACCCATGCCCGCATACAAAATCGGACATCCGGTCACTGCCTTAATAGAAAGTGCCGCACCACCACGGGTATCACCGTCTAACTTAGTGAGGACCACTCCGTCAATACCAATCTTTTCATTAAAGGTAGATGCTACATTCACTGCATCCTGCCCTGTCATGGCATCTACTACAAGAATTTTCTGGTCAACGGTAACACCTTCCTGAATCGCCTGCAGTTCCTCCATCATCTCTTCATCCACATGAAGACGACCTGCCGTATCCAGAATCACCACATTGGCATCATTCCTGCCTGCATGCTCGATAGCCGCTTTGGCAATGTCCACCGGTTTATGGTTTGTACCCATGGCAAAAACCTCAACCTCCTGTTTCTGCCCGTTAATCTGCAACTGCTCCACAGCCGCAGGACGATATACGTCACAGGCAACCAAGAGTGGTTTTCTGCCTTTCTTTTTCAGTTTTCCCGCTATCTTCGCAGTAGTCGTTGTCTTACCGGCACCCTGTAAGCCACACATGAGAATAACGGTAATTTCACCAGCCGGACGAAGTGCAATCTCTGTCGTTTCACTTCCCATCAAGGTAACCAGTTCCTCGTTTACCAGCTTCACTACCATCTGTCCCGGTGTCAAACTGTTTAACACATCTTGACCTACAGCGCGTTCCTGCACGGTTTTAATAAAATTTTTTACCACCTTGAAGTTTACGTCCGCCTCCAGAAGTGCCATCTTTACTTCTTTCAGTGCTGCCTTGACATCTTCCTCCGTCAGACGACCTTTGCTCCGAAGGTTTTTAAACACATTTTGTAATTTTTCCGTTAAATCAAATGCCACAAAGAACCTCCTTTTTTAGCATGATAGCACCATCCTGCTGACACAGTGTACAGTATACACAACCCGCACATTCTTGTCAAGCATTTTTCTTGACAAAAATTCTCTGATTAATGTGCTGATATGACTGTAATCGTTTTCTTTGCCCGCACAGCCGGTTGTGATGTCTGCTTTGTGCTCCCCCCGCTACTCTGTGGCTTCTTCTTCGGAACATACTTCGGTTTAATATAATAGTCTCCCGACACACTCGGTTTGCCCAAAAAACGCAAATCTTGGTTTTGCTTAAGTTTCAGCTTAGATTTCTTAATCTTAAGGGTATAATCCTTTTTCTTACCGGACTTTAATTTTATGTTCTTCTTTTTCACCGTGTAAGTACCGATTTTTTTACCGTTTCCGTTTTTCAAGATAATCTTAAAATTCTTTATATACTGCACCTGAGAGCCGCACTTATTAAGCAGCCTCGTCTTAAGAATTAAATTCCCCTTTTTATCATAGGACACCTTATACACATTCACGGTAAAGTCACCCTTCTTCACTTTACTTAGGGCTGTCTTCTTTTTACTGTACACGTTATCAACTACCTTCACCTTGCAGGACAGTTTGTATCCGGTAGATGTTGTGACGGTAATCGTTGCCTTTCCTTTTTTCTTGGCTGTAACCACTCCGTTAGAGGCTACAGTTGCAATACTGTTGTTACTGGATGTAAAAGTAAGCTTTGCACCGCCGGTATTGATAACGGAAACCTTATCCTTAAATCCCTTTGTAATCGTCAAGCTGGTGTAATCCAGAGAAGGCTTCTCCTTGTTGGCTGGTGTCTGACCTGTGTTTGATGTTTCCCCCGGATAAAGTAATCCCCCTATTTTGAGCTGTGACACAGGCTCTTCAAAGACTAAACTTATCTTGTAGTTACCGGCTGACATATTATGACTAAACCTGCATATGTAGTAACCATCCTCATCAGAATAATACCACTTTGAACTAGAGGACAAAACCTGTTGATTATTTGCAACAAATTGACTTTTGTTCAAATCCAAAATACTATAGGTAAAATTTTTAGCAGTATCACCTGTGGTAACACTAAAAAAAAGGTTTCCACTTACATTGATAGTAAAGGATACATATAGTTCACTCCCCGCCGGCACCGAAGCTCCTGAATAAGTACCGATCGTAAATGCTATCGCATCATCTGCTTTGACCGATTCCCCTTGATAACTTATACCACCTAAACAAAGAACAAGCATCAGAAAATAAGCCATTCGTTTTTTGAAGGATATCTTCATAGTAGCACTCCTTTCATAACCAATTATTTTTCAACCTATCCTCTCTTTAGGGTCGAAGAACCGGAAGACGATGACTTGCTAATAAATTTACCGGTTACACTGGGTTTTTTCATAAATGGTAAATTCTGTTTGCTCTTAATCTTTAACTTAGACTTCTTGATCTTAAAGGTATAAGTTTTTACCTTGCCTTTCGGAATACTCACTGACTGTTCCTTTGCAGAATAAACACCTATCTTTTTTCCGCTTTTATTTTTAACGGTTATTTTTAAATTCTTTATGCTGCTTACCTTTTTCTTGCTCTTATTAAACAGTCTCACTTTAATGACCATATTTCCTTTTGTATCATAGGACACCTTAGAGACCTCTCCGCCATATGCTTTAGAAAACTTATCAAAAGTGGTCTGTTTCTTATTACTATATACATTATCTTTAACAGTCACATTGCACTTTAGAGTAATATTGGTAGATGTCTTAACCGTAATAACTGCTTTGCCTTTTTTCTTTGCTGTTAAGGTTCCTGCAGAATTCACCGTTACAACTTTTTTGTTGTCAGATGAATAACTAAGCTTTGCACTGCCGGCATTCTTAACGGATATTTTGCCCTTGAATCCCTTAGTAAGGGTAATACTTTTGGACGCTAATGACGGTGCTTTTGATGATGTATTCGTATCGTCCGGTGTCTGACTCGCTGGATCTACATAATAACCTTCAACCTTGGCCCATTCTATATTTTGCCTGGGTATTAGAACAAACGCATACGAACCCTGATCAAAATCCGCATAAAAGGGTATTTTGACTTTTCCGGCCGTGGTTGATTTTTCCCAATAGGAACTGTCAGCTGTCACTTTCGTAGTTTCTGTCGAAGAATTGTAACTGCCGGTGGTAATAGCAAAGTCAAAGGCTATTGGTTCATTTGCATAAAGATAAAACTGTACTCTTCCGGCTGATGGTACCTTAAACGTGCGCATAAGAAAATTCCCCGCATTTAAATCGGTATATTCACTTTCATAAATCAAAGTATCTGCCTGAGCAATCCGTCCCGGATAACTGCCTACTCCCAAACAGAGAGCTGTTACCAACAAGTAAGCCATTATCTTTTTTAATTGTGTCTTCATATACATTCTCCTTTCCTTAAAAACGAAATACAAACCTTACAGAGCCAATGGATATCTCATCGCCGCTTCTCAGAGGATTCGGAGCATGAAGCCGCATCCCCTCCAGAACGGTTCCCTGAGCAGAATCCATATCCTCAATATAAATCATCTGCTGCTGTCGATAAATACGCGTATTGTGCTTTGAGACATCTGCCTCTGCAAACACTAAATCACAATCGGAGCCGCTCCCGACCCATAATTCATCTTCGAGATAAAAATCCCTATCCGCTGTCTTACACTTACCGGAGATGATTTCTACTTTCATAAAAACGGCATTTTCCGGCTTACCTTTTTTTCTTTTGCGAGAGCCTTTCTTACTACAGAAAATCACGACGCATATGCATACAATGATAAGAATTGCCGCAGCGATGCCGATTATAATATAAATCCACGGAACGGACGACTTAGAATCTGAGCTGTCCGAAGTCACCGTGCCACCGGAACTCATACTGCTCTGTTCCTGCGACGGGGCTTCCGTTGATTCTGCATCCGGTTTTGACTTCTCTCCTTCCTTTTTATCGGAATGAAAACCACGCAAAACAGGTACGGATTGTAATTTCAGGTCCTCTAAATTTCCTTCCTCCGCGTCAACCATACATCGCAGCCATACAGATACTTTATCCTCCTCCGGCATATGTGTCAACGGAAATGAAACGACATATAAGCTATCCACAAAGGATGCTATCTTTTTTCCTGCCGCCTTTCCCCCTGTGCTCAGAGACAAACCCGTTCCCGCTGAAAAAGAAGTGTTTGCATGGGTATTGTCATCTTGAAACAATAAGGTATGTACAATCACATCCCCTGAATTTTTTATTTTTTTAGCCGCTTTACGGTCCAGTTCCTTCTCCTTCTTTTTCTCTTTTCCGGATTCCCCCTGCTCCAAATCCGGAGTACCGTCGGAAATGAGAATCAGATTTACCACATCACCGCCCAGTCGCAATCGATTCACTTTCAGGTCTGTCAACGCACTGGTTATGGCAGTATAGGGGTCCGTCAAACGCTGGTCGTACTTCAGATTGTTAATCGTCTTAATCACCGTTTTGGAGTCGGTCAAGTTATCCTCCTCCACCTTGTACTGCTCTCCAAAGGATGCAACGGTATACACTGCTTCCTGCTTTTCTCCGGCAGTCAAGGCAGTGACAAACTTTTCGATTTCCCCCTTGTAATCCACCATGGACATAGACAAATCTACCATTAGTAAGTAACGCACCACTACATTGGACTTTTTCAGAGGTACCGGAGTCGATGAGTCGTCTGTGTAAATACCTTCTTTTACTCTCACCTCAACGGATTCGGGTTTTACCTTCTTCTCAAGATGAACGAAACTGTACATCTGCTCATCCATGCAATAAGCCGATTCTGCTGAGAGTGATTGCTTTTTGGCAGCACCCACACTGGCAGGAAATATCATCTGCCAGCTTATTAATACTAAACAACAAAATGCTAATAGTCTTTTCTTCACTGAATTTCTCCTCATTGAAATCACTCTTGATTATCCTGTCATACACCAGATCAGTCAACAGCGAAGCCGTTGCTTCAGTGCAAGATTACAGTCAACAGCGTCAAATTGTCACTATCTGCATCTATCCGTCCCATAATCCGCAACAACAGACCCTCTGCCCATTCTTTGGCTGTCTCTGACTTCAGGTAATCAATCAAAATTTCTTCATCCTGCAAATATTCCCACGCTCCATCAGAGCAGAGCATAAATGCATCCCCGGGACACAGTAAAAGCTGAGAATTTACATCCGGCTCATAGCGCTCCTCATTTCCCAGAGAGCGCAACAGGCAGGATTGATCTTCGTCCCAGGCAATCTGTGATTTCGTTATTTCCCCCGCCTTATACTTTTTATATGCAACGGAGTGATCTTCGGTAATATGACTTATCGCTTTTCCATGTATGTAATACAATCTGGAGTCACCCACATGTGCCCACGCCGCCTGATTGTCATCAATTGCCAAAGTGACCACTGTACTTTTCATCTTGGATTGCTGTTCCTGCTGCAACGTGAGCAGTTTCTGATTAGCAAGTACAATCTGCTCCTTTAGAGCATCTGCCCGGTCGTCTTCCTCATCGGGAGACCATCCCTCCATCAAGGAATCGCATATACAGGCAGAAGCCACTTCCCCATGCTGATGTCCGCCCAAACCGTCTGCTACGACATACAGTCCATGACCGTCTTTTTCCTTATAGGAAACGGAATCCTCGTTATAGCCTCTGCCTCCCTCATTTGAATATGTATATACATCCGGCTTCATCCTAATCTCCATTCTGATAACTTTTGGCTGTTATTGCAATTCCACGGAAAGCATGTTGGCGTTTTCACCCAGGTAAAAATGCTCTCCCGCTTTAATATGATAAGGCACTCCCGGATTTAATTTCTGTCCGTTTGCCAGGAACGTACCATACGTTGACTTTAAGTCCGTCAAGATAAAATCTCCGGCAGCAGCATCCCATGCAACAGTGCAATGTCTGGCACTGATACCCGGTGTTCCCTGCTGGAAAACGATAGCGCAGGATTGCGTATCACGTCCGATCATAATCTGCTGTCCGTTAATCGGATAGCTGGCACCGTTATGCTGTACTGACATAGAGCGAACCATAGGATTTGCACTCTGAGCGGCAGGTGCTGCCTGCTCCGGTACATCCCCGGCTGCCTGATTTTTTTCTTTTTTGCCCTTCTTAGACCTCTTTCCGAGAACGATAATCAATACAACTACAATAATGACTACCACAACTACAGCAGCTATGATAATAATCACTGTAGTAGTCGGGAAAGTTTTTTCCATAACATAGTCAACATCATGAAGGTCTAACATCGGTATCACTTGCTCTACATTAACTGCATAATATACCATTTCCGCATTCACTTCATTTGCGTTCGCTTTTTCAACCTTCCATACATTGACACCGATTACAGAGTTATTCTCATTTACCATAGGACCGCCGGAGTTACCATGATGAATTGCCGCATCTGTCTGAATCCTCTTAACACCGGTACCGGATGTGGTAACCAGACGGCTGACAGTTCCTGTCGTAATAGTAGCGTCATCCTTTCCGAATGAAGATACCGCATCCGCTGCCAGATTCTCTGAGGAACCCGGATACCCTATTACTGAGACTTTACTTCCCGCAGAATCATTAGTGGGAACAGAAAGGGTCAGAGCCTTTCTCTGGTCGGTGGGATTTTCCAATTCCAAAAGAGCAATATCTTTTGCCTCATCATAATCAACAACATATGCCTCTGCTGTCTCATCGGAATCAAAATATACTTCCATTTTCAACTTTACGTCAGCTGTATACTTAAAATTTTCATCTATCGCAATCTCTATCTTTCCCCATTCCCCTGCACCTGCATAAAGATAATCAGCTATAACATGGTGATTGGTCACGAGATATTTCACTTTTTCCCCCGGCTTACCGACGAAAAAACAGCTTCCCGAACCTAATAATTGTTCCGTACCGTCTGTTGCCACCATAGATGTCTTAATGGCAGCCACACCTTCTCTGACAGATGTTATTCCTGACTTTTGTCCGCATCCGCTGAGCAGACCTGTCATCATCACGAGCATCATGCAGAGTAAAATTGTTTTTATGTTACCGTTTTTTTTCATCACTTTCATAACTATGTAATTCCTTTCTCTTTGTGTTCGTTTCGCCCTAAAAGGACTTCTTCACACCTAAATCTTTGATATCAATATACGCATTTCACTACTAATGCTGTATAATTATCCTGATTCGTCCTGCCCTGCGCTATAATTTCCCTCTCCATAGCCTGACATGCATCCTGAGGACTTTCCGACGTAATACAGGAAAGTATCGTTTGTTCCGATAATACCCCACCAACACCGTCAGAACATACCAGAAACACATCCCCGTCCTGTACCGGTAATGGGACACGAAAATAATCCACTTCACTCATCCCGTTCATTCCCATAAACTGTGTTAATGCTGGAGCTTCCGGACCTACATCAACCTTAGACGGATTTATGATACCCCTGCGGATACTTTCCATGTATGTCTGTTGCTGTAAAGTGTGTTCCCTGTTAAGACGAAATAACTGACCGCCGCGTGCCAGATATAAAAAACTGTCACCTACACTGGCAAAGTACAATTCTTCTTGAAAGACGATGCAGGCAACTAACGTGCTGCCGCCGTCACCCCCTAACACCTGCAGCACTTTTTCTCCTACTTGAAAAACACTATCCCGCAACTGCAATGCCAAATCACCACTTCTATCCATCCTGCTAAAACATTCTTTCATGCCGGCAATCACAGTCCCGCTGGCTAAGCTTCCGTCTTTCATTCCGCCCATTCCGTCAGCGACCATGAAAAGCAAACCGTTTTTCTGAATTTCCGTGACGTCCAGCACATTGACGAAAGCAAATGCGTCTTCCTGCCTGCGCCTTCTTCCTATTCCCTGTAGGTTTGCCGCCTCATAACTAAGATACCGCGGTGCCGGAGCTTGCGGAGCAACCTTTATGTCGTCCCCTTTTTCCGGCTTTTTTTTATTACGCCGAAACCATTTCATACTAATCTCCATACTGATACATCAGTATACTGATATATCAGCTTTTTCTTCTTTTTGCCCTGATGTTTTATCCCTCTTTTATGCTTTTTCTTCTTCTGTATTCGCCAGTCCGTCTTTCCAGTTAAAGTTCTCATTGCAGAAGGGAATGAATACTAATTTACTTTCACCCAGTTCAATACAATCATACGGTTTTAACTGGGTAGGCATATACATTGCCTCCTCATTCAGATAAATTGTATTGGAATTTTCTGCAGGACTTAAGTAAAATTTATTATGTTTTTCATCATAATCCAGTCTCGCATGGTTATCACGGGTAATTGACATATCACCGGTAATGCTTACATCCATACGCTCGCTTCTGCCGATTGTATTGTTTTTTGCCAGAAGCCGGTAGTCCTTCCCCTGTTCCGCACCTTCAATACAAACCAGCCATCCGACAGTAGGCTCTGTCTTCATACTTTTACTGAAAACACCCACGGTCTTATTTTCTTCCTCCTGACGGCTCTTATAATAACCCGGAGCAACTGTCTCTCCAATGTTTGCATCACCTGCCGGCATATTAGCCTGAAGCTGATTTCCACCTGCCGGTGGAGTCGGGGAGGACGGACCAAAGCCACCACCGACCGGAGCTGTTTTTCCGATATCACTGCCGCCCGGTGCATCACCGAAATTAATGACATTCCCACCGCCATTACAAATCGGGCAAACTGCCTGTACATCCGCATCATACAAATGTCCTTGCGCGCAAGTTACATATTTTGCCATAATCTACTCTCCTTCATTTTTTGCGACCGAGGTAACGTTTCAACCCTGATGAGTCTTCTCGCACCTTAATCTTTTTGTATAAGATTCAGGTATTAATAACCTGTTTCTTTTTTAAAAACTGCCTAAATATTTACCGGTTTCCAGCTCTACCATCCATCTGCCTCTATTCGTATTAATGAATGCATATGGCTTTGCCTTAACAAATCGACCGGTTATACTGAAGCTGTAAAATTTATCCTTTGCACTACCCCGGTATACTTCTTCCACGGTATATGCCGCATCTGCATTTTCTGCCAGTTTGATTTTATATAGGGCGTCCGTTAATTCTGCTCCCTCTGATGCAGATACCGTAAAGTACATCACTCCGTCATACAGATTTACCCCGCCAATGGAACCTTTGATATCCTTTCCATTGCATTTTAACCCCGTGTATGGTACGAGCTGTGAGCCGTTCCATGACCATAATCCCTTTTCACTGCAGCCACATAGATTTTTGCCTTCTGCAGACAGCCACATTATAGTGCCGTAATCAACTCCCACTTCTTTCACTTTTCCGTCTGCACCCACCGCCATGAGTTTTCCTTTGCTCGTGGCATAATATAGAGAATCCCCGGTAAAGGCTATAGCGTATTGACTGGCACAGGTTCCGATTTTATTTACACTGTTATCTGCCCTGTCGGCATAATATAAATCTTTTTTGATGTCAGAGCTTTTTTTCAGGAAATAAAATCTGTCCTTTGTGACAAACAATGCACTGCAGGAAACTCCGTCCAATGCCTCTATCTTTTTCTGGTCCTTGCCGTCAAATTTTACCTGACATGCCTGCCCGTTTTTGTCCAGATAATATATCGTCTGACTTCCTGAATCCGTACTGACGTGGGAAGTCTCACCCTTTACCAGTGTCACAAAAGAGTCTTCACCCTTGTCAGTCCATCCGCCAACCAGACCATACGCTTCTGTGGACGTAGCAAAACATATATACTTTTCCTCACAAACGATTTTTCCGGTATTATTTAAATTGGAGGATGAATTTCCGATAAGCTGATATGCGGAATCCGCATTGACGGGAGATATATTAGTTTCCCCTCCGCTTTCTGCATCTTTGTTATCTGCGTTATCATCGTCCTGTACTACCTGACTGCCGCCAGCGGGACCACTAGGGGTAACCTTTTTGCCACTATGACCTGTTACCAGTACGGCTATCACAGCACAAAGAAGGACAACTGCCACTGCAGAGCCACCGATTGCCACCGGAAGCACCCACTTTTTACGTTTGGATTCTTCCTCTGATGCCACATCCTGACGCATCGCTACGGTAGCCGTTTCAGACTTAGGTACCGTCTGCGACGGTGGTATCGCCTGCTGTCCCGTCGGCGGTATTGCCTGCTGTCCCGTCGGCGGTATTGCCTGCTGTCCCGTCGGCGATATTGCCTGCTGTCCCGTCGGCGGTATCGCCTGCTGTCCTGTCGGTGGTATCGCCTGCTGTCCTGTCGGTGGTATTGCCTGCTGTCCTGTCGGTGGTATCACCTGCTGTCCTGCCATCGGATACCCTGTTTGTACCGGTGTAGGCTGTGATTCATATTGCTCTAACAACGCTCTTTTAAATTCTGTCATCGTCTGGAAGCGATCTATCGGCTGCACACCCATACCACGCAATATCGCATCCTCGACTCCCACGGGAATATCAATGCCCAAACTGCTGGGTGGAATCAAATCATCCTCCTCCAGTCGGTCGATAGAATCCGGTGGTTTCCTGCCGGTAATTGTATAATAAAAGCTTGCCGCCACCGTATACACATCGGTAAAGGGACCCTGACGTCCGTGACGTGTGTACTGCTCTTTCGGCGCAAATCCATGTTTTAACACCACATCCAGACTACGGCTCCTATCGCCCAGGCTGTATCTGGCAGCACCAAAATCCAGCAATTTTACGATTTCATCTTTGGTGATAAATATATTATCCGGCGTTACATCACGGTGAATGATGCCCTTGGAATGAACGGATTCCAA
The DNA here is from genome assembly GCA_022510685.1 of Lachnospiraceae bacterium. Taxonomy (GTDB): domain Bacteria; phylum Bacillota; class Clostridia; order Lachnospirales; family Lachnospiraceae; genus Butyribacter. Next base: position 2,037 of record JAFLTA010000036.1, on the reverse strand, counting down.
TGCATCCATAATCGGCAGCAGACATTTCTCCGCTTCCTGCCAGTTAAGCTTACCGCCACTTTTTTTGACATGATCCTGTAAACTGATTCCTTCCACATATTCCATGGCAAAGTATGCCGTTCCGTTTTCCTCAAAATAAGTATAAATACGGGCAATATTCGGATTACCGATAAACTCTGCCAGTGTTTTTGCTTCCTCGAGAAAACATTCTTTTCCGTATTGGAAACTCTCCCCCCGGGTTCCGGAATATGCACTGACTGTATATGTTTCAACTCTCGTCGCCATGGTATCCGGAAGGTATTCTTTAATTGCCACACGTTGTTTCGTCTGATAGTCACTGGCAATATACGTGACTCCAAATCCTCCCTGTCCCAACACGCGTCCTGTTATGTATTTTCCATTTAGAACCGTACCATAAGGCAGGGCGAGAGGATATTTACCTTTATCATCCTCCGGATTGAATCCACAGTGTGGACATACAGTTGTTCCCTGTTCCAGTTCTGCGAAACAATTATAACAAACTATCTTGTCTGAATTCATTGTCACCCTCCAATTCTAGTGTAATGACTAGATTTAGCAGTTCTTTTTTCTAACCCTGATATCCGAATTTATCAAATAAATATTGCTCCAAGGTCAACACGCGCATCCAATGGGAATTCTTTTTCCCCTTTTTATAATAACTGGTTTCTCCGAAAGCTGTTTTGCCATCCCAAAAACTATCATCTTTCTGTTTCAAATCGTTATATGCACCGGAATTAAGCGCATTTCCTCCCCCGACTACGATACTTACCCCGTCATAATCTTCCGGAAAAGTCACTGTAACCCCTTTAGATTTCGCAGACTTTACCAACCCAATCGTCCAGTCGGTATTACCGATAGCCGCCGTGTGCTCCTCCTGTTTGACATCTGCTTTTGGTTTTTTTACCGTGACATTATAGTTATTCTTTTTCTCTAAATTTGTCCCTGTATTATAATCTACTACTGTATAATAATATCCCTCACCGACACTATCTACATTTTTCTCATTCATGGTATTGACCATTTTATTGATCTGTGACTGACTGGGAGACCAATTACTTTGTATTGTCAAATCAAATGTAAGTTGCTTATAACCGGATTTTTTCGCATCCGCTAATTTATAATTTGTTATCTTTGCAGTATAATTCTGGTCTCCGATACCGATATAATATTCCGTAAAAGATACGGAAGCATTATTCTTTAAATCCCAGTTCACCCCTAAAGCCTTCATATATGATGTTCCTGCTGCAGCCACCCAGTTTGTAACGTCCGGAATGCTGATGGATACTGTGAGCAGGGCAAATACTAATGTCATACACAGTAATTTCTTTTTCATTTTTACTATCTATCCTTTCGCTGTTATACTATATTTCCCAAAATATAGTCCCGACGTTCTATATTAAATAGCCATTCTAATAAAAAAAATATTATTTTATTCTATCATACCCGAAATGGGAAGTCAAACATCGACAATATCATGGAGCAGGGCAAAAATCGTTTGCCACTCCTCTTTTTCGGATACTCCCATCTCCACAAGCTGTCTCTGTAATGTTTTGATTTGTCTTTTTTGTTTCTCAAAACGTGCCACCAATCCTAACTTTTCTTCATATTCCCGCAACTGCTTTATGGCTCTTTTGATAGCATCATACACACCCTGTCTGGAAATTCCTTCCTCCTGGGCAATCTCCGAATAACCATAATCTTCCAGAATACTCATCTCAAACATCCGCTTTTGGCTTTCTTTTAACAGTGCTCCGTAAAAATCATAGAGCATTGAAAGTTCTACCCTTTCTTCAATCCCACTTTTTTCCATGCAACACCTCCAACTATATCCATGCGATGTGTATCTTCTGCCAACTTTTACTATTATGATTCAAGTGCCAAAAGGTAAATTTATTATCGCGTCATTTTGCACAATAAATGAAATTATTGTGATGTCAATCAAAGTATTTCACATTTGGGAATGCTGAACAACGTTGGTGCTTAAGTCTGGTTTTTTCAGACTTTATGCACCATTAC
>JAFLTA010000035.1 GCA_022510685.1 Lachnospiraceae bacterium | reverse complement strand
TTCATAAAGTATGTCACAGAATTTGTAGAAGCGGATGCATTGAACTACATAAAGACTGTAGCGAAAGAAACGGATAGCATAGAGACCCTAAAGAAGGTAGTAAAGCTACTTGAGGAAGGGAAAGAGAAACTTGGCAGGCTATAAAGAAGTAGAGGAGAGGTGATGTGATGACATTTGAAGAAGCAAAAAAAATATATCAAAAATATGATTGTTCTTTGTTTGCAATGGCACGCGAAGAAAAACAGCATTATGAAGATTACAAAAAATTAAATATACCAAAATTAAAAGAGGAAGAATGGAGACAAGAATTGGTTACGATTTTGACAGATGAGCTAAAACAATGTGGTTCTAGCAATTTGTTTAGTAGAATCTGTAATCTTTCGGAAAATGGTGACAGGCGAAATATTGAAAGATTATATCTTATAAAAGAATTGTTAAATTATATTGAATATGAAAATCTAGAAGTAAATGCAGTTATTTCTGAAACAATAATGGGAAGAAAGGATTTTTCAGCAAGAAGTGGATTGATTTTTTGGGCATATGATTTAGGCGACTGCAAAATTGCAAAAGAGTTATTGATTTATGTAATGCATTTACTTTCACAACAACCATTGGAAAAAGGATTAGCACAAAGATTTGCAAAAAATATGGAGAAATGCCGAAAAATAAATTTAGAATGCAAATTAGATGTTTTTTGACAGAAGATGCAGACATAGAGAATCTGAATATTAGTGGCAGTTTGGTTACTTGTAATGGCAAAAACAGCCAGACTATATTCATAAAGGAGACGCAGAAATAGGAAACTGATTCCATTTGCAAGGCGTGATGATTGTGATGATATTGCTTGTTTTGAAGTTGGAAAAGGTTCAAGAGTTGAAATAATTCATGATTTTTCTTCAGAGGGATATGAGCAGCGTCGAGAATATGACAGTTTTTGGGATTGGATGAAAAATGCCATTGAGGAATTAGCTATGCGGGAGGAGGATTGGAGAGATATTTTGGAAGAATAGGATTAAGGTTAGTGGCATGATACAACTTGTAAAGAAGCAGGGGGATTGGATTCAGCTTATAACCTTTTATGAGGGAACAAGTCTGGATGGTTTCATCTATGTAGAAAGGATAAAATGATGAAAATAGAAAATGGTGAAATAATTCCGGGAGTCGGAATCGGAGAATTTAAGATTGGAATGAGCAAGGAAGAGCTGTTGGAAATACTAGGTGATGATTATACAGAGAGCTATTTATCAGGTGTAGACTGGAAACTGGATATTGAAAATGCAGCATTTTGGATTCATAAACATTATGGTGTTCGGCAAATTGGAGTGTGGGGAGATTTTAAGGGATCCTATAAAGGTAGTGTAAAAATAGGGACTACTTTAAGTGAAATTCAGGAAATGTTTGGTGCATATGAGGAAGCGGGCGGAATTATTGATGCTATCTATGAAATTGTAGGAGTAGATGGCATGTGTTTTGAACTGGATGATTTAGATGACTGGGATGACTGGGATGAACTCATTGCACCTATTAATGTAATCTTTGTATATCGAATTGAGGAATAGGTTGTTCATTTTTAAGTAAGTTGATAAATTATACAAAATTAACAAAAAAGCCTTATAGCGTATGGCACGATTCCCATGGTATACAGGGCGGTGCACGTCAAGTAATAATACGTTTTGATGGGAAGCAGCTAGTAATCAATAAAGAAACCGGGCAGATTATAATCTTTTATGAGGGAACAGTCTGGATGGTTTCATCTATGTAGAAAGGATAAAATTCGGAACCAACGGACGCATGGAACCGGGAAGACACTAGTGTAATTCTCCTCACAACTGCACAAATTGACATTTCCAAAAAATAACACTATAATAGGTAGGCACACGCAAAAGATTTACTCGGAGGTGGGATTATGGTATCTGTCGATGCTATAAGAATGAACAGCAGTTAAATATATAATTACATAGGTGCAAGATTTTAGGTGCAATCATAAAATACAGATGAAAATATTTTTATATCACTCCGGCGCTTAAATCTCGAATGGATTTAGGCAAGCAAAAACATCGATATATAGTCGTCGGAGTAATAGATACGTTAGGAGATGATTAAAATGTTAGCTGCTCAAATTCTGGCAGTGATTATATTTGTTACTATGTTCGTGCTCATTGTCATGGACAAGATTGAGAGGCACTATGTGACGTTAGGATGTGGTTTGCTCACATTGATTGGCGTGTTTGGCATAATGATGAGAAGTCTTGATGCGATAATGGAAACATTGAATATAAAAACTATATTTACATCGCATTTTTGGTATACTGCAGGAAGTGCAGAGGAATCCACCAGTGGTATTAACTGGGCGACGATTATCTTTATTGCAGGTATGATGGTAATGGTGGAGGGAATGGCGAAAGCAGGATTTTTCCGCTGGCTGTGCATGTTGCTTGCAAAGCTGGTGAAATACAAACCCACTCCGCTGTTCATTGCGTTTATGGTTATGTCTTCCGTGCTTGCCATGTTCATTGACAGTATTACCGTTATCCTGTTCTTAGCGGCAGTGACAATCGAGCTGGCAAAGCTAATGAAGTTTAATCCGGTTCCCATGATTTTATCAGAGATATTTTGTGCGAACTTAGGTGGTTCTGCCACAATGTGCGGAGACCCGCCAAACATCATTATAGGAACATCTCTGAACTATTCCTTCGTTGACTTTGTCACAAACACAGGTCTTATTGCTCTGGTCAGCCTGATAGTTATCGTAATATATTATCTCATCGTATTCCGCAAGGAATTAGTGACACAGGATGGGGAAGAAATTGATATTGCGTCTATGCCGGCACCCAAAGACGCCATTACGAATAAAAAAGATTTTATCATCAGCAGTATTATCTTTGCATGTGCAGTCATTATGCTGGTGACACATGCACAGACCGGTCTCACTGTGGCATTTATCGGAGCTGTCATTGCGATTGTGACACTGGTGACTGCCGGAAAATACGCATTGGAGTTACTGAAAAAAGTGGATTACAAGACACTTCTCTTTTTCGTTGGATTGTTTATGGTAGTGGGAGGTCTTGAGCAGACCGGCATACTGGAGATTATCGCCGGTTTCATCGGAGATATTAGTAAGGGCAACTTAAAGCTCATGGTTGCAATCATTATCTGGATTTCTGCTATCGCCAGTGCGCTGGTGGACAATATACCGTTCTCCGCCACGATGGTACCGATTGTCAAAAGCCTTGCCGCAGGCAACCCTGCTATGCAGGCAACCCTTGCATGGGCGTTGTCCATGGGTACAGACATCGGTGGAAGTGCAACACCGATTGGCGCGTCTGCCAATGTAGTGGGAACTTCTGTTGCAGCGAAGAATGGATACACCATTGGCTGGGGAAAATATTGCAAGAGTGCAATTCCGGCAACCATTATAGTAGTGCTCATATCAACGCTCATAATCTTTGTGCGCTACTGCTAAATGAATAGTTTTAAGCAGAGTTCCGGTGCCGGGCTATTTCGGCATCGGAATTTTCATGTAAAACAATATAGAAACGAGGTAAAAGGTATGATATTCGATACACATGCCCATTACACGGACGGGCGGTTTGATGAGGATAGGGACGACTTGCTGCGCTCTATGGCAGAGCATGGAATCGGTCAGATTGTGGAGATTGGAGCCAGTGTGCAGTCCACGAAGGATGCCGTGGCATTGGCAGATCAGTATGACTTTATATACGCATCCGTGGGAGTACATCCTGAGGACATTGCCAGATTGACGGAAGAAGACATGACTTGGCTGGCAGAGCTGACAAAGCGGGAGCGTGTCGTGGCGGTGGGCGAGATTGGATTGGACTATCATTACGATGAGCCGCCACAGGATTTGCAGAAAAAATGGTTTATCAGACAGCTGCAGGTGGCGGCACAGACTGGTATGCCGGTTCTCATTCATAGCAGAGAGGCGGCAAAAGATACCCTGGATATCATGGAGGAGCATTGTGCATGGGAAAATGGCGGTGTCATACACTGCTTTTCCTATAGCTGGGAAATCGCACAAAAATATTTAGAAAAAGGATTTTATCTGGGAATCGGTGGTGTCGTCACATTTAAGAATAGCAAGAAGCTGAAAGAAGTGGTGGAAAAGGCACCGTTGGAACGGATCGTGTTGGAGACGGATGCACCATATCTCGCACCGGAACCATATCGGGGAAAGAGGAATGATTCCTCGTATCTCACATATGTAGTGGATGTGGTTGCGGAATTGAAACAGTTGGAGCGGGAGGAAGTTATCCGGGTGACGGAGGAAAATGCAAAAAAACTGTATCGCTTATAGTCGCAAGACAGGGTGAGGCGTCAAAAGCCCCTTCGGGCGCACACTGGCACCCTAGCGCAAGTCTAAACAGGGTTCAGATAGACGCCGTTATGCTAACATAAACAGAAAGGAAACAGGATGGCAATTTTAGGAATACCGCAGAATACGATAAACATTCTAAAGAAATACGACTTTCATTTCCAGAAGAAATACGGGCAGAATTTTCTCATTGACACGCATGTTCTGGAGAAAATAATTGCTGCAGCAAGTATTACGAAAGAGGATTTTGTGCTGGAAATCGGACCGGGAATCGGGACGATGACCCAGTATCTATGCGAAAATGCCGGAGAGGTGATGGCGGTAGAGATTGATGCAAAACTGATTCCTGTTCTGGAAGAAACTTTAGCAGATTATGATAATGTTACCGTTGTCAATGAAGATATATTGCGGATGGACATTGCCGAAATTGCACAGGAGCATAATGCAGGCAGACCGATTAAAGTAGTGGCAAACCTGCCATACTATATTACTACACCGATTATTATGGAGTTATTTGAGAGCCATGTGCCATTGGAAAGTGTCACGGTCATGGTGCAAAAAGAGGTGGCAGACCGGATGCAGGCGGGTCCGGGGTCGAAGGATTATGGGGCGTTATCCCTGGCGGTGCAATACTATTCCAAGGCAGAAGTCGTAGCGAATGTGCCGCCAAATTGTTTTATGCCGCGTCCGAATGTGGGCTCAGCGGTGATTCGCCTCGCCTGTCATGAATCCTGCCCGGTAGAAGTGCAAGATGAAAAGTTGTTATTCCGAATTATTCGCGCTTCCTTTAACCAGAGGCGTAAGACTTTGCAAAACGGGCTGGGTAACGATGCTTCTTTGCCTGTGTCCAAAGAAATGGCGGCAAGGGCAATAGAAATGGCAGGATTTCCGCCGGCAGTGCGCGGTGAAGCATTGACGTTAGAGCAGTTTGCTTTATTGGCAAATGTGTTGGGAGAGATTATGAAGGGATAATTTTTGTTGGAGGTTCATTATGACGATACCGGAACGAATTCAAAGCTTAAGACAGAGGATGGCAGAAGAGGGCATTGCCGCATATTACATCCCGACCAATGACTTTCACGGTTCGGAATATGTGGGTGCCTATTTTAAAACCAGAGAATATATTTCCGGATTTACCGGCTCTGCCGGAACAGTGATTGTCACCCGGGAGGAAGCCGGACTCTGGACAGATGGCAGATATTATATCCAGGCAGAAAAGCAGTTGGAGGGCTCGGGAATTCAGTTATTCCGTTCCGGTCAGGAGGGAGTGCCGGATACCAAGTCCTATTTGCAAAGTGCGCTGAAAGAGGGAGAAATACTGGGATGTGATGGTAGACTAGTGACAATGGATTGGCTTGCCAAGATGAAAGAAAAGTTTACATTGCGCTGTGATTTGGACTTGGTCGGGGACATATGGGAGGAGAGACCTAAGCGCACGGCAGAGCCTATATGGCTTTTGGCTCCCTGCTATGCAGGGTGCAGCAGAGAGGAAAAGCTGTCCCGTTTATGGGATTGGATGAAATCGAAGGAATATGATTCTTTTATCCTGACATCGCTGGATGACATTGCATGGCTTTTGAACATACGGGGAAATGATATTCCGTGTAATCCGGTAGCTTTTGCATATGCCATATTTCAGCAGGACAGGGGAACTCTTTTTTGTGCAAAAAAGGCTGTCAGCGAAGAAGTGATGGAGGCATTACTAGAAGCAAATATTTCTGTGGAGGAATATGATGCAGTGGAATATGCTGTCCGAAATATAGGACAAGGAAAAAGCATTGCTGTCGATTACCGGGTGGTAAATGCCCATTTGTGCGGGCTGATTCCGGAGGGGAATACCGTTGCTGATGTGGTAAATCCCACGGTGCTGTGGAAAGCTGTAAAAAACGATACAGAGATGGATAATGAGCGACAGGCACATATTAAGGATGGTGTGGCAATCACCAGATTATTGTATTGGCTGCACCAGCATATTGAGGACACACCCATGACGGAAATATCTGTGATGCAAAAGCTGGAAGAATTGCGGAGCACGGATAAAGATTATCTGGGAGCAAGTTTTGAAACCATTGCAGGATATGCAGCCCATGGTGCCATTGTCCACTATGGCGCAACTCCGGAGACGGATTTGCCTCTGAAAGCAGATAATTTTTTGCTCTTAGATATGGGCGGACAGTATTATCAGGGGACCACGGACATTACCCGTACTGTACTGCTGGGTGGGGATGCCACGGAAGAACAAAAAAAATATTATACGGCAGTCCTGCGGGGTAACTTAAATCTTGGTGCCGCAAAATTCAAGCAGGGTACTTCCGGTGTGTCACTGGATATTCTGGCGCGCGGTCCCCTGTGGGAGATGGGCTGTGATTACGAGCACGGCACCGGTCACGGGGTAGGATATCTTTTAAATGTACATGAAGGTCCCAATGCAATCCGTCATCGTATTTCCGATGCTCCGGGAGGTAATGTGCCGCTACAGCCGGGGATGCTCACATCAAACGAGCCGGGCATTTATTTGGAAAATCAATACGGAATCCGTCTGGAAAATCTTATTTTATGTGTGGAAGCAGAAAAAACGGAATTTGGTCAGTTTTTGGAATTTGAGACGTTGACATTGGTGCCTTTTGACAGAAGGGCGATTGCGCCGGAGCTAATGAGTGACCGAGAGAAGAAATTACTCAATGAATACCACCAACGGGTTTATGAAATCATTGCACCGTATTTGACAGAGGATGAGAGACAGTGGTTGCAAGAGGAATGCGCACCCATCAAGACTGTTCTTTGAAAAATGAAATCCTTTTTACCGCAGTTTCCACCAATACAAAGAGTATCGCTGCCGCAATAAAATCCAGGAAAGAGTGTTGTTTCAGAAACATAGTGGACAGGCAGATGAGAATACACAGTATGAGGGAAGAAATGTGAACCCACTGTTTTTGCTGAAATAATTTACAGCGACAAATGCCGGCATGGATGGCAAGAGAGTTGTATACATGAAGACTGGGCAGTACATTGGTGGCTGTGTCGGTTTGGTACAGGGCAGATATCATTCTGGTGAAAATGTCTTCCCTCAGGAAAGAGACCGGGCGCATATTCTGTCCATTGGGAAACACGGTATATATGATGAGACTGACAGTCATGCCGATGATCAATACCGCTGCCGTATGATAAAAATTTTTCAGGTCATCCCATTGAAAAAAGAGAAATACCATGGTGCCCAGTACATAGAGAAACCACAGCATATAGGGAACGATGAAATATTCGCAGAAGGGAATCCAGTCATCCACAATGCTGTGTATGTATGTAAATTTCACCTGTGTGCGCGCCTCCAATGCCATAAACCAAACCATATAAAGCGGGAAATAGAGTGCAACAACAGCGTGTCTATATCGAAGCATGAAATCTCTTACTTTCATATAGAGTAAATCCTTTCGTAAAATGAATTTTAGAAGCGGGGGGAATGTTTCAAGTCCAGTTCCCTCCGGATGTAGGCGAAGGTTTTTTCTTCCCCCTCCTCGGCGAGCATATGCAGCAGACGTTCCAACAGTTCTACAGTCTGGGGATGCATTAGATAATGTCCCTTGTTTTTTTCATAATATTTCAGTGGAAAGGAATCATCATAGCTGTCCAGATTGTAGTTGCGGCTGGCAGCCATGCGGTCACAGAACATCTCTACAACGTAACGAGCCGGCATGGGCATACCTTGAAGGCCTTTGGAGGAGTCCACAGGCAAATCAATCCAGTATTCATAATGGTGTCTGTTTCGTCCTTTGTGGTGAAGCCACGCTGCAGTGTAACCCTTGTCTTCCTTTTCTGCAGTATTAGGGCTGCGCTTCCCGCCTTGATAATACCGTACACCATTCCAAAATTCCACAGGGGAATATTTTGACCAGTCATGGGAAATTCCCTGCCGGTACAATCCGGCGCGGAAACAATAACGTTTTACCATTTTTTTATGTCGTAGTATTGTCGTTAAATGTCCCCAAAAATTATGCCATAAACTCATATAGTCCTCATTTCTTTGAATTTATTAGTTTCTGTGTGTTTGTATAACGGTGCCATTAATTCTAAGTAGTCTCTTGTTTTGCTCGGGAGGAATACTCCCGCATCCACTGCCTGGGGGTGCAGCCTTTCCACTTACGGAATGTGCGGATTAGATGGCTGCAGTCTGCAAATCCGGTTTCCTGACTGATATAATTCAAATCCAGTTTCGTGAATAGCAGTAAATCTGTCACTTTGTTAATTCGCACAAATTCAATGTATTCTTTGCAGGATTGGTAATAGTTTTCCCGAAATAATTTTGCAAAATAAGAATAACTCATTTTACAGCGTTGTGCAAGGTCTTGTACCAGTAAAGGTTCTTTGTAATGAGTTTCTATGTATTCGGTAATGTGTTCAAATTCATAGTTGCCACGTTTGGAGGATAGCAGAATCTCATCCAAATTCATCCCCTGAGTCATCCAGTGTCTTGTCATAGCGGTAATCAAAGTAGCCAGTTTTGCACAAACAACCGTATCATAACCGAAACGGCGTTGCTGCATTTCCAAAACACATTCAGAAAACAGGATTTCCGGCTCAATTTCCTTTAAGGTATCTCCGAAAAACATTGTATTTGCAGGATTTTTTTCATAGGCAAGGGAAATAATACGGCTAAATTGATTTTTCATGTTACCGGTTGCCTGCAAAAACCCCAAATCAAACTTAAGAACGTGATAGACAATTTTGCGTTTTGGCGTGGCAAAAAGATTTTCAGTATGAAGTTTAGACACCGGAAGGATGGCATCGTGCGTCTGATTGGGTATGGGCTCCTGCGGTCTGGCCACCTGTGGGCAGGAATCTGCGCTGCGTTCGGGCAGGAAGCCGTGTAACTGCTTATCCTCAGCGGGTAGATAGTCGATGGTGTGTATTGTTTTTGGCGGAAAAAGCATGAAATCCCCCGGCTGCATTGCATATACAGCATCGTCGCAAGTGACGAGAAGGTTACCCTCTACTAAATAGATTAGTTCAATAAAATAGTGCCAGTGGGGTAAAATAGGGAAATTAGTTGCATCAGCAAGGTGTGTAAAGGCTTCCAATGGTGCTCCCAATCGGTCAGAGTATTCATAAAAACGGTTCATAGGTGTCCTTCTTTCGCAAATTATCGCTTTCTATAAAATAGGTTTGTACAATTTTATTACAGGTTTATTATAGCATATACCGGAGGGCTATGCTATACTTTCCAGATGATGAAATGGACTATATGGTTTAAATTGCTAAGCAGATGCATATGGGAAATGATATTATAACTGCATATAATATGACAACACGACAGAAAAGAGGTATGTTATGACACCAATGAAGTGGTTTTTTTCTTTTCTAAAAAAATATTGGTTTCGGATGACATTAGGGCTGGTGCTGGTGACGATTCTGGCAGCGGCTTCTTTGGCGTCCCCTTATATATCTAAGTTAATTGTGGACGACGTTATCAAAAAGCAGAATGCAGAGTTGTTGCCAAAGTTAATTACCCTGTTAATTGCCATGGTGGTGATAAAGGGTGTGTGTCGTTTTTTCTCACAGGTGCTTTTTGAAACCAGTTCTCAAGGAGTGCTCTATACCATGCGGGATAAGGTATACCGGAAACTTCTTTTGGAGGATTTTGCTTTCTATAATAAAAACCGTACCGGTGATTTAATGGGGCGGCAGACCGGTGACATGGATGCCATCCGTCACTTTGTGGCGTATGTGATTTACATAGTTTATGAAAATATACTGTATTTTGTACTGTCCATCGTACTTATTTTCGCAGTGAATGTGAAGCTGGCTGCTTGCATGATGCTGATATTGCCGCTCACAGCAGCGACCACCTATTTTCAGGCGAAATATGTGAAACCGGCATTTACAAATGTGCGCGATGCGTTTTCCAGTCTGAATACATTTGTACAGGAAAATATCAGCGGAAACCGGATGGTGAAAGCTTTTGCCAAAGAAGATTACGAGATGGAAAAATTTGCGGTGGAAAATGACCGCTACCGGGATGCCGAGCTGGGAGCGGCAGGTATTTGGGGCAAATATGTCCCGATCTTTGAACTGCTTTCCAATCTGCTAACGCTGGTGCTCATGCTGGTAGGCGGCACTATGGTGATACAGGGTTCCATGTCCTTAGGTGATTTAGTGGCTGTGAACGGTTATCTATGGATGCTTACTACTCCGCTGCGTATGGCGGGATGGTGGATCAATGATATCCAGAGGTTTACTACATCTGTAGAAAAGATTTACGGAACTTACTGTGCCGATCCGGACGTGAAACACCCGAAGAATCCGGTTCCCCACAAGAAGTACGAGGGAAATATTACATATAGAAATGTATCGTACCGTGCAGACGATGAGGACATCATCAATGATATCAGTTTTGATGTGAAAAAGGGACAGACGGTTGGTATCTTGGGAACTACGGGAGCAGGAAAATCCACCGTAATCAATCTGCTGTGTCGTTTCTTTGATGTGACTGACGGGGAAATACTCGTGGATGGAATCAATGTAAAAGATTTGGATTTGTATGAGCTGCGGGAGAATATCGGAATTGCCATGCAGGATGTGTTCCTTTTTTCGGACACCATCGAGGGGAATATTGCCTACGGAAGACCGGACTGCTCCTTTGAGAGGGTAAAAGAAGTGGCAAAAATGGCAGATGCCAATCTGTTTATTAAAAATATGCCGGATGGCTATGACACCATTGTGGGAGAGCGGGGTGTCGGCTTATCCGGTGGGCAGAAGCAGAGAATTTCTCTGGCGCGCGCCCTGTTAAAAGACCCGGCAATTCTGGTGCTTGACGATACGACATCTGCTGTGGATATGGAGACGGAGAGTTACATACAGAGACAGTTGGAAAATATTGACCATAGCTGTACCACATTTATCATTGCATACCGCATTTCCTCTCTCCGGGATGCGGACCTCATTTTGGTGATGGATCAGGGAAAAATCATTGAGCGGGGTACCCATGAGGAGCTGGTGGCAAAGGGTGGATATTATGCCACGGTATATTATCATCAGTATCCGATGGCAGTGCCAAAAGTGAGACAGGAGGTGAGACATAATGGCTAGAAACCGATACGATTTAGATGAAGTTCTGGAAGATAAATTTGATATCAATCAGCTAAAACGCCTGGGAGAATACATTAAACCAAACATGCGCACCATGGTTTTAGTCCTGTTTTTGATGATGTCCTCCTCTGCGCTGACTATGTTTATCCCCAAGTTTCTTCAATTGGAAATGGATGAATACATTCCGGATGGAAATGTACAGGGAATCGTAAGACTGACCGTATTGGCGGCACTGATTGTTTTGTATGCCGTGATCAGTCTGCGTATTAAAGTGAAATTGACAACCCGGGTGGGTCAGAATATTATTCATCAGATACGGGAGGATTTGTTTTCCCATCTGCAGGAGCTCCCGTTTAGTTATTATGACGAGAGACCGCACGGGAAGATACAGGTTCGTGTGGTAAATTACGTTAATAACTTAAGTGACCTGCTCTCCAACGGTATTTTGAATACAGTTACGGATTTGTGTAACCTGGTTTTCATATTGATATTTATGCTTTCCATGAGTGTAAAGCTGACACTGATATGTATGTGTGGTCTGCCGGTATTGGCGGCTTATGTGGTCTTTTTGAAAAAAAAACAACGCAAGGCATGGCAGATACAGAGCAACAAACAGTCTAATTTGAATGCCTATATTGCCGAGAGTATCAACGGCATCCGCGTTACACAGGCATTTGTACGGGAAAAGGAAAATACGGGAATCTTTAACCGACTCAGCATGAGTTATCAAAAGGCATGGATGAGGGCGGTGATGTTTAACTTTGCCATGGGTCCTATGGTAGACTTGATTTCTACGGTAACTACAGCATTTATTTATGTGGTGGGTGTGTCTTATATCATGGACGGCGGGCTCTACGGAGTGAGTACAGGTAAGCTGATCGCGTTTACGGCATACATCAGCCGCTTTTGGCAGCCTATCAATACCATAGCCAATTTTTATAACAGTGTGCTGACGGCGATTTCCTATCTGGAGAGAATATTTGAGACCATTGATGAGCCGGTGGAAGTAAAGGACGCGCCGGATGCTACAGAAATGCCGGAGATAAAAGGAGATGTCAGCTTCAGTCATGTGAACTTCAGCTATGAGGATGACGTTCCGGTGCTGAAAAACGTTTCCTTTGATGTGAAGCAGGGTGAAACCATAGCATTTGTGGGACCAACGGGAGCGGGCAAGACTACGATTGTTAATCTGCTCAGTCGTTTTTATAACGTAGATGAGGGGACCGTGAGCATTGACGGTATCGACATTTCTAAAGTGAAGCTTCGCTCTCTGCGCAGTCAGATGGGTGTCATGATGCAGGATAGCTTTATCTTTTCCGGTAGTATTATGGACAATATCCGCTACGGAAACAAGACGGCGACGGATGAGGAAGTTATCCGTGCGGCAAAAACCGTGTGCGCCCATGACTTCATTATGCAGATGGAGGAAGGATACGACACACAGGTAAATGAGCGGGGAAGTCGTTTGTCTGTGGGACAGCGGCAGCTCATCTCTTTTGCCAGGGCACTTCTGGCTGACCCGGCAATTCTTATTTTGGATGAAGCGACTTCCAGTATTGATACGGAGACGGAAATCGTGTTACAAGAGGGACTCAGCCACTTGCTGGAGGGGCGTACTTCCTTTATCATTGCCCACCGTCTTTCTACAATCAAAAATGCAGACCGTATTATGTATGTAAATGACGGGGATATTTTAGAGTGCGGCTCCCATGATGAGTTGCTTAAGTCTAAGGGACATTATTATCAGTTGTATATGTCCCAGTATGAGGCGGTGTAGGAGATATGTATTCAGTAAACTTTATTATTGCAGGATATGTGTTTTGTTGGTACAATGTATCCATTGTAGTTTACGCTATACAGAAGGGGTAACTTATAATATGCATTGGAAGGAGGTGGGAGAAGTGGGAGGAGTTAATTTTCCTTTTGCAAACGATGTGTTTACCCGCGGGATGCAAGCTACCAGCACGGTCACGAGTATTGTGGCATATGTGTTGCTTGTGATTGGTTTATGGCAAATATTTTCCAAAGCGAATGAAGAGAGTTGGAAAGCCATTATACCGATTTACAACATATACATCTTATTTAAGATTTCCTGGAAAGCATCTATGTTTTGGGTCACTATGGTTATGGGCATCATATATGCCATAACATATAAAATCGGAACAGCGATGATGGGTGGTCTTTTGAGCCTTCTGGCGGTTGTTATTCTTTTAGTAGCCTTAGCTGCGGGGATTGTAGCATTTATAATTTCCGTAAAGATGTATTACAGACTTTCCTGTTCATTTGGATATGGAAAGGGATTTACAGTAGGTTTGGTCTTTTTGTCTGCTATATTCATCCCCATTTTGGGATTTACGGCGACAGAGTATCGTGGACCGATGGAATAATCATTAAAAATCTTTGAAAAAGCGATTTGATTGGGAATTTTAGATTTTTCGGTGTCGTTGCACATAACAACACGCGCCTAAGACTGTAAAAGGTCTTAGGCGCGTTCTATTACCCACTTTCGCTTTATGCGTTCATATCATCGTCAGTATCACATATGCCAATACTGCAAACATCACCTGCAGTATCGTAAATCGGAACACCACCTGCGTATCTGACCAGTCCTTATTTTTACGAACGTGGTCGTGAATCGGTGTCAGTGTATTCTTCAAAATATGTATTTTCAGGAAGCGTAGTAAAAATACTTTTACCAATCCCAGACCGCCATCCACAATCAGCATCAACGCCAGTAAAATATACAGGACAGGGTGTCCGCTTTTCATAGCGAGGATAGCGATGAAAAAGCCCAATGCCCTGGAACCGGCATCCCCCATAAGCATAGAACTTGGCTTAGAGTTAAAACACAGGTACGCTAACAATGTTGCCACGAACAGCAAGGATGCGATGACATAGTCTCCTAAACGGATGGGGAACATCACAGCAAAAGAAGCAATGACTACGCAACAAAGGCTTCCGCAAAGTCCGTCCACACCGTCAGAGCAGTTAGTGACATTCACGGATACCCATAATAAGATAATAGCCAATATAAAATAAACCGGCACCGGCAGGGTGAATTTCATTGAGCCAATATAAAGTACGGCGGAGTTAAAGTTTAAGAATGTAATTACTGTCATAATGGAAAGCACTAAATCGATGGCGCCCTTTTTATAATCACTCCACGGCGTTTTGGCGGCATCGTCCAGATAACCGCTCAGCATCATGGCAAAGAGAAGAATACAGTAAATCACATACTCTCTGGTCATCGGCATAAACAAAATACAGCTTATGATAAAACTGCACACAAAGGTCAGCCCCACACCGCGGGTTTTTCCTTTGGACAAGGCACCGTTCACCGCATATTCCCGACCTTGATCTACCGGAAGGAAAGGGAATGGGAATTTCAATCCGAGAAAAGTCAAAATAAATGCCACCAGCACACCTACCATGGCAATTTGATTGGGATCCATAAAATCTTTGAGTATGTAATACATAAAAATCCTCTTTTCTTAATTTAGGTACAAGTTCTTTCGTAATGATAGCATGAGTAGAAAAAGAAATCAACGAAAAGTATCCCTGTTTTTTTGCAATATATTTAGTTAAAAGAAAGAAGAAATCTGTCGAATAGAAATATACTCCCCCAAAAGACAGGGAATGTGCTATACTAGTGTAATGATTTTGTAATATAGGGTGGCAGTGTCAATTTGAAGCGTGTATAGTCTAGTGTTGTTATTCCGCCGGGAAGGGATTTTAAAATGATATATATTATAATGGCTTTATATCCGGAGGCGCAGCCGTTGGTGGATGCCTTACAATTAAAACGAACAAAGACGAATGAAATTTACGACAGTTTTCAAGATGAGAAACAGGAAATTACCCTGGTGTTAACGGGGGTAGGGAAAGTACGCGCTGCAGTGGCAGTCAGTCATATTTGCACGAAACACCAAGTGGGTGCAGAGGATTTTCTGTTGCATATAGGCAGCTGTGCCGGAAAAGAGGTCGGGAACTTGTATATCGGAAATCAAATACAAGACATGGAAACGGGACGGCAATATTATCCTGATATTCTGTTCCGGCATAATCTGCCGGAGCGGGGTATCGTCACCGTGGAAAGGGTGCTGGAAGAGGGATTGCCGGAAGTGAAAGAGCAATGTGATGGGAGAGACAGCCTATCGGAAGAGGAAATGCTATACGATATGGAAGCCTCAGGCGTATATCAGGGATGTGTTCCGTATTTGGGACAGCATCAAATGGCATTTCTAAAGGTGGTTTCCGATAGGGGAGAAGGTGGAAAAGTAACACCGGAAAAACTTCGGGAGTTTATGGTGCAATGTGTGCCGGAGATAGTCTCTTTTATCGATGGTATTCGAGGTTACATAGCTTCCTTGCAGCGGAGCAAACCAGACGACGAAGAGATGCAGTGGCGGGAAAAATTGTATCAGGGAATCCATTGTTCCGCTACAATGCGGGTTCAGGCAGAACAATTACTGCATTATCTATGGCTGTCCGGCGGAGATTACCATACGGTACTGGAGGAAGATTTTCGTTTGGGCGTACTGCCATGCAAGGATAGAAAAGAGGGAAAGAAGTATCTTGGAGAGCTTAAGAAACGATTATTATAATAAGAAGTTTTCTCATATTTACGTGGAGAAAGCGGTGAGTAGTCACCCGAGGGCGCAGAAGATTTTACAACGATTTCCGGATGCGCATATCGTGGAAATTAACCATTATAAAGATGTATTTTGCAGAAAAGGGCAGCAAGTGGAATTGCAACACCGGGCACAGGCATTAATCCTTGCGCAAAAAACGGGGAACCTGCTCTATGAGGGTGCCGCAGTATGTCAAAGCTTCGGGAATGAACATTTTTATTATACATCCTGTGTGATGAATTGTGTTTATGACTGCGAATATTGCTATCTAAAGGGAATGTACCCCAGTGCTCACATGGTAGTGTTTGTGAATCTGGAAGATGTATTCCGTGAACTGGAGAAATTATTGCAAAAGCATGGTGTGTATTTATGCGTTTCCTATGATACAGACTTGCCGGCATTGGAGGAGTTGACAGGATTTGTGCAGGAGTGGGAGGTTTTTGCAGCAGCTCACGAGGGACTTCGTATGGAAATCCGTACTAAATGCGGGAGGCAGGACCTGTGGGATTCTTTATCTCCAAATCCTCGTGTTATCTATGCATTTACTTTGTCGCCGGAGTATGTGGCGAGAGAGTATGAGCATGGGACATCCACGTTGGATATGCGTGTAGGCAGCGCAAAGAAAGCGATAGAAAAGGGGTTTTCCGTGAGACTTTGCTTTGACCCTATGCTGTATTGTCCCAACTGGAAAAGAGAATATCAGGAAATGCTTGTCCGTGTTTTTGGACAGATAAAACCAGAAGAGCTGGTGGATGTCAGCATCGGTTCCTTTCGGATTTCCCAAGACTATTTAAAAAGTATGCGTAAGAGCGCGCCCCTTTCTCCTGTGGTACAGTTTCCCTATGAAAACAGGCAGGGTGTTTACCAATATCCGGAAGCACTGAAAAGAGAGATGGAAGATTTTTTGCAGGGAGAGCTGGAAAAGCATTTGCCGGGCGAAAAAATTTTTCATTGGGAGGAATAGAGATATGGATAAACAGAAAACAGATTTATCACCAAAAGCGGCTATTGTCACAGGTGCGTCTTCCGGCATTGGTTCTGCCATTGCAAAGATGCTTCTGGAATTAGGCTATGAAGTGTATGGCATTGGAAGAAAATTCGATAATGAATACACTCATCCGCAGTTTCATGCGCTGGAATGTGATTTGCTGGACACCGCCCAATTAGAAAGAAGGATAACAGATATCCGGAAAAATAATATCGTCCATGTACTGGTAAATAATGCGGGAGTAGGGTATTATGGTTTACACGAGGAACTGAATCCCTCGAAAATCCGTGAGCTGGTGCGGACAAATTTGGAAGTACCCATGATTTTGACGAACTTATTGTTGAGAGATTTGAAGGTATCAGGAGGGTTTGTCATCAATATTTCATCAGTAACGGCATTACAGGAAAATCCACATGGCTGCGCCTACGGTGCTACGAAGGCAGGGTTGACCGGGTTTTCCCGAAGTCTGTTTGCAGAGACGAGAAAGTATGGGGTGAAAGTGATTACCGTGCAACCGGATATGACACGGACGAACTTGTATCGGAATGCAGACTTTGCCAATGATGAGACGGCAGAGGCGGTTTTGGAGCCGGAGGAAGTTGCGGAAGCGGTACGATATGCTGTCACGGCACGGGAGGGGATGGTAGTGTCAGAGATTACATTGAAACCGCAGATACACAGGATACAGAGACGCGGTCCGAAGCACCATTAAGAGCATTTTCAAAAGGGTTGTGACACGGTCATGCTGAAATAAAATAACAGACAGGTTAATAGGTAAATAACAGAGAGGTAAACAACATGATGTATACATTTGATACGAGAGTCCGTTATAGTGAGACGGATGCAAATGGAAAATTAACTTTGGAAAGCATTATTGATTATATGCAGGATTGCACCAATTTCCAATCGGAAGATTTGGGAGTCGGTCAGGAATACTATCGGCAGAAACAAATGGTTTGGGTGTTGAATTTCTGGCAGATCATCATTGATGAGTATCCGCCTATGGGAGACTGGCTTACTGTGGGGACACAGACTTTTGGTTATGAGAAAATGTTTGGATACCGTAATTTTTTGATTACCGGAAGGGATCACCCGGAGGAGCGGATTGCGATTGCTAATTCCTTGTGGGTACTCATGGATTTGGCAAAAGGGAGACCTATGATTGTGCCGCCGGAAGTAGGGGATGTATATGGAAAGGCGGAGCCTTTGGATATGGATTACGCATCCCGAAAGATTAAGGTACCAAAAGAGGGAGGAAGGGCAAGCGAGCCGTTTCTGGTACAGGAATATCATCTGGACACAAATCTTCATATGAATAACGGGCAATATGTGCGTATGGCGAAGGCGGCACTGGGAGTGAACCCGGCAGTGCGGGAGCTGCGTGTAGAATACCGCAGGGAGGCAGTGTGTGGGGACCGGATTACGCCGGTGATTTATGCCTTAGATGATCAATACATCGTAGCGTTAAATGATGATGCAGCTAAGCCATATGCGGTAGTACAGTTATTTGTTCGTGGATAAGATGTGCACAAAAGTAGCGAATCTCGAAATGAGTGCTATGTATATAAAGCGGGAGAAAAAACGTGAGTGATTGGAAACAGGGGATTCGGGACGGAATACCCATAGCGTTAGGTTATATATCGGTAAGTTTTACTTTTGGACTGATGGCGGTGGATGCAGGGTTAGCTTGGTGGCAGGCTGTGCTGATTTCTGTATGCAACCTGACCTCTGCAGGACAGTTTATGGGACTGGATATCATGGCAGCAGGAGGGACTTATCTGGAAATGGCATTGGCGCAGTTCATTATAAATTTAAGGTATGCATTGATGTCCATATCGCTATCCCAAAAAGTGGACAGCCATTTTCAGGGAGTAAGCCGTTTGGGATTAGGCTTCTTTATGACAGATGAAATATTTGGAGTGGCAGCCAGCCGCAAGGGAGAGGTGAGCAGAAGTTATTTTTTGGGATTGTCAACACTTCCGCTCCTGGGATGGACACTGGGAACTCTGGCGGGAGCATTGTTGGGCGGAGTTCTTCCGCCGATATTGCAATCAGCCATGGGGATTGCTATATATGGTATGTTTTTGGCGATTATTATTCCAAAGGCACGGGATGACGCACAGTATTTGCGCGTGATTGTCATTGCCGTTATATTAAGTTGCTGCTTCCGTTACCTGCCGGTTTTGGATAAAGTTTCTTCCGGGTTTGCGATTATCATTTGTGCGGTAATGGCATCTGTGATTGGGGCGATTTTTTATCCGGTGGTAGAGGAAGAGGTGTCCGCGTAGGTATGTTTGTGAAATAAGGAGAAAAGGTTGAAAAACTTTGTTTTTCAATCTGCAAGTTATTGTGCAAAGGATTGCTACGAATCCTTAGCCAAAACTTGAGCTATTAGCTACTCCTAAAAACCAGTCGCAGCATGGAGGTTAAGTATGACTGTAATATCAATGAAATATTTTATAATAGCACTGATAGTGATGGCGGGAGTTACTTATCTGATTCGTGCCCTGCCGTTTGCATTGTGCCGGGGTAAAGTGAAAAATCCGTTTATTGTATCTTTTCTGGCTTATGTGCCTTATGCGGTACTGGGGGCAATGACCTTTCCGGCGATTCTTTATTCTGCTGACAACATTGTGGCAGGGATTGGCGGTACAGTGACGGCACTTATTTTATCTTACCGCAGACAAAGTTTGCTCACCGTGGCATTGGCGGCATGCGGCACAGCATTTTTGGTTTTGCTTTTCGTATTATTATAAAAAGACCGTACATACTGTAAGGTCTTTTTTGTTTTACCACTGCATATGATGAAAGAGAAACGGCAAATTCATCCAGTGGGAGGACGACGAGATGGAAGATAAGCTTGAGGAGGTACTGGCACAGTATACGGTGCAGGCAGGGAATAGAAAACGGGTTCGTGGGGCAATTCTGCTGGAAACAGAGGAAGGGCTTTGTTTGCTGCGAGAGTTTTCGGGAAAGCGGGGACATCTGGAGTTTGAGGAAGCCTTGAAAAATCATTTGACAGAACAAGGATATTCCTTGGTAGACAGAGCTGTGCGAAACAATAGGGGAGAACTGCTCACCAGAGATGGTGCCGGAGGACTGTGGCTTATGAAACAGTGGTTTTCCGGGCGGGAATGTGATTTGCGGGATGCCGGTCAAGTGAAACAGGCGATGGTGCATCTGGCGAAACTCCATCAATGGATGGTTCAGGATGAAAGTTGGGAGCAGAGAGAGGAGATGCAGTTGGCGGCTGCTGATTTGGCTCGGGAGGCAGAGCAGGGGGAAGAAAATTGCGATACGCAAAAACCGGTTTCGCTGCCGATAGCGCGAGATTTTTTCGGAAGACGCAACAGGGAATTAAAACGGGTACATACTTATATTCGTAATAAACGTCGGAAAAATGAAATGGAGCTGGCATTGTTAGATGCCTTTTCTCATTATTATGAACAAGGTTGCGAAGCGCAAAAGCTGGATGTGGAGGAAAAGAACTATGAGCATTTGCTGAAGTCTGCCTGTGAGGAGAAGCGCATCATTCACGGCAGCTACAATTATCATAACGTTTTATTTCATGGAAAGGACATTATCACTACAAATTTTGACAATGCAAAAATTGGCATTCAGGTGTTAGACTTATATGGCTTTTTGAGAAAGGTCATGGAGAAGAACGGATGGCGGCAGGAGTTGGGGATGCAGCTGATTGAGGCATATCGGAAGCAGAGGAAATTATCAACAGAGGAATGTCATTTGTTGTACACGTTACTGTTATACCCGGAGAAGTATTGGAAACAATGTAATTTTTATTATAATGGGAAGAAATCCTGGGTATCCGGAAAGAGCTATGAAAAGTTGCTGCGCATTCGGAAACAGGAGAGTGGAAGACTCCAGTTTTTGGAAATGACAAAGGGACTTTTATTTTGAAATTTACTGTGTTAAGATAAGAAGAGTGATTTGATTATGAATTCGGGCGAGGGAGTCCTTTTCAGTCAAATATATAAGATACAAAAAGCGAGGGCATCAGTCGGGCATATGGCTGTGCCTGATGGAGGAAAAATGGTTAAGGTAAAGAGAACGGGTATATTATTGACAGTATGTATACTGTGCATTTTAGTTGTGACAGCGTGTACCAATAATAATCAAAGACGCAGGGGGAACATGGCTGCTTCCGAACCACCGGTGAAAACCCAGAGTGTTACCGGCGTTGTAACGATGCAGGATACAGAGCAGCAGAAAATCACGGTGAGGGAGTTAGACAGTGATTTAGAGACGATAATTTATTATGACGCTACGGCAGTGGTTACCAATAAATATCAGGAGACGATTACGGCTGACCAGATTACCGTGGGAGAAATTCTGGAGACAGAGTACAGGGCAGCAGATACGGTTCTCGTGTCGGCGCTGGTGCCGAAGGATGTATGGGAATATAACGAGGTTGGCTCATTTTCTTTCCGCACAGAGGAGAATATGATGCAGTTCGCCGGAAAGAAATATCAGTATTCCACCGGTACTTATATCTCTTCGGGAGAGCAGGTAATTGACTTTTTGGAGCTTAGCAAGCAGGACGAGCTTACCGTCCGCGGAGTAGGTTTTAAAGTGTATTCCATTGTGCGCACATCGGGACACGGGTATATTCGTATGACAAATTACCAAGATTTTATGGGTGGCATGGTGGAAGTGGGCAGCCGGATTATTTTGCCGCTAACGGAAAATATGCTTATCACTGCTCCGGAGGGTATTTACCGTCTTACGTTGGTTAAAGGGGCTGCAGTTACCAGTAAGACAATTACTGTTCGTAATGATGAGGAGGTCGTGGCAGACTTTTCGGATTATGCACCGTCCATGGAAAATATTAAATTGATCGTATTCAACATTGAGCCGGATGGGGCAGACTTATATATTAACGGTACAAAGGTTGACTATTCCCAGCCGGTTGCATTAAACTATGGAGAGTACAGAATAGCCGTAGCTATGAACGGATATGACAGCTATACAGGTACACTGGACGTAGAAGAGGATGACCCAAATAAGAAGTACATTACGGTCAATATCGATTTGATAGAGGAAGTGGCATCTGTCGGCGAAAAAACCACGGCGACAGCTACGCCGGCAGCAAATAACAACAATTCTTCGGATGATAGTACTGCAACTACAAAACAGGTAGACAGTGACCATACGATTACAATTACCGCCCCGCGCGGTGCAGAAGTGTATTTGAATGATGTATATAAGGGCTTGGCACCGTGTAAATTTAAGAAAATAATTGGTTCTCAGACGATAACACTCCGAAGGACGGGCTATATAACGAAGAGTTATTCCATAGATATTTTGGATGATGGTGAAAATGTTACGTTGAGTTTTGCGGAGTTGGCAGAGGATGCGGATACGCCAACGACTACAGATACAACGGGCAGTACGGATAGTACAAATACAACGGACACTACTGATACAGATGGTAACGGTTGACACAAAGCGGGGCAGGGGATACAGTAACTCGTAAATAAGGCACAAGCCGCAAAGGCAGGAGGATGTAAGGAATGGATTACAAAAAGAATTATGAGTCATGGTTGGAAAATCCTTATTTTGATGAGGATACCAAAGCAGAATTGAAGGCAATTGCAGGAGATGACAATGAAATCAAGGAGCGGTTCTATAAAGATTTAGAGTTTGGAACGGCAGGGCTTCGCGGAGTAATCGGAGCGGGAACGAACCGTATGAACATTTACACCGTGCGCAAGGCGACCCAGGGACTGGCAAACTATATCATTAAGGCAGGAAAGACAAGTCAGGGTGTTGCGATTGCATTTGATTCCCGTCGTATGTCACCGGAATTTGCGGATGAGGCAGCACTTTGTCTGGCGGCAAACGGAATCAAGGCGTATGTGTTTGAATCACTCCGTCCTACACCGGAGCTTTCCTATGCAGTGCGTGAATTGAAATGTATTGCCGGCATCAACATTACTGCCAGTCATAATCCGCCGGAGTATAACGGTTATAAAGTATACTGGGAGGACGGTGCACAGATTACTCCGCCTCACGACACCGGAATCATGGCAGAGGTGAAAGCGGTGACAGACTATGCCACTGTAAAGACTATGGATAAGTCAGAGGCAGAGTCCAAGGGGCTGTATCAGCAGATTGGTGCTGAGATTGACGATAAATACATAGAAGAATTAAAGAAGCAGGTAATCCATTGGGACAGCATTAAGGAAGTGGGCAAGGACATTACGGTTGTTTATACACCACTTCATGGTACGGGAAATATCCCGGCGAGACGTGTGCTGAAGGAAATCGGTTTTGACAACGTGTATGTGGTTCCGGAGCAGGAGTTGCCGGATGGCGAGTTCCCGACTGTCAGCTATCCGAATCCGGAGGCAGCAGAGGCTTTTGAACTGGCACTTAAATTGGCGAAAGAAAAGGATGCGGATTTAGTACTGGCAACGGACCCGGATGCAGACCGCCTCGGTGTGTATGTGAAAGATACAAAGAGCGGCGAATATATTACGCTGACCGGTAATATGTCAGGATGTCTGCTTGCGGATTATGAGATTTCACAGATAAAGGAAACGAAGGGTCTTCCGGCTGACGGCAAGCTGATTAAGACGATTGTTACATCCAATCTGGCAGATGCCATAGCAGAGTATTACGGTGTAGAGCTTATTGAAGTTCTCACAGGATTTAAGTACATAGGACAACAGATTCTTGGATTTGAGACTAGTGGCAAGGGCGAATATCTCTTTGGATTTGAGGAGAGTTATGGCTGCTTGATTGGTACCCATGCCCGCGATAAGGATGCTATCGTTGCGACGATGGCACTGTGTGAAGCAGCAGCATACTACAAGACGAAAAACATGACTCTGTGGGATGCCATGATTGCCATGTATGAGCGTTATGGTTTTTACAAAGACGGTGTGAAATCTGTAACGATGAAGGGTATTGAGGGTCTGGAAAAAATTCAGGAAATTATGAATACTCTCCGCACGAATCCGCCGAAGGAATTCTGTGGACATAAAGTGCTTTCCTTCCGGGATTATGATGCAGATAAGATTACCGATTTGGAGACAGGGGATGTGTCACCTACCGGTCTTCCGAAGTCTAATGTATTGTATTTTGACATGACGGATAAGGTATGGATGTGCGTTCGTCCATCCGGAACGGAGCCGAAGATTAAATTTTACTATGGTGTTGTGGGAGACTCTATGGAGGATGCAGATAAAAAGTCTGAGGAAATGGCGGCAGCAGTGGATGCGCTGGTAAATTCTCTGTAATATTTTTACCCCTTTTCGCATATACATTAAAGATTAGCGAAAGGGGGTATTTTTGTGTCCGGAATTGTGAATATTCATAACCGATGCTACTCCTATGAGGCGATGGAGCAGGATTTGAATAAAATAGCGGAGACCTATCCCCGCTATGTACAGCTCAGTTCTCTTGGGGAGACGTTAGACCATAGACAAATTTATTGTCTGCATTTGCATGGAGATGCTCAGGAAAATTACGGATTACCGGAAAATATGCGGGTTGAACGGAGACAACCGAAAGAGGTGCGTAAAATTCTGGTGCAGGCAGCTATGCATGCCAGGGAATGGAAAAATACCCAGCTCGTCATGATGATGGCAGAAAAATTTCTTCGCTGCTATAAGGCTGATATTTTGTGGGAAGGGATTCCCTATCGGCAATTATTGCGAAGTAATGATTTATATATACTTCCCATGACCAATCCGGACGGTGTGCAGATTAGCCAGTTTGGGGTGTCAGGGATTACGGATGCAAACTTGAGAAATTCGTTACAATTAATGATGGAAAAACAAAAAGGGAAACCGGCGTCGATTGCTAAACGGTGGAAAGGGAATGCAAGGGGCGTGGATTTAAACCGAAATTTCGAGGTAGGGTTCCCTTGCGAGGCAGTGAATCCGGGAGAGAACCCTCTGTCGGAACCGGAGAGTAAGATATTGTGGGACTGCATCACGAAATTACAGCCGGCATTGGTGGTCAATTATCATTCCACTGGACAGGAAATTTTTTACCGCAGATACTTCACGGGACTGGAACATATCAGCAGGTGTACAGGGTACCCGTTGGTACAGGAGACGGAGAAGCCAAACGGCTCTCTGGGAGATATACTGACAAATGAAAAAATATACTGGTGCACGTTGGAGACCGGAATGGGTCGTGCACCAGTATGGCATGGGCAAATATATGCATGGTGGTTCAGGCATCAGCATCTTCTTCCGATGTTTCTTGCGACTGTTCCGGGGAGCTATCGGTAAATGATGTCGGTTTACCCTCGTCTTCAGCGTTTGATACTTTTTGTGTCTGCTCCATCGCAGACTTATCAGAGGAAGGCAGTTCACTCTCATCCGTTTCCGATGTTTCCTGTGACAGCTCTGCCACATACTGGGTAAGCGTTATGCCGTGTTGTTCACAGTAGTCCACGATTTCTTCTCTCTGTTTACATCCCCTATTTATAGAGCGGCAAAGGAAAAACACCGGAATTTCACACAGCAATATGCAGGCAGCGCTGATGACAGGCTCTAAAAGGCCTCCCGTTGTGGTAAAAAACGGTCTAATAACGCAGAACAGTACAAAGACTACGAGCATTGCGTCTACAATCGGGTTCATTTTTTTGTCCCGGTTTACGTCAGAGCGCATTTTTTGCAGATATTCCTCACCACTCATAAGTGGTTTCCCTTTTTTCTCCCGTTTACGATTGATTTTTTGAAATCGCTTTTCCAACTCCGCAGGCAATTCGTTGGCAGCAGAGGTCTCGATAGCTTTTAGGAAGGACTCTTCGCCCGGGTCTCTGCGTTTTCCAATGTTTCCGTGGTCTCTGTAGCGGGAGACGGCGCGCAGGATATAGTATAGCACTATGTACGAAACGATGACTAGCAGGGCAGTCCAATAGGGGGCAGTAATAGTATTGTCTCCCGCCAGATGAAGCAGACCTAAAACGAATAATAAGCTACCTGCCAGAGAAATCAGGCAAAATGCTACAAAAGGAAGGCGCTTCTTTTGAAACAGTAACGGTTTGCATATATATACAAACAATGCGTCAAACAAAAGGATGGCGCATATGGCAACGACATATCCGGTAATATCTGTAGTCTGCAAAAGTGGGTTGCTGCCGGAGGGACCGTCGCTGGTGAACATGTCAATCAGTTCAATAATCAGCGAGAACCATGCCATGCGGTACATGCCGTCCAGAAAATCCCGGAACTGTCGCTTTCTTAAATCATGTCCAAAGTAATTTTTGCAAAAGGTTTTCAGGTTTTTCCCGACGATTTTTTCTGCCGGTTTTCCTTCTTCCTGAGCCGACAACAACAAATCCAGAAGATTCATCATCATATCTTCTCTGGTTTCCTCATCAATCCTCACCAGAAGGGAATACATATCAGCCCGCTTAAAGGCATCTTTATAATCACCTTCCAGTTTATCTTCTAAAATCATATAATTATAACTCATTTTTTTCATTCCTCCTCAAATAAAATGGCATGGGTGATGGCAGAAATTTCCTGAAAACTAGTCTTAAATGCTGCCAGGCGTTCCCGACCGCTGTCAGTAATGGAGTAATATTTCCGTATCGGTCCCAATGGAGACTTGACGCGCCGGCACTCTATGTAACCGCTTTTATTCAGTCTGGTTAGTACGGGATAAAGAGTTCCCTCACCGAGTGCTTCGAAGCCGTATCGCTCCAGCTCTGCCAATATCTGGTAGCCGTAAGTTTCTTCTTTGGCAATGACTCCCAGCACACAGCCCTCTAAAATCCCTTTTAACAATTGTGTTTCCTCTGCCATATCTCATCTCATTTCTGCGTCACCTGACGCCTGCCTATGACATCTACCGGTCGATGTCATAGGATTTCTATAGATTTCAAACTACTTTGTAATATCAAGTAGTGTAAAAGCATAGTACCATCACTACTTTGTATTGTCAAGTAGTAAAATAAAATTCTGTAAGAAGGTCTGAAAAGTCTCACTACCTTTTTAGCATAACGGCTCCTATCTGAACCCTGTTTCGGATTGCGCTAGAGTGAAATAGCGTCGTTGCTTTCAATCGTCGATGCCACCGCATCGCCTCTTTCAAGCG
>JAFLTA010000034.1 GCA_022510685.1 Lachnospiraceae bacterium | reverse complement strand
AAATCGTTAAATTTCAAGATTGAGGCAGGGTTCAAATAGGTACCGTTATGCTAATATAATGTTGATAGATAAAGAATAGAAATGGAGGAAACGATGGACGATAAAAAAATTGCAAGGATTAATGAGTTGTATCACAAATCAAAAGGGGAAGGTCTGACCGAAGCGGAGAAAGAGGAACAGAAAACACTTAGGCAGGAGTATATTGATTCGGTGAAAAATAATCTTCGTGCTCAGCTAAACAATGTCACTATCGTAAATCCCGACGGGACCACAAGAGATTTGGGAAAGGAGATGGAGGCGAAGGAGAGAAAAAAGCACTGAAAAATTTCGTAAATTGTGTGAAAAAATGAAAAGAGGTGGTTGTGAGGTGACGAAAGAAGAGGCACGAAAACGTATGCGGGAAGTGCGCCGGAATTTTGTGGGACGGCAACGTGCCCTTGCTGAAGAAAAAGCAAAGGAGTTTATGTTAGACTACATTCGAGAGGTGAATCCTTCCTATGTGTTTCCTTTCGTGTCCCATGGAACGGAGATTGATACGGTAGGATTGATTAAAGATATTTTTATAAATTTTCCGGATATAGTTATAGCTGTTCCGAAAGTAGAGGGAGAACAAATGCAGTTTTACCGGTTGGAGTCCGTGGAGGATTTGAAACCGGGGACCATGGGGATTTTGGAGCCGATGGGAGGAGAACCGCTGGTAATAAAGGAAGGGATTCTCTTAATGCCGGGACTAGCCTTTGACAGACAGGGAAATCGTGCAGGATATGGTGCGGGATATTATGACCGCTATCTGGAAGGAATTATGGACACTAAAGTGCAGCCTGTGACAGAAAATGAAAACACAATAAGAGGTGTCCTGAAAATAGGATATGCATTTTCTTTTCAATTGATTGAATCATTGCAATGTGAAAGTCATGATGTCCCGTTGGATGCAGTTTTAACAGAAGGGGGAATTTGTTGGTTTTGATTTTAAATTAGCACTGTTATACAAGATTTGAGGAAGAAATTGTTATGGAAAATGAAAAAAAGAAAAGTAAATTACAGGAGAAGATGAAAGGATTTTTAGGTAAGATTAAAGGGGTGAAAAAAAGATACTATGTGATATTCGGACTGCTGGTCATGTTTTTTATCTATAATACCATCACGCTGCGAGGATTTTATTATGCGGATAACCGCTGGTTCACTATGTTTGGTTTTATGGATACTTGGCATGGATACACAAATGCCCCCAATACGAGTGCGGTTAACTATTATACTTCTAGCGGATATGTGCCCGCTCCGAGTGATATCCATGACACGGAAAACAGCCATGAGTGGTATGTTTCTATTTTTGGAACAGTTGTATTTATGAAATGGAAATGGGTGGGCTTGCATGTAGGTGATCATATGGTTCTTATTGATACCTGGGTACCGGATGCTGTCTGTTATGATAATAATATTTTTGGTCATCCCTATTATATTCTACATAAATATGATAATATCCGGTCTTTTCCGGAGGACGATGGATTGCCCTCCTGGGTACTTGAAAAATTAGAAAAGAAATTTGGTGCGTCCATGAGAAACAGTACTGATGAAGCTAAAAAAGCTAGAATCTGGATGAAAAATGTTGGGAAATATCGAAGAAATACGATTATCTTTTACTGCACTGTTCTGATAATCATAGTTGTGGCGGTGGTCATGGGGATACGAAAACGAAAAAAGAAAAGAAAGGATGCCGGCGGTATGCAGGGTGAAGAAAGAGGCCTTGAAATCATCCAACAAGAATAGTGATATTGGCGGACTGGAAGGTATACATTTTGCGCTTGTCAGAAAAAATTTCAAATCTGCTCCATAGAAAAAAGAAAGATGAATATCGAGAGGATATAATTGCCATGAAACAGAGCGGAATGAAGCAAAAAGATATTGCAGATGAGCTGGGGATTTCCCCTTCTTACGTGACACAATTACTGAAAGACTGCTCTCAAAGTCAGTTTTTGTTTTCCAATGGGGTTTCACCATCTTATCCTGCGAAGATGCCTAAAATGAAAGATGAATAAATAAAGGGATGAGATATACCATGAGATATCGTAAAATAGTTACGGCAACATTTCTGCGGCGTAATAACCGTTTCGTGGCAGAAGTGCTGTTGAATGGAAAAAAGGAAACTGTGCATGTGAAAAATACAGGAAGATGTGGAGAACTTTTATTGGAGGGAGTCCGTGTCATTCTGGCAGAAGCGGACAATCCGGCGCGCAAGACCCGCTATGATCTGATCGCTGTATACCGAAAATATGAAGATGGAAAAGAACTTCTTTTTAATATAGATAGTCAAGCTCCGAATCAAGTGGTCAGAGAATGGCTGGAGAGACAGCAGCCATTTGGAGAAATCCTTAAGTTACGTCCGGAATACACCTATGGACAGTCCCGTTTGGATTTTATGATGGAACTACGAGATGGAACCCGTTGGCTTTTGGAGGTAAAAGGAGTTACCCTGGAACGAGAAGGGAGAGCATGGTTTCCGGATGCTCCTACTATCCGTGGCATAAAACATATTCATGAATTGATACATGCGACGGAAGAGGACTGGAAGACGGGGCTGTTGTTCGTGCTGCAAATGGAGGGAGTTCAGCAAGTTTCTCCCAATAGAAAGACCCATGAAGAATTTGCCGTAGCGTTGGCAGAGGCACGGCAGGCAGGGGTGGAATTACTTTGCATGGGATGTGCCGTGACAGAGGATAGTTTAGAGATTGAAAGACAGGGAGAAGTGATCTTAGAGGAGGGGGACAGATGGGAGCAATAGTCCTTGCATTATACAGAGTGTTGTGATAAAATTTACGCATTAGTCTGTCAAAAAAGACTTAAGTGACCAAAGCTTCTTTGGGCACTTAAGTCAAGAAACTAAAATGGAGGACATGTTATGTGGGCATATGAAAGTGTATTTTATCAGATTTATCCGTTGGGATTTTGCGGTGCACCTTTTGAGAACGACGGGGAGACAAATTCGCGTATCCTTAAGGTGATTGACTGGATTCCGCATATCGAGAAACTGGGGGCAAATGCCATTTATTTTTCTCCGGTATTTGAATCGGATACCCATGGATATAATACCAGGGACTATAAAAAAATAGATTGCAGGCTGGGAACGAATGAAGACTTTGTGAAGGTATGTAAAGCTTTGCATGAGGCAGGTATCCGTGTGGTTCTGGACGGTGTGTTTAACCATGTGGGACGTGGATTCTGGGCGTTCCAGGATGTGTTACAAAACAGAGAAAATTCCAGATACCGGGATTGGTTCCATATTGATTTTGGTGGTAATTCTCATTACAATGACGGTCTTTGGTATGAGGGCTGGGAAGGAAACTATGATTTAGTAAAATTAAATTTACAAAATGAGGAGGTCATCCAGCATATTTTTGATGCGGTAAAATTTTGGGTGGATACCTTTGATATTGATGGTCTTCGTCTGGATGTGGCATATTGTCTGGACTTAAATTTCCTGAAAAGACTGCGCCAGTTTACGGATTCCCTGAAGGAAGATTTTTTCATTGTGGGAGAGACTTTGCATGGAGATTACAAGCAGTGGGCTAATGAGGAGATGTGCCATTCCGTGACTAATTATGAGTGCTATAAGGGATTGCATTCCAGCTTTAACAGCATGAATCTGTTTGAGATATGTCATTCCCTGGCGAGACAGTACGGACCGGAGGAGTGGACTTTGTACAAGGGAATGCATTTGTTGAGTTTCGTAGATAATCATGATGTAAGCCGCATCGCCAGTAATTTGACGAATGAAAAACATCTGCCGCTCATATATGCCATGGCATTTGGTATGCCGGGTATTCCATGTGTCTACTACGGAAGTGAGTGGGGTGTAAAAGCGGATAAGAGTGAGGGAGACCCGGCTCTGCGTGCCTGCTTTGAAAAGCCGGAGTTTGGTGAACTGGCGGAGTGGATCAGTAAATTGGCAGAGGCAAAGAAGAATAGCAAGGCATTGAATTATGGAGCTTACCGTCATATTATACTGAACAATGAGCAGTGTATTTTTGAGCGTGCCTGTGAGGGAGAGCGAGTCTTGGTAGCGATTAATGCTTCAGATCAGCCATATACTGCACATTTCGATGCGGGATGTGGTATGGCAGATGATTTGATTAGCGGAAAGCCTCATGATTTCGGTGGGGGAAGTGAACTGCCACCATATTCCGCAGCGTTCTGGAAGATGGAAAAATAGTTACTATTCACGGCTGATTTGAGAATATATATACATTCGTCAAGCTTGCTTGAAAGGAGTGAACCGTGAATAGTAAATTGATATTTATCCCCAATTTCCCTCTTTACAGAAACTATGTTTTATGATAGTATGACACAGAAGTTGTAATAACTACCGTCACTCGGAGAATGGTCACTCCGTCCACCTCTTGGTGACTGGTGAAATATTTATATCTAGGAGGATAAAATTATGATTAGCAAAGAGAAGAAAGCAGAGATTATCAAGACTTATGGTCGCACCCCGCAGGATACGGGTTCACCGGAGGTACAGATTGCCATTCTGACAGAGCGTATTCGCGAGTTGACAGAGCACTTAAAGGTAAATAAGAAAGATCATCATTCCAGACGTGGTATGTTGAAGATGATCGGTCAGAGACGTAACCTGTTAGCGTATCTTCAGAAGAAGGATTTGGAAGGTTACCGTGCACTGATTGAAAAGCTCGGTTTGAGAAAATAATTCAGATTAAGTGGGGAATCGGCGGCTTTTGCTGCCGGTTCTTTTTCATTATCGGGGTGGATTGCTGCACAGTGTTTTTTGCCGGGGTACACTATGCAGTTTTCCTCTTTTTCCTTGCACAACCCCTTTGTTTGTGTTATATTTGTAGATGGTGTGCAGGCGGTTCCCGAGACTTCTGAAAAGAGAATCTGAGCAGGTTGTTTTTTCAGTTGTTTCGGCTATGCCTGCATCGGTAAACCTGTGAAAGTGCGCTGTGGCATGGGTTTACTGAATATGCAGACAGCGCAGAAATGAGGTAAAGTATGTCATACAAGACTTATTCCATGGAGCTTGCAGGCAGAACATTGTCCATTGATATCGGACGTGTGGCTAAGCAGGCGAATGGTGCAGCACTGATGCACTATGGTGACACAACGGTACTTTGTACCGCAACGGCTTCTGAGAAGCCCAGGGAGGGTATTGATTTCTTCCCTCTGTCCGTTGAGTTTGAGGAGAAAATGTACTCAGTAGGAAAGATTCCGGGAGGCTTTAATAAGCGAGAGGGTAAGGCATCCGAGAATGCCGTACTGACAGCACGTGTTATTGACCGTCCGATGCGCCCGTTATTCCCGAAAGATTACCGCAATGATTGTTCATTAAATAATCTGGTGCTTTCTGTGGATCCAGAGTGTCGTCCGGAGTTGGTTGCTATGATTGGTTCTGCAGTAGCTACCAGCATTTCCGATATTCCTTTTGCAGGTCCCTGTGCTACGACACAGATGGGGCTGGTAGACGGAGAATTTATTGTCAATCCGAATCAGGAGCAGTGGGGTAATGGAGATATGCGTCTGACAGTGGCTTCTACCCGTGAGAAAGTCATTATGATTGAGGCGGGTGCTAATGAAGTTCCTGAGGACAAGATGTTAGATGCTATTTATCGTTGTCATGAGATTAATCAGGAGATTATTAAATTTATCGACCAAATCGTAGCGGAAGTTGGTAAGCCAAAACATGAATATACAAGCTGTGCGATTCCGGAGGAAATGTTTACAGCTATTAAGGAGATTGTGCCTCCGGCAGAGATGGAGGTTGCTGTATTCTCTGATGATAAACAGACTCGTGAGGAGAATGTGCGCAATGTGACGGACAAGCTGGCAGAGGCTTTTGCTGATAAAGAGGATTGGCTGGAAATTTTGGATGAGGCAGTGTATCAGTATCAGAAAAAGACGGTTCGTAAGATGATTTTAGTTGATCATAAGCGTCCGGACGGAAGGGCAATTGACCAGATTCGTCCTCTTGCTGCAGAGGTTGATCTGATTCCCCGTGTACATGGTTCTGCTATGTTTACTCGTGGACAGACGCAGATTTGTACCCTTACTACGCTAGCACCGCTTTCCGAATCTCAGCGCATTGATGGTTTAGATCCAAACAAGACCAGTAAAAGATATATGCATCATTATAACTTCCCGTCTTATTCGGTAGGTGAGACCAAGCCGAGCCGTGGTCCGGGACGTCGTGAGATTGGTCATGGAGCTTTGGCAGAGAGAGCGCTGCTTCCGGTACTTCCGGATACAGAGAAGTTCCCGTATGCAATTCGTACTGTTTCTGAGACCTTTGAGTCTAACGGTTCTACATCTCAGGCAAGTATTTGTGCATCTACCATGTCGCTCATGGCGGCTGGTGTTCCGATTTCAAAGCCGGTTGCCGGTATTTCCTGTGGTCTGGTTACCGGAGATACAGACGATGAGTATCTGGTTTTGACAGATATTCAAGGTCTGGAGGATTTCTTCGGAGATATGGACTTTAAGGTGGCAGGTACGAAAGACGGTATTACGGCAATTCAGATGGATATTAAGATTCACGGTCTGACCCGTCCGATTGTGGAGGAAGCGATACGTCGTACCCGTGAAGCGAGAATGTATATTTTAGATGAGGTTATGCTTCCGGCTATCAGTGCTCCGCGTGAGAAGGTCGGTAAGTATGCACCTAAGATTATCCAGATTCAGATTGATCCGCAAAAGATTGGTGATGTGGTCGGACAGCGTGGAAAGACGATTAACAC
This sequence comes from Lachnospiraceae bacterium, assembly GCA_022510685.1. Taxonomy (GTDB): domain Bacteria; phylum Bacillota; class Clostridia; order Lachnospirales; family Lachnospiraceae; genus Butyribacter. Next base: position 21,267 of record JAFLTA010000034.1, on the reverse strand, counting down.
ATTGATTGAAATGACAGGAGTGAAGATTGATATTACCGATGAGGGTTGTGTTTCTGTCTGCGGTGAAGATGAGGCGATGATGCAGGAAGCAGTCCGATTGATTGATATCATCGTAACCGACCACTATGAAGGACAGATTTTAGAGGGTGAAGTGGTCAGCATCAAAGAATTCGGAGCATTTATTGAGTTTGCACCGGGCAAGGAGGGAATGGTTCACATTTCCAAGATTGCCAATGAGCGCATCAATCATGTGGAAGATGTACTGACATTGGGCGACCGTGTAAAGGTTGTCTGCTTAGGTAAAGATAAGATGGGGCGCATGAGCTTCAGTATCAAGGATGTGCGTGAATAATACCATGAAATCACATAAAATTGCACAGATTGGTATGCTGGTAGCGTTGGCAATGGTGTTTAGTTATTTGGAATTTCTGGTGCCTGTTTCCTTGGGAATACCGGGTATTAAACTGGGATTGTCTAATTTGGTTACGGTATTTGCATTATACCTGCTTGGCATTCCGACTGCCTTTGGAATTTCTTTTGTACGTATTGTGTTGTGCGGAATTACATTCGGAAGTCTGTCCACAATGTTGTACAGTATGGCGGGAGGAATGCTTAGCTTCCTGGTGATGGTACTCTTGAAAAAGACAAAGAAATTTTCCGTATACGGAGTAAGCATTGCCGGCGGTGTCGGTCACAACGTGGGGCAATTACTTGTAGCTGCCTGTGTTTTGCAGACAGGGGTATTGATTTATTATTTTCCCTTTTTGCTCCTCGCAGGGACAGTGGCGGGGGCGGCTATTGGTCTTATGGGAGGAATCATAATAAAACGGTTATCCTCACAGGGGGATATTAATAATAAATTATAATTTTGTTTCCTGACTTTTCAAGGTATTTAATGACCTTTTTTTGTTATCAAAATCTCAGCAACATTGCACAAATACTAAATTTATAGCAGTTTGTTCTTCTTTACCTTTTATATCATTTCATAAGACTTCCCTTGCAATTACAAGTGGAATTGACATTTTTCATTCTGCATGAAAAAAATACTTTCACAGCCTCTAATGCAAACCTATAAATACTTGTGAAAGCGGTGGGGATGTGTTATATTGTTTATCGGGTAATTCCGGAATGAGAAAGGAGATAACAGAGATGACGGAAGAAGAAAAGTGGGAACTAAGCAAGACCAATAAACTGGTTTTGATCGGTACCACCATAGTTGCGATGTTTATGCTGACCGGTTATTTGAAAGAGTCGATTGAGGGGACATTTCCTTTTTTGTTTGGAATATCGGCATCGGGAATGGTAATCATCTCCTTGGTTATTAATGGTATATTTTATTTCAGGGACCATGCTACCCCTATGATGAAGCGCAGTGCCGCCTATGGATATGCGGTATTGTATGTGTTTTGCCTGTATATAGCAAGTAATGATTTGATTTATGCGCTTATTTTCCCGATAGCCAGTATATTTATTTTGTATTTTGATTATAAATTTATGATACGGGTTGCGGTTGGAGTTAGTATTATTAATGTTGCCTATATCATCCGTTGTATTGTACAGGGACATATGGCATCGGGAGCAGAAGTAGATGTCACTACCATTTTGTTGCATCTGGGTACTGTTATTGTGACTATGGGTCTGATTTGTGCAGCTACTCGTCTGGCGAATCTTTTTAATAGCAAAAAGCTGAACACGGTCTTGCAGCATCAGGAGAGTTCTGAAAATTTATTGCAGGAAGTGTTGAAGATTTCCGCAAAGGTTAAGGAAGAATCCGGCTCTGCTGCAGATATGTTGCATGAATTGCAGACTGCTACAGCCAATACGGCGAATGCGTTAGAGGAAATTGCCTCGGGTAATGGAGCAAACGCAAAGAGTATCGAGCAGCAGACAATCATGACAACGCAGATTCAGGAAATGATTACAAAAACCAGAACCCGTTCTGCACAGATGGAAGAAGTGGCACAAGAGAGCATGGAGGCGGTGGATAAGGGACGTGATTCTATGCGTGACCTGTTGCGGCAGGCTGATGTGATTTCAGAATCTAACCAACAAGTAAATCTTTTGATGGAGGCTTTGACGACAAATACAAATAAAGTAGCAGAGATTACACAGAATATTTTCGATATTTCCAGTCAGACGAATATGCTGGCTTTGAATGCTTCTATTGAAAGTGCCAGAGCCGGTGAGGCCGGTAGAGGGTTTGCAGTCGTGGCAGAGCAGATTCGTGTGCTGGCAGAGGAAACAAGGACATTGACCGAGGGAATCTCGCATCTTACGCAGGAATTACAGGGAAATGCCACAGAAACCAAAGCAAGGATTACAGAGGTCTTGAATGCTTCTGAGCAGGAGAAGGATTTGATTCATGTAACGGAAAAAGATTTCTCTCAGATTCGTGATAAGATGGAGAAGCTACATAAGGATGTGAATACGGTATCCGGGGAAATTGATCAGATTATGACAGCGAATGATTCAATTGTGGAGAGTATCTCCGATATTAGTTCAGTCAGTGAAGAAGTGGTGGCAAATACGACAGAGGCTTCTGAAATTGGTAATCGTACCAGGGAGCAGGCAACCCGTATGGGAGAATTAATGGAGGAATTACAAAAAACAGTAGGGCTGTTTCGTGAAGAAAAATAAAAACTGAAAAAGGTTGCTTAAATCTGATTCTTTTCCACAAAAAAATTAAAATAAGAATAAACGAAAAAGAATCTGTAGAAACTATTCTACAGGTTCTTTTTCGTTAGGATGAAATTATTTATTGAGAATGTAGGGAAATATTATATTTTAATTTTGTACTGCCATTAGGTAGGTGGAGAATGGAGAAAATTATGGATGATGAAATTAAGGAATATGGGATGCGTCTATTGAAGGATGATGAGACAGGACATCAAATACAGTTAATATCTATTATCGGTGAAGTAGAGGGGCACGAGTCAGCAGGAAGCCAGACTAAGACGACAAAATATGAGCACATGTTGCCTATTTTGGCATCGTTAGAGCAAAGTACGTCTGTAGACGGTATACTGTTTTTGATCAATACGGTGGGAGGAGATGTTTCTTGCGGTTTGGCATTGGCAGAAATGATAGCGGGATTGTCCAAACCTACGGTGGCATTGGTAGTAGGGGATAGTCATTCTATTGGAGTACCGTTGTCCGTAGCAGTGGATTATACGGTGATTGCTCCTTCAGCCACCGTCATTATCCATCCGGTGCGTTTAAGTGGTATGGTGTTGGGGGCACCCCAGACTTATGAGTATTTTCGCCTGATTCAGGAGAGGATTACCGGATTTATCGCCGGGCATTCCAGAGTGGGAAAGGAAACGTTGGAAAAATGGATGGTAGCTCCGGGGATACTGACCAGAGATTTAGGGACGATTCTCGTGGGAAATCAGGCAGTGGAGGCAGGATTGTACCAACGTACCGGAGGAATTGCTGAGGCTCTGCAAAAAATGCACGAGTTGATTGACGAAAAGAACGGAAATCCGCAACATGAAAAAAAACATGAAAATAACCGGACATCAGAGGGGTAATAACATATGAAAGGAACAAAGGTTCGGATTTTTTTGCTACAATACTTGAAGTGATATGTTGTTTTGTGATATACTTTAAATATCTATGGGAAAAAGAGAAAGATAAATGCGAAATGGAGGGAAATATGCCGATTTGGAAAGGAATTGTATTAGGATTTATACAGGGGTTGGCGGAATTTTTGCCAATTAGCAGTTCCGGACATCTGGTAATCCTAAAAGAAATAATGCATGTAGATTTAGGTGGTGGCGGAATGTTTTTTGATGTCATGCTGCACTTTGGAACATTGCTTGCCATATTTGTTGCGTTTTGGAAAGATATTCGACGATTGATTGTGGAAGGTGTACATATAATCGGAGATGTATTTGCTAATATCGGTATCTGGTTTCGGGGATTTGTCACGAAAGAGCGTCGATATCGCCGGATTGTCCGAAGCTCTTACCGAAAATTTGTGATGTTGATTATCGTATCAACGATTCCTACGGGTATTATTGGGTATTTATTCAAAGATACAGTGGAGTTAGCAGGGACAATGGTAATTGTTCCGGGAATCTGTCTGCTTATCACGGCTGCTTTTTTGGTCATTGCAGATTTGGCGGATGATGGAGAGAAGCGCCCCAAGGATGCTTCCTATCTCAATGCTACACTGGTGGGAATTTCACAGGGAATTGCTACGATGCCGGGATTATCCCGCTCAGGAACGACGATTACGGCATGCCTGCTCTGCGGCTATGAGAAACGCTTTGCCGTGAAATATTCTTTTATCATGTCCATACCGGCAGTGCTTGGCGCTGTTGTGTTGGAGTTAAAAGATATCGGAGAGGTGTCCATTCCTAAGGCAGACATTCCGGCGTGTGCGATTGCAACGGTTATTTCAGCCATTGTGGGATATTTATCTATCTGTGTGATGATGCGACTGATTCAAGGGAAAAAATACAGGATATTTGCGGTCTATTGTGCACTGGCAGGTGCTCTTACAGTAGGTTACGCTGTTTTATCATAATACATAGTATAATCTGACACGGTGTGCAGCGCGTGAAGCACATCTTAATCAGTATGGAAAGTTGGAGGCAGGTATGGCAGGAAATGTGACTGCGTCAAAAAAGAAGAAAAATGCGGATGCTCCGAAGCGTTCCGGAGGTTCCTCCGGCAAACAGAAGCAATCTGCCAAAAAGAATACGGGATCTTCTTCAGGACGAAAGACAAAGCAGGAAACCCAAGCAAAATCTGATAAAAAGCCTTCCCGCTCTGTTGATGAAATGAACGAGTATCAGGATCATCTTGCCTTCGAGCAAGGAATGATACTGCTTGTATTTTGCGCCCTGGCTATTTTGTGCTACATAAGTTTTCTGGGACTGGCGGGACGTGTTGGCACGGTAATCGGTGGCGGATTGTTTGGTTTGTTTGGATGGCTGGCATGGCTCATGCCGACATGTGTGGTGTTGGCGTTTATTTTCAGCATGGTTAATCCGAAAGACAAGCGGGTTTTACGAAAAATTATTAGTGCTATGGTGGCTTTGTTTGCCTTAATGGGACTCAGCGATTTATTGATAGGGAATAAAATCTTGACCGATTATTACCAGCAGTTCCATAAATCGGGAAGCGGTGTCGGGAAAAGTATAACACAGGCGTTTGCGGAGACACTTCATCACGGCAAATGGAGCGGTGGTGTTGTCGGAAGGGGAATTAATCATGTCTTTACAGCACTTTTGGGTAACGTAGGAAGCGGGTGTGTGCTGATTGCCCTGCTGCTGATTGCCGTGTATGCTTTCTATGGAATGGAATGGATGGCAATGTTGCGAAAACGTAACGCATATTATAAAGAGATGGGAGCCGCTTATGAGGTGATCCGTCAGGAGGAAGACTATACAGAGCCGTCATATCAGGTGCGTCCTCCTAAAAACAGAAAAAAACTGTATTCTGACCGTAAAATGCAGTCCGTAAATCTGCAGCAGATGAATGATCAGATTGACAGACAGGAGGCAGAAGATCAACGCAGGAAAGTGACATCAATGACTTCGGACAAGAAAAACGGCATGGAGGAAATTCTTCCGGCTCGTGGAATGTCTATTGATTCCGGAATCGCAGAAAATATGTCGGCACAGGAAAATCTGCCTGTGGATGATGCTCATATGACAGAAGTAAATAAGGCGAAAGAAGTTTCCCACATTCCTATTTATCGAGAAGAGCTTCAGCGTAAGTTCGGAGATGGTAATGCGTCAGATGCAGACGGTGATAAAAGACCGTTATCGGAGACCATTACTTCATCCCTTCGCTCTGAGTCGTCCATGGAATTGTCAGAAGAAGATTTGGCAGAGCTGGCAGAGGAACTGGAGGATTCTCTGACATCGGGAACGGTGGTCGGAAAACCGATGAATTCTTTTGCACCGAAGGAGGAGGTTACGGATGTAACCCCATCCACTCAGAAAAAAACTCGTGGTGTATCACGTAAAAAGAAGGACAGCGGAAGTAGTACAGCCGGTGCATCGGCAGCGAAGTCAATGGAAAAATCGGATAAGGAAAAGAAACCGAAAAAACCATATCAGTTTCCACCCATTGAGATGTTGTCCGTGCCGAAGGATGTTCCCGGCAGAATCAGTGATGAAGAATTGCGCAACACGGCATCCCGTCTTCAGGAGACGTTGCAGAGTTTTAATGTGAATGTATCTATGGGTGCAGTGACCTGTGGTCCCACGGTGACGCGCTATGAGGTGTTGCCGGAGCAGGGTGTCCGGGTCAATAAAATCACCAATCTGGCAGATGATCTGAAATTGAGCCTGGCGGCGGCGAGCATTCGTATTGAGGCACCGATTCCGGGAAAGGCGGCAGTGGGAATTGAGGTTCCTAACCCTGAGTCCAGTCCGGTATTTTTCAGGGAATTGCTGGAGGGAAATGACTTCAAGAAGGCAAAATCCCCGGTGACGTTTGCCGTGGGCAAAGATATTGCCGGAAAGCGGATTATGACAGATATTGCCAAGATGCCGCATCTGCTCATTGCCGGTGCTACAGGCTCCGGTAAATCCGTATGTATCAATACACTGATTATGAGTATTTTGTATAAGGCTGACCCTTCGGATGTCAAATTGATCATGATTGACCCGAAAGTGGTGGAGCTTAGTGTATATAACGGAATCCCCCATCTGTTCTGTCCTGTAGTGACAGATCCCAAGGAGGCGGCAGCGTCTTTGAACTGGGCGGTACGTGAGATGATGGAGAGGTACAATAAGTTCAAGGAACTGGGTGTGCGCAACATTACCGGCTACAACCAGAAAATACAGACTGTAGATAATACGGAGGGGACACCATACGAAAAAATGCCGTCTCTGGTTATTATAGTGGACGAGTTTGCAGATTTGATGATGGTGGCATCCAAAGAGGTGGAGGACGCCGTATGTCGTCTGGCACAGCTCGCCAGAGCAGCCGGAATACATCTGGTGTTGGCGACACAGCGACCATCGGTCAACGTTATCACCGGTGTCATCAAGGCAAATATTCCGTCCCGTATCGCTTTTTCGGTATCTTCTGCTATTGATTCACGCACGATACTGGACAAAAGCGGTGCCGAAAAACTGATTGGTAAGGGAGATATGTTATTTTTCCCATCCGGGGAATCAGAGCCGGTGCGTGTACAAGGTGCTTTTGTGTCGGACAAGGAAGTTAGCGATGTGGTAGATTTCTTAAGGGAAGCTAATGAGGAACCCGAATATAATCATGCAGTGACCGAGTTTCAGGAAGAAGCTGATACTACTGATGTAGAAAAACCATCTGCCAAGTCAGATGAAGATGAATATTTTGCGGATGCGGGACGTTTTGTCATAGAGTCTCAGAGGGCGGCAGCGGGGCAGTTGCAGCGGAGATTTTCCATTGGATTTAACCGTGCCGGTCGTATTATTGACCAACTGCATAAAGCGGGAGTGGTCGGTCCGGCAGAGGGAACTAAACCGCGTAAGGTCATTATGAGTATGGAGGAGTTTGAACAATATCTGTTAGGGGGAGCCGTGTCACAGCTACAGCCGGATGATATGCTGGAGAGTGTAGAAAGGGAAGTGACAGCCACGGAGGATCCCATGGCAGATTTGATTGACAGCTTAGATTAAAAGAGGTTGTGTATGGCAGAGAACGAATTGTGCCGGGGAGTGGTTATTACGAATTCTTTCCTTCGCACAGATAAGTTTGTGGAGCATTATGAGTGGCTGCAGGAGGCGGCAAAGAGGAGGCATGTCACTCTGGATTTATGGGAGAATGCATGGTTGCTGCTCACCTATGGAAACTGTGAAGAAGTTCTTATGAATGGCTGGGAGAACCGGCTGAAGGACTATTCCTTTATTATTTTTTGGGATAAGGATATCCGCTTGGGAAATCGCTTGCAGGATTTTTGTCACAGTCATAATATTCCTATTTTTAACACACCCCGGAGTATAGCGGCATGTGATGATAAAAGCGAAACTTATCGTGTGTTACAAAATAGCAGAATGTGCTTTGATAATGGGAAAGGTGAGGCGTTTCCCCTGATTCCTACCATTGTGGCTCCTATGACCTATACGGGAATTGATTACGGGGAGACAGAGTTTGCAGAGCATGTGATACAGAGATTATCCCTGCCCCTCGTCGTTAAAGAATGCTTTGGCTCTTTCGGACAGCAGGTATATTTGGCGCACGACAGGGATGAAGTGTTGTCATATACACGAAAATTGGCAGGCAGACCGTTTATGTATCAAAAATACATTGTAAAAAGCCATGGAGTGGATGTACGGTTACAGGTGGTAGGTGACAAGGTGGTAGCAGCGATGAAACGTCGCTCCGGACAGGGGGATTTTCGTGCTAACCTCTCGAATGGAGGGACGATGGAAGCCTATACGCCTTCGACTCCGGAATGTACCATTGCAATTGCGGCGACAAAAGCACTTGGTTTATCTTTTGCCGGAGTGGATTTGCTTTTTGCTGATGGGGAAGAGGCACCGGCCGCCATGTTGTGTGAAGTGAATTCTAATGCACATTTTCGCAATATAGCAGATTGTACCGGTGTCAATACGGCAGATTGCATTATGGAATATATTTTGGAACAATTGGCGGAATCATGCTGACCGACGTATTGCGAAACAGGGTTTAAACGAAAATTGAGATTTAAAAACAACATACGGGGCATTCATGAAAAAAACAGGTTATATCATATATCAACCATCCGAATTACAAAAAAACAGTATATTTGTGGAAATGTTTCAGAGAGCCGGGGAGCAGCAAGGTCTGGAATTTATTTCCTGTACGATCGATAATTACCGCTCTCTCCCCCAGCCGGATTTTGTCTTGAACCGGACCAGGGATTACCGTGTGAGCGCATATTATGAGAGGCATCATATTCCGGTTTTTCATCGGACGGAGTTAGTGCGTATGGGAAATGACAAGGCAGAGACGCTGCGTATTTTACAGGAAAACCGGACGGGTAAGAGGAATTTACGCATACCAGATAGTCTGGTGCTCTTGCCGGAGGACAGTCGAGATGAGTCCGTTTTTTGGGACAAGATAAACGTATGGCGGAAAGAAAATTCCCTTACGGGGAGAGATATCGTTGTTAAGACGGTAGACGGACACGGAGGGCAGGAGGTATTTCTGATAAAAGATTTCATGGAAAAGGAAGAGGTTCAGGCGATATCTGTCGAAAAAAACTCCTTAAGCCAAATTAAAAAAGAAATCAAATGTCCAGCGGTACTTGCCGGGAAAAAAATATTGTGTCAACCAATGATAGACTGTGACAGCCGGGATATCAGAGTATATATTTTGGGAGGAGAAGTATACCACTCCGTTTTACGGCAGGGGAAGGGGGATTTTCGCTCCAATTATTCTATGGGAGGGACCGTTAGTGAATATTTCCTTTCGCCGGAGCAGTATCGAGAAGTGCAGGATTATATAGATTGTATGGGAGGAGAGGCTCTTGCCATGGCAGGTATTGATTTTTTCCTCGACAGGAGGGGTCAGTTAGTGTTTAACGAAGTGGAAGAAATGGTGGGAAGTCGCATGCTCTATGCCTGTAGCGATAAAGATATTGTAAAGGACTATGTGGCGTGGCTTGCACAAATACTATAATTGAGATATGATATTGGAATAGGATAAGAGAAACGGAGGTAATCCATGAAATCAGATATTCAAATTGCACAGGAAGCAAAGATGATTCACATCGGTGAGGTGGCAGCACAGCTTGACATCCCCGAAGACGAATTAGAGTATTATGGGAAATATAAAGCGAAACTGGGAGATGAACTTTGGGATCGGATAAAAGACCATAAGGACGGGAAACTGGTTCTGGTCACAGCCATTAATCCCACCCCGGCAGGTGAGGGGAAGACGACTACCACAGTGGGTATTGGTCAGGCAATGGGTAAGTTGGGAAAGAAAGCGGTAATTGCTCTCAGAGAGCCTTCTTTGGGACCTTGCTTTGGTATTAAGGGAGGTGCTGCCGGTGGTGGCTATGCACAGGTAGTACCCATGGAGGATTTGAATCTGCACTTTACCGGTGATTTTCATGCCATTACCTCTGCGAATAATTTGCTGGCGGCAATGTTAGATAACCATATCATGCAGGGAAATACACTGCGGATTGACCCGAATCAGGTGGTTTGGAAGCGATGTGTAGACATGAATGACCGGGTTCTCAGAAATATTGTAGTTGGTCTGGGACGTCCGGTGGATGGTGTTGTGAGAGAGGATCACTTTATTATTTCTGTTGCATCCGAGATAATGGCGATTCTTTGTCTGGCAGAAAATATGAAGGATTTGAAGGAGCGCCTGTCACGCATTATCGTGGCGTATAGCTATGACGGTGAGCCGGTGACAGCGGGACAGATAAATGCAGTAGGTTCCATGGCGGCTCTGTTAAAGGACGCGATTAAACCCAATCTGATTCAGACGGTGGAGAATACTCCGGCATTGGTTCATGGCGGACCTTTTGCCAATATCGCCCACGGTTGTAACAGTGTCCGTGCCACAAAGACAGCGTTAAAATTGGCGGATTATGTCATTACGGAGGCAGGTTTTGGTGCAGATTTGGGAGCGGAGAAGTTTCTGGATATCAAGTGTCGCATGGCAGGATTAAAGCCGGATGCCGTGGTGCTGGTAGCCACTGTACGTGCTCTGAAATATAATGGCGGGGTTGCCAAAGCGGATTTGAATGAGGAAAATCTGGAAGCTTTGAAAGCGGGAATTGTCAATTTGGAAAAGCATATCGAAAATATTGCGAAATACAATGTTCCTTGTGTGGTGACATTGAATCGATTTGTGTCAGATACCGATGCAGAGCTTGCCTATGTGAAAGAGTTTTGTGAGGCTCGCGGCTGTGACTTTGCCCTTTCGGAAGTATGGGAGAAAGGCGGTGAAGGCGGTGTGGAGCTGGCGAATCAATTGCTGCATACATTGGAGACAAAAGAAAGCGGTTATACACCGTTGTATGACGAGAAATTGCCGATTCGTGAAAAGATTGAAACCATTGCAAAGGAAATATACGGAGCGTCCGGAGTAAACTATGCTCCGGCAGCGGCTCAGGCAATCGAGCGATTAGAAAAACTGGGTTATGGTGATACGCCGGTCTGCATGGCAAAGAATCAGTATTCCCTTTCGGATGACCCATCTAAACTGGGACGACCAAAGGATTTTGAAGTGACGATTCGTGAAGTGTATGCATCTGCCGGTGCAGGTTTTGTGGTGGCGATTACCGGCACGGTCATGACGATGCCGGGACTTCCGCTGCATCCGGCGGCAGAACGGATTGATGTAAATGATGACGGAAGGATTACGGGTCTGTCATAATTTCAAGGGATTTTGAGGGTTCCATAAAGGAAAAACCAAAGAAAAAGTTATAGTTGACAGGAAGGAAAGTGTGAGTAGTTTATGGATACCAATGAAAGAGAAATAAACCGGAATCTGATTCTGGGGTGGACAGCGATTGTGGCTATTTTAGCTGTCGCATATTCATTTGAGGTCGTAAAGCATGAGCGCACGATAGGATATGTTGTACTGTTTATCATGGTGACGGGAATTCCGGCACTGTTATGTGCGATATTATACGGGAAAAACCCGGATAATCCGAGACTGCGGTATTGGATTGTCTCAGGGTATTTTATCATGTATATATTCAGCTTATATACCGGTAGTACCATGTTGGTATTCACCTATATCCTGCCAATGCTTGCCTTTTTGATTCTCTTCCATCAGCCGAAGCTCATCTTTTGGACCGGAGTGGCGGCACTGGCTGTCAACGCATTTTTTATCGGGGTTCACTTCCTAAATGGAGAAATTACGGTACAGAACAGTAAGGATATAGAAATCCAGCTTGCTGTTATTATCTATTGCTTCGCGGCTTCACATTTGGCTTCCCGTATGTACGATAGCTCCCGTAAGAAAAATCTGGAGTATATGTGGGAATTGGATGCGAAATCACAGGAAATTCAGCAAATGACCCTGCAGACGATTGAGGCAATCGCCAATACCATAGATGCCAAAGATGAGTACACGCGAGGACATTCTAAGAGAGTGTCGGATTATTCTGCTGAAATTGCCGCAAGCATGGGGATGTCTGAAGAAGAAGTGTTGAATATCCGTTATGTTGCGCTCCTGCATGATATCGGAAAAATCGGTGTGCCGGACGCGGTATTGAATAAACCGGGAAAACTGACCAACGAAGAATATGAACTGATGAAACAGCATACGACGATTGGCGGAGATATTCTGAAAGATATCGGTTTGCTGCCGGATTTGGATGTGGGAGCAAAATATCATCATGAGAGATATGACGGCAAGGGATATCCAAAGGGTCTGGAGGGAAAGGTGATTCCTCAGATAGCCCGAATCATCGGATTGGCAGATGCCTTTGATGCCATGAACAGTAACCGTGTCTATCGAAAGCATCTGGACAGAGAAAGTATTATTGAGGAGATTAAAAGATGCAGTGGTACGCAGTTTGATCCGGAGATTGTGGAGGCATTTATGCCTTATTTGGAACAGGATGAAATCTGGAATGCGCATACATCCGAGCCGGAAGAGGATTCCACACTTGTGGGTATGGGAAGCCGCCTGTTAGAAAAAATTGTGATTGGGCAGACCCAGCAAACAAATAAAAGTGACGAAAAAGATGAACTTACCGGTTTATATAAACGTGCTGCCGGTGAAAAGTTTACAGCCGAATTAATAGAGAAACAGAAGAATGGCTGTCTGGTGTTATTGAATCTGGACAATATGCGTCTTATTAACCGTCGTTTTGGTTTCCGCAGGGGAGATTATTATTTACAGACGGTGGCAAATCTGCTTCTTGATATTGCCGTGTTTGGTGTTGTAACCCGTGTAGACGGTGATGAATTTATGATTTATCTTCCGGGAATTACAAAGCCGGAGGAGGTACAGGACCTGATTGATGATTTCCACAAAAAAATCAATAATATGCGGGAAAAGGATGAGTTGTTAGAGAGTCTCAGTATTTCTGCGGGAATTACTTTCTGTGAAGACGGTAAAAAAGAACTTTATCAGCTTATGAGGGAAGCGGATAAGGCGATGTATCATGTGAAGCAGAATTATAAAGACGGATATGGCTTTTACAAGGAAGTGATTGGTGCCAAAGAAGATGCGCAGTTTAATCGGTCAGAGCTCCAAAAGATGTTAGAGGCTATGGAAAGACGCAAGAAGATGAGCAAGGATGAACTGGCAGGGCACGAAGATTTTTATGAGCTTTACGAATCCATATACCAGATTATGAAAAAAAATAAAGAGACTGTATATCTTATTATGTATATGGCGAAACCATGGAAGGGAAATAAGCTGGAAGTGGACGAGAGGGACGAAGTGCTTGGCATTCTGCAAAAAGCAGTTAGTAAAAACTTACAGGAGGATGGGATGGCAAGCAGATATAGCAGCGCTCAGTGCATCGTATTGGTAAGGAATAGGACAAAAGAGGATGTGGACAGTCTGATAGATATCATTCTGAAAGACTTTTATCGGATGTATGATAAAAAGGATGTGGAGATTTTCTGTGATGTGGCTGAAGTTCGGGATGGAGGAAAAAAGAGTAGTATTTTAGAGCGTTAGAAGAAAAAGATTAGGGGCTTTTTTACACCCTAATCTTTTTTTCTAGACGTTAATTGCCCTGGAATTTTGATTCGCAGTAAATACAGCGGTATATTCGTTTGTTTCGATCTGTCAGCTTAAAGGTATGCGGCAGCTCCTGCTCAACGGAAGTGATACAGCGAGGATTTCTGCACCGGATGATACCCGTTACCGTTTCCGGTAACTCCAGTTTCCCTTTGGAAGTAATGATATTATCTGCAATGATATTTATCGTGATATTGTGATCTAATACACCCAGCACGTTTAAGTCTATATCCAGCGGACCTTCTATCTTAATAATATCTTTTTTGCCCATTTTGTTACTGCGGGCATTTTTGATGATTGCCACAGAGCAATCCATTTTTTCCAGATTCAGATATTCGTAGATTTTCATGGCACCGCCTGCCTGTATATGGTCAATCACAATACCTTGTTTCAGACCACCGATATTTAATACACCGGGTTCCGGCTGCTTTTTTTGACTCATAGATTTTCCTCCTATATATAAAATGATAGTTATGTCATTATTTCTGTTTTCTACATATAGATAACTTGATGCATTCGGCTTATTCAGTAAGTCCCAACAGTGTCATTATCAAAGCCATGCGTACATATACACCGTATTCCGCCTGTTTGAAGTACACCGCACGGGGGTCGTTATCCACTTCGGTAGAAATTTCATTTACTCGTGGGAGAGGATGTAATACATACATATCTTTTTTGGCATAGCGCATCTTAGCGGCATCCAGTATAAAACTGTCCTTCAAACGGATGTAATCCTCCTCATTGAAAAATCGCTCTCTCTGAACGCGGGTCATATATAAAATATCCAGTTCCGGCATATATTTTTCCAGTTCATTTGTCTCTATAAAATCAATACCTCCGTCAATTAACACCTCTTGTCGCAAATAGTCGGGAATCCGCAACTCCGTGGGAGAAATCAATATAAAGCGGACATTCAGATAGCGCACCAGAGCATTAATTAAGGAGTGGACGGTACGTCCGAATTTCAGGTCACCGCACATGCCCACTGTCATGTTATCCATTCGTCCCATCAAAGTCTTGATGGTGATAAGGTCTGTCAATGTCTGGGTAGGGTGGTTGTGCCCGCCGTCACCGGCGTTAATGACCGGAATCCTTGAGTGCATGGCAGCCACAGTAGGAGCACCCTCTTTTGGGTGGCGCATGGCACAAATGTCTGCGTAGGAGGAAATGACCCGAATCGTGTCAGCAACACTTTCTCCCTTGGCGGCAGAACTGGAATCAGCGGAAGAAAAACCAAGCACGCTACCGCCAAGATTTAACATGGCTGCCTCAAAACTGAGGCGGGTACGAGTGCTTGGTTCATAAAATAAAGTCGCTAATTTTTTTCCATCACATACATGGGAAAATCGTTCCGGGTTTTCCATAATGTTTTGCCCTAAGGTAAGTATATCGTCTAACTCATCCATGGACAAATCGAGGGGGCTGATCAGATGTTTCATGAAAGGTACCTCCGTATTTTTTCTATAATCTTTTATTCCTTGGACAGTCCGTTCTCCAAAACATCTACAAAATCTTCTTTGGGCAGAGGTTTTGAGAAGTAATATCCCTGAATATAGTCACAGTCGTGACGATGCAGGAAATCTAACTGATTTTGTGTCTCCACACCTTCTGCAATAACCTTGGCATCCATATGGTGGGACATATCAATAATAGAATGGATAATGCTTTTGATTTTTCCATCCTCACCGATTTTTTGGACAAATCCCATATCCAGCTTCACGATATCAAAATCATAATCGCTGAACGTACTGAAAGAGGAGTAGCCGCTTCCGAAGTCATCTAACAGCACTTCCGCACCGGCTTCTCTAAGCTGGGCAATCATATTTTCTTCGTTATCAGACAGGGCAGCATAAGAAGTTTCCGTCACTTCAAAACGTGCCAGCAGATTGTTTTCTCCATTGCGCAATTCTTCCAGGATAGTCTCCATCATTTTGGTGTCATAGAAATCCATCCAGGACAGGTTAATGGAAATCGGCACGATTTTCAAACCGGCTTTCTTACGCGCCTTCTGGAAGGAAAGGACTTCATTCAATACGAAACTATCCACCTGGGTAATACGACCGCTTTCTTCTAAAACAGGGATGAATACTCCGGGGGAGATGATACCTTGTTCCGGATGGTTCCAGCGGATCAGTGCTTCCGCGGAAGTGATTTCTCCGGAGTGGGCATCGACAATCGGCTGGTAGTAGACCTCAAACTCATTGTTTGTAAGAGCATGATGGACTTGTCCCTGAATTTCCGAATGCATGATATAGTTTAACCGCATCTCATCGTCAAATACCGCATAGGGTTTCAGATATTCATCATAAATGTGGCTGATAGCTAATTTTGCATAGTCGCACATTGTGCTGATATCTAGTGAGTAATCTGTAATATTGTAGATTCCGCAGCGGGCATATACACGGATGCTTTTATTGTCTTTTGTAAATGTAATCTTACAAAGCTCCGGTAAATCATCATAATTCAGATTTGTATCATCGATCAGACAATAAAAATGGTCTCCGTCGGAGCGTGCAATCAGAATTGGCTGTAGAGATGATTTTTTTAAGTGCTGATAAATGGTACGCAGCAATTCATCACCGCCTCTGGTGCCGAAAAATTCATTGATTGCCTTGAAACCTTTGATATTAAAGAAAAGAACGGAATAGGATTTGTCACGTCCGGCTTTTTCCATAAAAATTTTCCCTTGACGAAGGAATCCTCTGCGGTTTAAACCTCTTGTCAGGAAATCTTTTTCTTCCACATCGGTCATAAAGCCTTCGTGAATGTCCCGGATATATAAATAGACAATCTGATTATCGTGGCTATACTCCTGTGCCGGAATCAATTCCATGCAGACCCAGCGGAAATTATTAGCCACCTTGCGCCGGTAGTAGCAGCATACATATTTTTTCCCTTCGTGGAAAGATTTTCGCAGACTGTCAATATCCGAAAAGAGCAGATACTTTTCTGCATCATCCGGATGGATATATTCTGAGTGGGCAAATCCCTTGAACCAGTCCGATATTTTTTCGGAATATCCCATTTCTGCAGAGCGTTCAGAATCAAGATTTTTCAGTTCTTCATGACTGTCTTTCGTGAGATTTACCTTTAAAATTTTATAGTAGAGATGGGAAAGCATCAATAATGCTTCCTCTCCTTGTGTATTATTTGCCATAATTGCCCCATTCCATTCATTTTTTCTTTGATATCGGGTGTTAAAAGAGTGCTTTCAACACAAATTTATTTCCATATCACTACTATAATACTTTTGAGAACACTTTTCAATTAGAAAATGTGGTCTGGCGAAAGTAAAATTTGTTTTATGCTAAATAGAAAAATATGGAATATTTCCGTTGCAAGGTTGTTCTTGAAGTGTAGAGTGTAAATGTGATAATATATTCATGTTATGGAGATTAATCCGATTAGCACAACAAACTGGAAAAAGGAGAGTGTTGTAATGGGAAAACAACAATGGAGTGCAGAGTTAGAGAGTCAGTATGCGCGGGTGAATAAGCTTATTATTTGTATCATTACCCTGATTAACTGCTTTTTTGTCATAGGATATCTGAAAGATGCTGCTGACGGCAATATCAAATGGTCGTTAGCTATAGTAGTAACAGCGGTAGTTATTATAGGTTTCATAGTAAATGCAGCTTTATATTTCAGTCATCATGGTACACCGTATCTATGCCATGCGGCACTGAGCGGTTATGGTCTGTTGTATGCAATCATTATGTATGGTGCACGCAATGATATCGTTTTTGCGGTGGCATTTCCCATTGCCAGCATATTTATATTATACTTTGATTATGCGCTGATAGTGAGGGGAGCGATTGGAGTTGTCATTATTAACGTGCTATATATAGCACGCTGTCTCGTAAACGGTAAGATGAATTCCGGCTTGCCGGTGGAGACCAGTTCACTTATGCTGCACCTTGCATCCATTGTTATTGCAATGTTTGTTGTATGTGAGATTACGAAAATTGCCACAACCCTGAATGACGAAAAACTGGCAAAGGTCACGGACGGCAAAAACCAGACAGACCTGTTGTTGAAAGAAATTTTAAATATTTCCCAAAAAGTAAAGGATAATACGGCGCAAGCCTCCTCTCTGATGGAGGAATTACAGGATTCTACAGCCAATACGGCAAACGCTCTGGAGGAGATTTCTACGGGAAATGCTTCCAATGCGGAGAGTATAGAGAAACAGACAATTATGACGGGGCAGATTCAGGATATGATTTCCAATACAAGCAAGCGTTCCCATGAAATGAAGAAAGTGGCAGAGGAGAGTATGGAGGCGATTGACAAGGGCAGACATTCCATGCAGAAGCTTCTCGGTCAGGCAGGTGTCATTGCGGAGGCAAATGCCAGTGTGAATGCATTGATGGAAACGTTGAATCAAAATGCCGTTGAAGTGGCAGAAATCACGCAGAATATTTTTGATATATCCAGTCAGACTAATATGCTGGCTTTAAATGCATCCATTGAGAGTGCCAGAGCCGGTGAAGCAGGGCGTGGCTTTGCGGTTGTGGCAGAGCAGATTCGTGTGTTGGCGGAGCAGACCAGACAGCTTACAGAGGAAATTTCCCAAATCACCGATAAATTACAGGAAAATGCCACAGAAACACAAACGCGTGTCAATGAGGTGCTTGTGGCATCTGATGAGGAAAAGGAATTAATCCAGATAACGGACAAAGACTTCACATCTATCCGCGCCCAAATGGATGAGCTTAACAGTGATGTCACCCGTGTGTCGGAAGAAATCAGTCAGATTATGACAGCGAATAATTCCATTGTGGAAAGTATTTCTCAAATATCTGCAGTGAGCGAAGAAGTTTCTGCCAATACATCACAGGCGGCGGAAATGGGATTTCAGACAAGTGAACAGGCGGCTAGAGCTGCATATCTCATGAGCGAATTGCAGGATACGGCAATTTCTCTGGATAAATATTTATAAAAAATCAAAACACTAGGAGGATACAAGGATGATTAAGTTATATGACGGCGGTGTTTACCTGGTAAACGGCACTGAGATTGTAGAGGATGGTGCGAACGTTTCTTCAGAGCTTCAGGCGAAGTGCGGAAAGGCTCTGTCTAAGGAGGAAGCGGCAAAAGGGACTATGGCGTATTCCATTTTGGAGGCGCACAATACGTCCGGAAATATGGAGCAGTTACAGATTAAGTTTGATAAACTGACATCCCACGATATTACATTTGTGGGTATCATTCAGACGGCAAGAGCATCAGGACTGGAAAAATTTCCGGTACCCTATGTGTTGACCAACTGTCATAACAGTCTGTGTGCCGTAGGGGGGACAATTAATGAAGATGACCACATGTTTGGTCTGTCCTGTGCCAAGAAGTACGGTGGAATGTATGTACCGCCTCACCAGGCGGTAATTCATCAGTTTGCCAGAGAGATGCTTGCCGGGGGAGGTAAGATGATTCTTGGCTCCGATTCCCATACCCGTTACGGTGCGTTGGGTACGATGGCAATGGGAGAGGGTGGTCCGGAGCTTGTAAAGCAGCTTTTGAACCGTACTTATGATATTCCGATGCCGGGAGTAATCGCTATCTATTTAGATGGGGAGCCGGCAAAAGGGGTAGGACCGCAGGATGTGGCACTGACGATTATCGGTGCCGTATTCCAGAACGGTTATGTGAAGAATAAGGTGATGGAGTTTGTAGGACCGGGTGTTTCCGGGCTTTCTGCAGATTATCGTATCGGCGTTGATGTTATGACGACGGAGACTACTTGTCTGTCATCCATTTGGCAGACAGACAGTGTCATCAAAGAATTTTATGATATTCACGGCAGAAGTGCGGACTATGCAGAGCTGGCTCCTGCAGCCGTGACATATTATGATGGTATGGTATATGTTGACTTGTCAAAGATAAAACCTATGATTGCCATGCCGTTCCATCCCAGCAATACATATACCATTGAGGAGTTAAATGCCAATCTGATGGATATTTTGGATGACTGTGATAAGAAAGCACTGGTATCTCTGGATGGACAGGTTGATTTTACTCTGAAGAATAAAGTGCGTGACGGCAGACTGTATGTGGATCAGGGAATCATTGCCGGTTGTGCCGGTGGTGGTTTTGAGAATATTTGTGCGGCAGCGGATATATTGAAAGGGGCAAGTATCGGAGCTGACGAGTTTACATTAAGTGTATATCCGGCATCTACCCCGATTTATGTGGAGCTGGCGAAAAATGGCAGACTGGCGGATTTGATGGCGACGGGTGCCATTGTTAAGACGGCATTTTGCGGACCGTGCTTTGGTGCAGGAGATACTCCGGCAAACAATGCGTTCAGTATCCGTCATTCTACGAGAAACTTCCCGAACCGTGAGGGCTCAAAGATACAGAACGGACAGATTTCTTCCGTGGCACTCATGGATGCCCGTTCTATTGCAGCGACGGCAGCAAATAAGGGGTATCTGACACCGGCAACAGATGTGGATGCTTCATTTACCAATCCGAAGTATTTCTTTGACAAGACCATTTATGAGAACCGCGTCTATGACGGTGTGGGTAAGGCAGATCCTAACGTAGAGGTGAAGTTCGGACCGAATATCAAAGACTGGCCGGAAATGTCTGCGCTGACAGATGATATTGTGATTAAAGTGGTTTCTGAGATTCATGATCCGGTAACGACTACAGATGAACTGATTCCTTCCGGTGAAACATCCTCATTCCGCTCCAATCCGTTGGGGCTGGCAGAGTTTACTCTCTCCCGCAAGGATCCGGAGTATGTCGGAAAGGCAAAGGCGGTTCAACTCGGTGAGAAAGCGCGTATTGCCGGAGAGGACATTTATGCAGCACTGCCGGAAATTAAAGACGTGTTTGACACCATTAATAAAAGTTTTTCCGCAGACCCGAAAAATACTCAGATTGGAAGTATGGTGTATGCAGTGAAACCGGGTGACGGTTCTGCCAGAGAGCAGGCGGCATCCTGTCAGAAGGTGTTAGGTGGTCTGGCAAATATTGCCAAAGAATATGCCACAAAGAGATACCGCTCTAACCTGATTAACTGGGGTATGCTTCCGTTCCTGTATCCGGATGACATTCCTTTTGAGAATGGTGATTATATTTTCGTGAAAGATATCCGTAAGGCGGTGGAAGAGAAGAGAGAGGAAATCAAGGCGTATGTCGTGAGTAAAGACATGAAAGAGTTTACGTTGAAACTTGGTGAACTGACCGATGATGAGCGTGAGATTATTACAGAGGGATGTCTGATCAATTATTACCGGGCACATAAAAATGCATAGAATAAGCGAAAAAACATACAAACCCTTCCTTATCTGATGATGAGGAAGGGTTTTTGTCATTAGGAAACTAAATAACTCGAACTTCGCAAATACTTTTTGTAGTTTTAAGTCATGCAAGTATATTGTATATCACGTAAAGGGTATCTGAACGCCATCGGCGCTTTATTCTGCGTAGCAGAATATTAGCACCGCTATGAGCGTTTACATAGCGAAAGCGTGCCCTTGCGGGATATCAGTATACTTGCATGACGATGAATATCTTAAATTTGCGAAGTTTGAGTTAGCATAACGGTACCTATCTGAACCCTGTTTCGTCCCCGGCTAGAGCGAAATAGCGTCGTTGCTTTCA
>JAFLTA010000033.1 GCA_022510685.1 Lachnospiraceae bacterium | reverse complement strand
TGCGGACAAACGGTTTTCAAGACCGCCTCGTTATGACCACTTCGATATCTCTCCATATATCTGAACCAGCCACTTTTACAGGTAATATAATAAATCTTTCCTGCCAGTCGCTCGACTCAAACGCTGCTTAGCAAGTATAACACTCACTTAGATTTACGTCAAGCATTTTTTATAAAACCAGTCACGAAAATCCTACGCTTTCCTATTAAGGAACAAAGTGACAAATACCTATGCTGGCTGTGCGCATAAATGTTTTTGCTTAATAGGAAACATTGTGTGCCATGCACACGTTAAAATTTTCCTGTTTTAAGCAAAAAAAACGTGTATGAATCCTCTGTAGAAGTCATACACGTTTCATCTCGCATGTCAATCACAATGAATTGATTGTCCGGATATACCATCTGGACATCTTTTGATGAATCCGTCGTAATGTTCTCTGTATTATTTCCTTATAACTGTGTTTTCCCATATTCATACCTCCATTCCCTCAATTAAGATAACAATGCAAACCACTAATTTACGCACACCCTTCTGCCGACAGGAGCGTTTCGTTTGTAAGTTCATCCATAAGTGCTTTCACTGTAGTCATCCTATTAATACGATCTACGTTTTCTCCTACGAAAACCAAACCATTGTCAATGTCACCTTCAACTGCAGCCGTTAAAGCCTGTGTAATACAATATGGCACCTCTGCCGGATTGCATTTCGTCAGACAGTTATAGCATTTCGTAATCTTCTGTTTTTCTTTTTTTACCTGCTTTATAAATGCATTATTCAAAGCCCTTCCCGGCATCCCCACCGGACTCATAACAATGGAAACATCCTCTGCTTTCGCCTGGATATATGCCTGTTTATACGCATCACTGGCATCACACTCCTCTGTAGCCACGAAACGAGAAGCAATCTGTACACCCTGCGCTCCCAGTTCAAATGCATGACAGATATCCTGATAATCAAAAATGCCGCCTGCTAAAATAACCGGAATCTCCTGATTAAACTCTTTCGCATATTCCTGCACCGTAGCAATAATGTTACAAACTTCTTCCTCGTACTCTGCTGTCGTCATAGTTTCCAATTGCTCTGTGCTAAATCCCAGGTGTCCTCCCGCCTTTGGCCCCTCAATAACCACAAAATCAGCTGTACGGTTAAACTTTTTCTTCCAATTGTTCAAGATGATTTTTGCTGCCTTTTGCGAGGATACTATAGGTGCTATCTTGCAACCGGAATCTCCTACATACTCCGGCAAGCGCATGGGTAATCCCGCCCCGGAGATAATGGCATCTACACCTGCCTCCACAGAAGCACGCACCTGTTCTTCATATTTTTGCAATGCCACCATTATATTTATGCCAACAGGTTTTCCACCGGAAATTTCCTTTGCAAGTGTAATGTGCTTTTGAATTGCCTTTTTATTTGCCGCCCACTGGTCTGTGGCAAACCCCGGTTCATCGTAACCAATCTGTGCGGAAGATATAACTCCCAATCCTCCACATGCGGAAACTGCTCCTGCTAATTTTCCCCTGCTTACTCCAACACCCATTCCACCTTGAATAATCGGACGTTCCAGTACTAAATCACCAATGTGTAATGCCTGCATAATAAACCTCCATATTGAATCAAATTGCAAATTTTATCAATCTTAATTTCATTATATTTCTGTATGTAGTTTTCAATACTATATTATATGTCATCCATTTCTTTGTCAAGCGGTTTTTATTTTCGTGTAATTAGTATGCCTCATTTTACTAAAAACATACAGAAGAAAACTTGTCCGATAAACCAACAAAAAGTGCAAAGAACTCAAACTCAGTTCTTTACACTTTATCTTCTGCATAGCATAATAGCGCCAATCTGAACCCTGTTTAGTCTTGCGCCATCATGCTACCATAATATTTTATCTCATACTTTGCACATTTTGTGAAGTTTTATAGCATGTTACTTACATGACAGGGAATATCTCACAATTGTGAAGTTTGAGTTTCTAATTGATGTTATTCCATCGCTAAGTTCGGTACAGCGTTTAAGTCCAGCCCACTCCGGACTCCTGCCATATATTCATAATAACCCTGTACCGCAATCATTGCCGCATTATCTGTGCAATATACCGGTGACGGGTAACACAATTCCAATCCTTCTCTCTTACAGGCATTTTCCACGGCAAAACGCAGTGCCGAATTTGATGCCACACCACCTGCCACAGCGAGTCTGTCTTCTCCCAATTGCTTTGCGGCCTGTATGCCATGCTCCACAAGTACATCTACCACTGCCTGTTGGAAAGATGCCGCCACATCTGCAGCACAGACTGTTTCCCCCTTCATTTCACAGGCATTGAGATAATTAAGAACCGCTGATTTCACACCGGAAAAACTAAAATCATATTCCGAGCCCTCAACCTTTGCCCGGGGAAAAGAAATCGCTTCCGGATTACCTTCCTTTGCCAACTTATCAATCTTAGGTCCACCGGGATACCCTAATCCGATTGCCCGTGCCACCTTGTCAAATGCTTCGCCCGCCGCATCATCCTGCGTACGACCGAGAACCTCAAAACAAGTGTAATCCTGCACCCGTACCAAATGCGTATGACCACCCGAAACAACAAGACATAGGAAAGGAGGCGTCAATTCTTTATGTTCTATATAATTGGCAGCAATGTGCCCCTTAATATGGTGCACTCCTACCAAAGGCTTTCCGCTTGCATAAGCAATCGCTTTCGCTTCCCCGACTCCCACAAGCAAGGCTCCGACTAATCCGGGTCCATAAGTGACACTGATTGCCGTAACATCCGATAACGCCACCCCAGCCTCATTCAACGCCTGCTCAATCACATAATTAATGCGCTCAATATGTTTCCTGGAAGCTATTTCAGGCACTACGCCACCATACAAGGTATGGATATCAATTTGGGAAGAAATCACATTGGACAGAACCTCCCTGCCATTTCGCACAACGGAAGCTGCCGTCTCGTCGCATGAGCTTTCAATCCCAAGAATCAATACATCCTGTTCCATGACTACTTATCTCCCAATACTGAAATATCATCCGGATTGGTCGTCTGCTCCCAGCCTAAAATGCGCCAATTTCCCTTACTATCTTTTCTCAGCATGAACTTCTCATAGGTCTGCTCACGTTTACTTTTCGCTTTCAACGAAGTACCGGTAACGACTGTCGCGCACTCTTTACCGTCAATTGTAGCATAATTCACTGTACTGCTTTTCTGTACTGCATAAGTGGCAATTACTTGACTATCCTTCGCATACTGCTCTTTATCCTTTTTGAGATTATCATACATATTATCCCATGAATTACCTGACTCTGCCAATAACTCCTCATCATATAACAGACGCAGTTGTTCTAATAAACCTTCGAACTCCTTGTCGCTCATAGAATTGTTGTAAATGCACTTATTGAAACGCCAATACAGCTTTACAACCTCCGTAGGTATCTCAGGATACTTCGACTCCAAATCCTTGTTCAAAAGCTTCTCAACTTCTGAAGACGAGCTGTTTTTGCCTTTCCCTGAGCCTATCTTTCCTTGGCTGATCAAATAGTAAGCCACCAAAACAAGTGCAGCAACACAGATCATACCTACAACAGCTATTACAATCCTTTTGGTCGTCTTATCCATACCGCAGCACCTCCTCTCTTAAAAACACTTTTTCTTTAGTATACATTATTTTCCAGAGAATTGCATCCCTAAATTATTTTTACCACTTAATTATTTTCCAATATAATATGGCAAATTTGATCAATAACATCCAATGATAAATCCGCATACAGCGGCAACACCAATACATGCTCTGAAACATACCTGGCAACCGGTGTGTCTGCCGGGTCATATAACCCATTGTAACATCTGAAAGCACTTGTCAATGGATAAAAATATTTTCTTGTAAAAATATTTTCCTGACGCAGCAACTGATACACTTCATCCCGACTCTTAGAAAAATCTTCGTGAAAAACAACCGGAAAATAAGCATAATTGGAATGTACCCCTTTTTGTACCGGCAAAAGCTGCAATCCCTTCACATGTTCTAATTGCTCCCGGTATCTGTCAATCCGCTGCTTTCTTTTCCCTATCTCAGCGTCAATATATTTCAAATTACACAATCCCATAGCCGCCTGAAATTCATTCATCTTGGCATTGGCTCCCACTCCATCCACATCTATTTCCGACATAATGCCGAAATTTTTCAACCGATATAATCGTTCTCCTATTCTATGATCGGAAAAAGTTGCCGCACCGCCTTCCAATGTATGAAATACCTTGGTAGCATGGAAACTGAAAATCGAGGCATCTCCGAAGTTACCCACTCCGATGGTATTTTCACCAACATCTTCCCTGCGTAATGGTAAAGTTTCCACCATTTCCCCACAGATCATAGAATGATCGATACGCTCCCCAAATGCATGGCAGGCATCATATACCACTTTCAAATTATGTTTTTTGGCAATCTCATAGATTGCATTCACATCGCACAACTGCCCGTATATATGTACCGGCACTATTGCAGATGTTTTTTCCGTAATCAACTCCTCAATCTTTGTCACATCTATCGTATAATTATCCGGATTGACATCACAGAATACCGGAGTCAGTCCATTCCTCACGATAGCATGTGTCGTGGAGGCAAAAGTATATGGGGTGGTAATCACTTCCCCTTCCAACTGTAACACCTGCAATGTCATTTCCAGAGACATATGCCCATTTACCATCAATGAAACCTCGGGTACTACCAGATAATCCTCCAACTGCCTCTGAAATTCTTCATGCATCTTTCCCATGTTAGTAAGCCATGCAGACTCCCACAACGGTCCAATCATTGCTATATAATCATCCAGTGGTGGCATAGAGGGTCTGGTAACCAAAATCTTTTCTTTCATGTAATTTCTCCTTTTTGCAGCCAGGTCTCTACCGTTTGCAGCATTTCCCGATAACTGGTTTTATTATCTATCTGCTCTCTTTCTTCCTTCTTCTGCCTTTCCTTGGTCTGTTGACTTTTATAAAAATCATCGTCCTGCGTATAACGGATAATCACTTCTTTCATCTCTGTCATGTCCCTGCAGGAAAATTCTTCGCCTATCATATTAAAAACATCACAATCCGGCAGGGTTACTATAGGAACATCTGATATCAAAGCACATACTGCACCTCCGCCTCCACCTTGCCTTGGCGGATTGACAAACAGGTCAGCCAACTTTACCACATCAACCAGGTCTTTACAGAAACCCACATATTTCACCTTATTTTTATCTCTGGTTTGAAGAGGTTTTCTCTTACATGGTCCAATAATCAAAAAATATATGTCGTCTATTTGTTGTTCCAGTTCCAAGAGCATCTGATTGAACTCTTTCGACATTTCATCATCCAATCGGTTCCCTACGATAGTGATTACAAACGCATCCTCCGGCAACTGAAAATCACTGCGTTTGCGCCCTGTTCCCATTTCACCTCTTTGGGTCTTGCTTTCTATATTCAGGCATTTCTGCCCATGCTGCTCAGCATATTCAACTGCCTCTTTAACAGACTGGCTATTGCTCTGCATATAGGAAACCAGTACCTGCGCCTCCGACACACTATACCCATCTACGCATGGCATGGATAAGACTGTTGTAAAATTACGCAAAATATCATGACGAAATGAGCCGCCTCCAATATGCCATACACACAAAGGCTTCCAATCATATAATTCCATTATCGACTGCTGCATCTCACCTATGGCACCAGGCTCCCAAGGCAGCTGGTATCCCTGTATCACCGTACCCTCATATTCCAGAGAAAATGCCCCGTCCAAAGCCGGCAAGCGATGCGGTATATACGGAAAAGCGCAAAATTGTTTCATCCGCTCTTCTTTCATCCCCAGCGCATTCACTATGAGTAACACTTCATATCCCAGATCCTTCTGTAAAACCTGACAGGCATCTAAAACAATACGTGTAGGTGCATGTTCCAGTCTGAGCAAAGTATCCGTTTCTATCGCAATACGTTTTTTATTTCTCTCCTCATAAGGTAAATAGGGAACCGGCAATGGATATTCTTTCTCATATTTATCAAGCAAAAACTGATTAATTTCTCTTCCCTGTGCATAAGAGCGTTTCAGCGAAAAATCCCGAAAACGTATACTAGCCAATTGAAAACATATGTTGCCTGCCACAAACACATCCAAATCCGAACGCATAAGCAATTTATCCATAATAGAAATACACTCTTTATCCTGAGATATAAATTGTATCGTAAAAAGCACCAAATAATATAATTCTATATCTTCACTCAAGGCTTCCTCCAGAGAAGAATAAAAATCTCCATGTTCTTTTGCCTGCACTTGATATATTACAATTTCTTCTACCAACTGCCGCAATACATCCTGTCTGTTCTCACCTCTGACTTCATTTATGAACGATACAATATTTTGTAAAAAAACATCTAAATCCATGAGTGCACCTCCATGATTTTCAACTACTCTTTCTCCGCAAACTCCAAAGTACGGCTCATCAGGTCTTTTCCCGCCAGAGTATTTGCAAATATTTTTTTTGCATCCCGCATATAGTTCTGAGGATATAACAGGGACGGACTGTAATGAGTCAGCCACAGTTCCTGCACCTCGGCATCTTTAGCCACTTTGGCTGCCTCCGTAAACATCATATGTTTTTTTTCGAGTGCTTTCGCACGTTTTTCCGGTTCACCATACATTCCTTCACATATGAGTATATCGGATTTTGATGCATTTTCCACCAAACCGGCTGTTGGTCTGGTGTCCGTGCAATAGGTAACTTTCAACCCCTTTCGCGGAGGTCCAAGCACCATGTCCGGCGTAAAAACTCCGTCCGGTGTCTCCACCGTTTCTCCATGCTGTAGCCGGTTCCAGTATTGTACCGGAATATTTTTCTCTTTTGCCAGCTCCGGAAAAAACTTTCCTCCCCGGGGAATTTCAATGGTATATCCATAGCAGGTAACATTGTGACTGACACGGAATGCCCGCAAAATATATCCATTCACAGAAAATTCCTGCTCCCGCCCAGTCAATTCTATAAACTGAAGCGGAAAAGGAAGTCCCTGGGCAATAATCAAAAGAGAATTTACTACTTTCTCCAAACCTTTCGGTCCAATTAGTGTCACCGGCTCTGTCCTCTCTGCATTTCCCATGGATAAAAGCAGCCCCGGCAAACCACTGATATGATCACCGTGGTAGTGTGTAAAACAAATTGTATCTATAGGGTGAAAGCTCCATCCTTTCTGCCGGATTGCCACCTGGGTTCCCTCACCACAGTCAATCAAAAGACTACTGCCTCCAAACCGGGTCATAAGTGCTGTCAACGCCCTCCCCGGCAAAGGCATCATCCCGCTGGTTCCCAATAAACATACATCAAGCATCCAGTCCATTCCTTTCTGTCCATAAACCAACAAAGCGACAGTATCCCACTGACACTGCCGCTTATGATATCATCTTTCTACGCATGGTTTCTGCGCATCCCAGAGAACGAAGTTCTCTGAGAATGAACGCTGGCATAGCATTCATTATACCACACTTTTCTATTTTAGAAAAGCAAACTTACAACTCATACAAAACTCCCGAAAATCATTTCTCTATAGCTCCGTAACCTCTGTCACTTCCGGTGGAATGACAAACTGTTCTGTCAGCTTATCATAACATTCTTCACAAAGAACAAAGGAATGCAATTTCATATCTTTTTTTGAAAAATAACCCCACTGTTTTTTTGCCTCAAAAGCATCTTCCAATAAAACATCATTTTCCATTTTTAATTCTTTTCCACAAGCATTACAATACATAGCCTTCATCCTTTCTGTCTGTTATCAGAGCCTGTAATAACATGGTCTCTTCCTAAGGTTTCTCTGTGCAATCACTATGACCAGTATAACGTTTCCCATATGCTATGTATAGTGGTAATGTCTGTCAGACTTTCCATTCCATTACCAATGCATCTTCCGGCGGTTGTGTATAATAGTGCTCTCTTATGCCAATTTCCTGAAAGCCAATCTGTCGATACAGTGCAATTGCTCCTTCGTTGGATACGCGTACTTCCAGAAAGATATGTGTGACACCAAGCCCCTTGAGGGTCATAATCCCCTGTTCCAGCATTTCTTTTCCAATGCCCTGCCGCTGCATATCCGGATGAACTGCGATTTTACATAAGTCGCCCTCATCCAGAGCATAAGAAAAGCCCATATAGCCAACAACCTTTTTCTGAGACTCTGCCACCAGATAACAGGTACTATCTGATTCCATGGCACTGAGAAAACCATAATTATGCCATGGAACATAAAAACATTTATCTTCAATTTCCAGTACCTGAGGCAAATCGGATTCTTGCATTCTTCTGAGAGATATAACTAAATTTTCTTTTTTTCCCATTCTGCATCCTTCCTAAAATGTTTCCACAGGCAAAATATTCATCTTTTGTCTGCCACTTAGCAGTTATATCGTTTTATTTTTTTCTCTCTCACGCTCTGCCTGCGACTTCCGCAGATACTCCGGTCTGTGTTCATCTGCCGTCTCGATTTTTCCTTCTTTCCAGTAAATGGCTGCTAACGCCACCACCGCTGCTGCACTTTGTCTGGACAAATGCACCGGCGCCTCCTGCCATGGCACAGTCAATTCCTCCTGTAGTGTTTCCCGTTGCACCGGCACCCCGTCACCTAACAGTGTAACCTTTTCACCCAGCTCATTAAGCTCCTGTATCATTTCATGAATATCCACAGCTTTTTGTTCTGAAACCACTTGCAGCCTGTGATCCTGCACCCGAAAAATCCCTGTATAAACCTGGTTCCTTCGCGCATCCATCAGTGGGCAAACCACACCGTCCATTCCTGCCAGTCGGTATGCCAGTCCCTCCAAAGTGGGGACGGGAATAATGGGCTTTTCCAACGCAAGCCCCAGTCCCTTTGCTGTAGATGCACCTATCCGAAGCCCGGTAAACGAACCGGGACCCGATGCTACCGCTATCGCATCTAATTCCTCCAAGGAAATTCCGGACATATTAATCACCTGCTCAATCATTGGCAATAAAGTCTGAGAATGGGTCTGTTTATTGTTTACGGTAAACTCTGCCACAATACTGCCCTCTGACAACACTGCAGCCGATGCCACCAGTCCTGAACTATCTATCCCCAATATTTTCATAAAAATCTCCATTTCTTTCGCCTCACCTGAGACTATTTATGTTGGGCACAAAACCCTAAAAATAAGTACCATCGCCATTATTCCGGATTGCCGGAAACCGTGATACGCCGAAAGTCAAATCCCTTTTCCACATCCTTTTCTATCAAAATGTCAATGCCGTTCTCCGGCAGAATTTCCTGAATCAGCTCCGCCCATTCTATCAGGCAGACCCCATCTCCATAAAAATATTCTTCATATCCGATTTCTTCCATTTCTTCCACATCCCCTATGCGATACACATCAAAGTGATACAGCGGCAGGCGTCCACTCTCATAAACCTGCACAATAGTAAAAGTGGGGCTGTTTACCGGCTCAGTAATCCCCAGTCCCACTGCAAAACCTTTTGTAAACACGGTTTTTCCCACACCTAAATCCCCATGAAGGAATACAGACGTACCCGCTTTACAGGCAGCACCTATCTCTCTGCCTATCTCTCTGGTTTCCGATTCCGAATTACTCGTTATCACCCTGTTCATTCTGTTCTTCCTCCTGTGCCGGTTCATAGTCCTTAAATTTCTCCATATATTCCTCAATCATGGCACAAGCCGGTTCATACTCTGCACCAAGCTGCGCCTTTGGAAAAATAAAAGCGCGCACAGGTGACATATATAAATACAGTGCCGATCCCGTTTTAATCCGCTTACGGATTTCATACCATTTGACCAACACCTCCTGTTCTCCCTGAGAAACGGAAATGCCCGTCTCATGCAATCGGTAATGCAGGGCAGAATTAATATCCTCATTACGTTTCTTCTGTGCCTTCGCTTTACTGTACAGCATAACCGGTTGTATCACAGTAAACAAAAAGCCTGTAAAAATTAAAGCCATGATAGCCGTTCTATCCAGCACCCTGTAGCGCAGGGCACACAGCCCCCAACTCCCCAGGCTGATAAACAACCCTACAATTCCGGAAGCGCTGCAATAAGTGTGACGCATGGAAAAGCGATATAACTCACCCGTCGTCAAATCTACGTCAAAATTTATTTCTTTCATGCTTTCCCTCCTTAGGTACCGTTATGCTAGCATAACGGCTCCTATCTGAACCCTGTTTCGTCCCCGGCTAGAGCGAAATAGCGTCGTTGCTTTCAATCGTCGATGCCACCTATCATTATAACAGAACCCATTGAAAAAACAATACACACTCCTTCAAATTTGTGTTATACTGAAAATATGGTTTCATACATTAATCCATATAGAAAAAAGTTAAGGGGATTACGACTATGAGGGAATATGATAACACATTACAATTACAAGAACAAATTGCACAGGAAATCGACTTCAGCAAACTGACCGAATTTTGCGACCACCTCACGGATGCCATCCATGAAATTTTTCGCTCTTGCGGACTTTATTTTCGCATTTTTTCCAGAGTAAAATCTGTGGATTCCATTGCCGGTAAGTTAGTGAGAAGACAGTATGGCACAGAGCAAAATCCAAAAAAACTGCAGGACCTGATAGGAATCCGTGTAGTGCTGTATTATTATGATGATTTGAGTATTTGCCGTGAAATTATGGAAAGCACATTCCAGATGTTAGACCATTGGTCACGCACCAGTCCTAACGCCAATGAATTTAAGGCAACTAAGATCAACGGTGTATTCCGTTTTCCTGCAGAATATTTCAACTCATACAAGAAAGCATTGTGGACGCTGCCCATTGATACCACCTTTGAAGTTCAGTTCCGTACTGTATTTTTTGAAGGCTGGCATGAGATTGAACAC
Organism: Lachnospiraceae bacterium; assembly: GCA_022510685.1. Taxonomy (GTDB): domain Bacteria; phylum Bacillota; class Clostridia; order Lachnospirales; family Lachnospiraceae; genus Butyribacter. The sequence goes on along the minus strand of JAFLTA010000033.1, from coordinate 17,474 downwards.
GACATGCGTTACAAAAGCCTTCTGTCAGATAATCAATTTTGGGACGGCAATGAAGAACTATCGCGCATTCTCAACTGTGTTCTTGCCAATTTGGAGTTAAGTGACTGGTCTCTGGTACAACTGTTTGACCAATTGTCCTATAACCACTACAAAAGTGCCAACTGGGAATTGATGCTTAAGAGCAAGTTCCGCATCCACATGGATGACACCAGTGAACTGCACCCTGACATCCTTGCCGTTTTTGATCGGGATAAAAATATCGCCAAACAGTTTTTTAAATGTTCCCGCAAGGAGCTCATCCGTGAACTCATGAAGCAGGATGCACCCCAGCCAAGTTACAATCTGATTGTCCGTCTCCTAAATGAATATAAGATACACAATGAAGAAATAGCGGAAATCTACAAAAACCTTCCGAATATACGGGATGAGAAGACACATCCCAAAACTGTATTTGCCAGATTGGATTCCTCGGTACTATTTCATCTGGAGACACCTCTTTTACACAAGGATACCCGCACTCTGGAAGCAGAATTTACAAATGCTTCTTACGTAATATATAAATGGGTGCGCTTTAAATTAAATCCGGTATTTACCGATATTCCGGAGGATTTATGCTCCTATCAGAATAAACTGCCCGGCTACCGGGTAAAAATCGATTACCAGCCGGACAATATGGTGTTTACTATGAAATTAAATCATATTGACATCACTCAGGCGGGGACGCTTTGGCATATTCATTCCTCCATCGCCCTGCTGGAAGACGGCAGACTACATTTTTATCATATGACATCGAGGGATATGCCCCACGGAGCATCCCACCAGATTACTTTCAGCAAGCCATCCTTCATGAATGACTTATGCTCAAAAATCGGACTGGCAGATGTGATACGGCTGGGCAACAAGGCACACTTTGTCACTACTCCGGGTGAATTTGAACAATTCTGTAGTCTGATAGACGCACAGGAACGACAGTTACCGGCCATTGCCATCATACAGCAAGACACCTCCGAGGAAAATATCTCTAATCACTATACGGAAGGCTACGATATGAATACTTTTACCATCAACGGGACACGTCTCGCAAAAGTAGTCGGGCAATATGCTCATGTACACATGATTGACAGAAATCTGGTGACTGCCTTCTCCGAGCGATTTAACTATCCGGTATCTACAGTACCCGGAGCGATTGTCATATTCTGGCCAACCAGTCAGGACAAGACACCGGATGCCTATACACAAGAGGCAGTATGTAATGCGGAATTTGATTTTAACCGCTTTGCATTCCACGATGATAACATTTCCGAAAAGGCATTCCGCCATAAACTGGTACAGATTATCAAAGATGACAACATCAGCCGTTGATTATAGTAACCAAGAGACAAAATACTATAACTCTCAGTCGGCTGCGTCCGGCTCACAACAGAATAATGTACCTACAGACTTGTCCTCAAACAAATCATACAGCTTTCGAGGATGCTGTCCATTCATGAGGACCACATCAATGGCGGCTTCAAAAGCGATTTCCACCGCTTTGATTTTTGTCTTCATACCACCTGTGCCGAATTTTGTTCCGGCACCGCCGGCAAGTGCATGAATGTCTGCATCAATCTCATGTACGACAGGAATCAGTTTTGCATCAGGATTTTTGCGAGGGTCTTCATCATAAAACCCGTCAATATCCGACATGATGATCAACAAATCGGCATTGGCAATCGTTGCCACAATGGCAGCAAGGGAATCGTTTTCTCCCATTTCCAGTTCCAATTCGTCAATCGCCACTGTATCATTCTCATTGACAATGGGAATCACACCTTGGGCAATCAGACGTTCCAATGCATTTTCCACGTTCTTGCGTCGGTCCTCCAGTAAAATATATCGCGTAAGCAATATCTGTGCCACTGTAATACTGTATTCAGAAAACAGATTGTCATATAAATACATCAGTTCGCATTGCCCAACTGCTGCACACGCCTGTTTACCGGGCGTGTCTTTTGGTCGTTCCATCAACCCCAGTTTTCCCATTCCCAGACCAATGGCACCACTGGACACCAGAATCACTTCATGTCCGGCATTTTGTAAATCTGCAAGGGTTTTTGTCAACTGTTCTACTCTGCGGATATTGAGACGTCCTGTACGGTGGGTCAGCGTAGAAGTCCCCACCTTTACCACAATGCGTTTTCTCTTACTAATCGGTTCCATAACCATCCTCATTTCCAGTTTTTTTCAATGTAAACTTCGTTTGCTATGTTGAAGTATAGTGATTCCCATACTGCGTTCTTGGCTGTCCTAGAATCATTTTTCAACCTATATTCTACTTGCTGACCCAAAATTATGCAACTATTTTAAGCTACCATCGTGCTACCATCGGTTGCGCTCCTCCTGTTTTTCCAAAAGCCCCTTCACATCGAGAAGTTGCTTTCCATCCGTTGTCGGGCTTTGTTTTTTCTCCTTGCGGTTTGCTCGCGATTCCTTTTTTCTCTGCCGGCGTGATTCCCCTTCCATTTCCTGCGAAACAGTTGCTTCTACAGGTGTATCAGATACCTTGTCATCAGATACTACCGACGTAGCATGTTCCACGGCAGCTCTCTTTTTATGCTTTCTCTCACCCCTCCATCCACGCCATCTGACCATCCATTTATTGATGAAATCTCCGATAAGCATAGGCAGTCTGCGATTTAAAATGTCTAACAGCCACAAAACAACAGATGCTGTCAACAATCCCAACGTCAAATCCTGTCTGGCAACGTTGCTTGCAGGATGACTGTCAAAGCACCCCTCCAGAGTATCTATCTGCTTGCCCGCTGTTTCCGATATCACTTCTTCTAACGCCATTCCTACATCAATATATCGGTACTCTGCAGAATACTGCATTGTCAACTGTACATTGGTATGGTCCAAAACATCTTCTCCGTTTTTTCTCCGCACATTTACATTATATACACCTACCTGTGATAGTGGTATTTCCCCTTCATAGGCGGTTCCTGATACGGAATGCAGTTCTATTTCCTGTTGTGTGCCATCAGCGTCCTCATATACAGCCATAACTTTATCACCGGTCTGTAATTGTTTGTTTTCGTAGCGGATAACTCCCGTATTTCCATCCTGTACAGCAGACACCTTTACGCCCTGAGACTGTTCTTGTGCGGTTGTCTGAGCAATCAAGTTTCGCCACAGTGCCGGATAGTCGTCCCAACCGGCATAATTGGCAGTCCATTCATTGACGACATCCGATGTAAAGGCTGCCGTTGTACCCAAACCATACTGCCAGATTGCCAACACCGGACATTCCTTTTCATCCTCCATGAGCACCGCTGTTGCTGTATTTTTCACTGTAGTTCCTACATAGCCTTTTAGTTCGGGGAAGCCTTCATCCCCCACACCCATGAGCACATCATGGTTCGCAGTAATAACCGGGGTAAAATCCCTGTTTACCAGATACTCTCCTTCAGACAAAAATACCTCCTGAGCAAAAATCCGGCTCAGCTCCTCTCCGCTGGTTGTCTGATAAAACCTCCCGTTTCCTTTTTCTGCAAGACTCTCCAGCAGATTCATATCGGAATCGTCTCCTACTGCCACAGTGGACAAAGTCACTTTTGACTCCTGCATCTTTTCCAACAAATCATCATACTCACGATATTCATCCTCTCCATCCGTCAGAAGAATAATATGTTTTAATTCTGCGTCCGTCTTTATAAGACGGCTATACGCTTCCTTGACCGCAGGGAAAATATTGGTTCCTCCACCCTCTGCAATCCCGTATATTTTGCTGTAGACATTATCTCTGTCCGTAAGCTCCGACAATTTCACATGCCAGCGAAAGGTATCGTCAAAGGATTCTACACCGACAATGTCTGTATCCCGCAGATTTTCCACTCCGGCAACAGCCGCCTCCTTGGCAAGCTGCAGTCTCGTCTTTCCGGCAGAATCCTCCAGCATACTTCCGGAATGGTCTATCACCATCGCCATGGCAAGCTTAGGTATTTCCATCTCTCCGTTAATATCCATATTCACCGGCAGCACTGTTTCCAATGCAGTATTTCGGTATCCTCCCAATGCAAAACTCTGGTCCCCACCTATGGCAATTAATCCGCCACCATAATCCTTCACATAAGATTCGATATGCTCCAAAAATCCGGTGCGCAAATCGTCAGCATATACATTTTCCAAAAGAACCGTGCTGTACTGGTTCATTTTTTGCAGCGTATCCGGTGCCAGTTGCGGAGAGAGTTTCTCCACTGCCACCCCCGCTGCACTTAATAGCTTTTGAAATTCTTTTCCCTCACCCTCTTTTCCTTCTATCAACAGGACTTTCTTTTGCTCCGTCGCCTTCGTATATGCCACAAACTCGTTATTACTCTGTACTGTATCCTCATCCGGCACAATCACCGCACGGTAATGAGAAAATCCCTCCTGCTCCCGCTTGTCTTGAAACGTAAAACGGTTTGTGCCCTCCTGCAACGTTACCGCTTCCTGTCTGTGCAGCTTGGAATCATTATACAACTGCAAGACGGCACCTGTACGAATCGTACTTTCCACTTGAATATCCACAGAAAACATCTCCCCGGGAATAATGCTCTCCGGCACGGACATATCTGCCAAATAGACTTCCCTATCCGGGGTGCTGTCCTGCTGCATAACCAGCAGTTCCACCTGTTCCGCCTGCAAGGAACCGGATATGCGTCTCACATCACCACTGTTTTCTCTCCCGTCCGTTATCAGTACCAGACGCTTTCCGTCCCCCTCCGGAAACAGAGATAACGCTGTCTGGATTCCCTGTTCAATATTTGTCTCCGTTTCTACCGGCAACGTCTGCAATTCCTCAAAATCCACCGTCTGCGATACAAACTGTTCTACGCTTGTCTGCCCGCCAAAAGCCACGACTCCTGCACGATCTCCAGACGGCAATTTCTTTAAAGCATCTCTCACTTGCTTTACAACATCGCTGCGATTTATTGCAAAACTTTCTGAAGCATCAATTAAGAATACTGTTGTAGTATGGTCTGAAATATGTGACACAGACACTCCTGCCAACGCGCCCATCAGAAATGTCAGCAGAACTATCCGCAGTCCTACTGTTACTATTTTTCCTATACGGTTGCCAATGCGTAAATCTTTCACCCGGAATAATACCACCCCATACACGACGGGCAGTATTAGAAGCATCCACGGGTATTCTGCCGAAAATTTCATTGGACACCTTCTTTCCTGACAACATTGTCGTTATACTGTTCTACAATGTTTGAATCACTCCACATAAGTTACAATCGCTTTCGATATATTACCCACTCTACACTGAGCAACAACAATAATGCTAACAATATCGGACGGAGTAGCGAATACTTTCCGTATATTTCACTGATATTCTTTACTTCTTCTGCCTTTTTTCCGTTCTTTGTCACATGGATATCTTTCCCAAGTACAGACTCACTTTCCGGAAATCGTACCAAAAAATCAGATTCCTGCTGATTTCCATCCCGTTTCCATGAAACCTTGTATAATCCTGCCTGAGTTGTTTCCGTGAACAACGCTCCCGGCTGTCTTATCTCACTGACTACTTCTTTTCCGGATGGCGTTTTCCATGTCACACTACCCTCATCCTCCTGTGAAAGCCGCATACGCACGGTTTCCCCTGGTAGACATTCACTATTATCCAGACTTCCCGCCTGTTGCCCCTGCTCAATAATCCCCTGAACCATGATGGGAAATTCCATCTGTAGCGGCAAATCAGAATCATGCAGGTCAAAACCAATGACCGCTACGATACGTCCCCCTAATCTGCCAAAATAACCAACGCTGTCTTCTCCATAATTAATGAAAGAATATGACCATACCGGTAACCGGTAAGTTGTCCCGTTACTGCAGGCTACAGCAAAATTTTCCAACCCCTCCGTCAATGTTCCCTGAGGGATTTGCAACGTGGCATTTTTAATGCTTTTATCCTTCTCTGCCAATACCTCCCCATCCAGCTTAACATCTCCCGGCGGATTTACTAATATGATATTTTCATCGTGATACCATTTTTCCGGTGTGACACTGTCATATACGATAAAATCATAGGATTTATCCGGATCAATATTCTTTACGCCTGTTGTCTTTTCCAATCTGACCGAATCCTCCAACGATAACGCCCGCTCCAAAAAACTGTTTTGTTTTGTCACTAAGAGCACCTTTTTTTCCTGCGCTCCCTCCAAAAGTTCATATGCTTCATTATCGCCCGCAAGGGAATCTTCGGAAACCATATTTGCCTTGAAATAACTACCGGATTCATATAATTTTCGGAACCGGCTGCCGGACACCTCACGAAAACGAACCGTCCGACTCTCCCCTCCCTTCACACTTACCGTCTGCACGTCATACAATTCCTCACCCAGGTTCAATTCAATATCTGTAGTAAAATCCTCACTTCCATAGTTGACTATTCCTGCCTGTACCGTGACAGTCTCATTTTCCTCCGTTTCATGCTCCAGCCATACAATTCCCGCATTCACTCCGGACACCGACAGATTTACGATATCCGCCTCCAGATTTTTTATATCAACATCACTGTCCGTAAAGCCCATCATTTGATAATCTTTCCACTGTTTTGCCATAGGAAGGATCATCCCTACGGCAGCCTGTAAATCTCCTTCCATATCCGTAGGCTCTATCTTTTTCAACTCACGTATCACCTTGTCGTAGTCTGTGGAATCACTGACAAGTATTTTTGCGCTCCCACCACCGGTAATCAGTGTGACTTTTGTACCCTGCTTCAGCTGGTTCATATATTTGACAGCCTGCTGCTTCGCTTCCTCTAATTTTGTACGCTTTCCGTCATAAATACCATTCATGCTTCCACTGCAATCAATACAAAGAATAACTCGATCGGTATCGCCGCCTCTTTTTTGTAAATAGGGCATAAGTAAGCCGGCAATCAATAGTATCAATGCCAATATTTGTAAATACATGAGAAGCCTGTGACGGAACCGTTCCCAAGGGGTATTCGCCTGCATGGTATCATACGCCTCTCTCCATAAGTTTAACGCCGGAACACGTTTTTCACTCACTTTCTGTTTCAGGAGATACAAAAGGACAATACCCGGTACGAATATCAAAAATGCCAAAGGCCATAATCGTTCCAATCCCATAATCCGACTCTCCTTTCCAAAATGAATTGTGTCTCCCGATGTCAAACTCCTTCATCAAATGTGCTCCAACATTCCCTGACGCATTCCCTGATATATCACCTGCTCTAAAGGCATTCCCGTATGCACCTGCATAAAATATGCCTGATACCCTCTGGCAATTTCCTGCAACTCCCTTCGGAAAAGCTCCTGCTGTTTTTCATATTGTCTCAATAACTTTCCGCTCATAGTAATCTTCATTTTTTCTTCTGTTTCCTCGTCTACGAGACAAATAGTACCCTCTAATGACGGGCGTATTTCCTCATCCGCCATAATCTGTACAAGGAGTATCTCCTGCTTCCGATAACGTAGATAACGCAACGCCTCCTTAATCTGCTCCATATTTCCGGGCTTTGCATCCCGGTCCATAAAATCAGAAAGTACGATGGTCGTCCCCCGACGTGGAAATGGAATCTTCCGCAGGGAACCCCACAGGTCCGTTCCCCCCGCAAACTCCACACGCTGGAGCTGTTCCAAAAAGGTAGTGCGACTCTGCATTCCGGACAGTCCCTTTTCCACTTTCGTTACCCCGGAGGCAATGGTCGCAAGACGAATCCGATCCTGTGCCTGCAGTGCCAAATGACCAAACAATCCGGCTAATCTCGCTGACATCACAGACTTTTTTCCTGTTTCCTCTGTCATAGATGCACTGTTATCAAGGACGATGGTATACATTCCCTCCTGCTCCTGCATGAACAACTTGATAAACAAGCGTTCTGAGCGGGCATAAGCATTCCAGTCAATTCGACGGATATCATCTCCGGGCAGATACTCCCTGAAATCAGAAAATTCCACACTACCACCTCGGGAGGAGGAACGTCTCATACCACCTCTCCCGCCATTCATACGCTGACCGCTGATTAACGACACCCTCTGCAAGCTGCGAAAAAAATCGGCGTCAAATAGCTTTTCTTCCATCCAATTCCTCCTGCAATGTTCTAATCAGATCCTCCACAGATACGTTTTCTGACAGAGCATCAAAGTTCAAAGCAATGCGGTGACGCAACGCCGGTGGTGCTACGTCATCAATATCATCAAAAGAGACATTATATCTGCCATCAAGAAGTGCTCTTGCTTTCGCTGTAAGCAGTATCGCCTGTGCAGCACGGGGACTGGCTCCTTCCATGACATATTTCTTAATCCGCTCCGGTGCCTCAGAAGCATCCGGATGCGTTCCCAAAACCAACTTTAAGGCATATTCTTCCACTGCCGTTGCCACCGGAATATCCCTGACCACCTGACGGATTTCCAACAGTTCCTCCTGAGTCAGCACAGTTTCTAATGCCTCCTGCTGCCCCCCTACTGTCAAATGCATAATCTGCTTTAATTCTTCCAAATCAGGAAAACTAACCAGCAATTTGAAAAGAAAACGGTCTAACTGTGCCTCCGGCAACGGATATGTCCCCTCATTTTCGATAGGATTTTGCGTAGCAAGAACCGTATAAGGTTTCGGAAGCTCATAAGTTACCCTGCCCACCGTCACTGTTTTTTCCTGCATAGCCTCCAAGAGAGCAGACTGCGTTTTAGGTGTGGCACGGTTAATCTCGTCCGCCAATACGATATTGGCAAACACAGGTCCCGGCTCAAACTGAAAACAGTTGCGGTCTCCCTCTTTAATGATCAGATTCGTACCTGTGATGTCTGCCGGCATCAAATCCGGTGTAAACTGAATACGGGAAAAAGATAAATCCATTACTTTGGCAATGGTTTTTACTAACTGCGTTTTTCCAAGACCGGGCACACCCTCTAACAATACGTTTCCATCTGCCAATATCGCTAAAACAATCTGGTGGATTACCTGTTTCTGCCCCACAATCCCCTTACTAATTTCGGCTTCCAGCCTGCTGATCTTTTCCTGATAGTGAATTGCATCTTCTTCCTGCACGTTTTTGTACCTCCTTACTCTATTCCACTGAAATATTTTTTTACTAAATCTTTCTTTGCATCCGGAACTTTCTGCTTATCCAGTCTGGAATATGCCTTTTGTTTATACTGCCCCGAAACAGCTCCGATTTCCGCTTTCTGTCCGGCTGTTGCAACACCTTTAGTCTCTGTCTTATTTTTATTATCAGAAGCCCCCGATTTCTGACCGGTAAGATTATCGTCGTCTCCTACGGAACCAGGAATCCACACTTTCTCTGCATCTCCGGAGGCATCTGCGCGCTCCATCCCTACGCCATCACCCCGATTCATACCACCGCCTGTTCCTCTGCCACCGGTGCCGTTCTGCCCGTTTCCCTGTCCATTACCTTGTCCGTTCCCCTGTCCGTTTCCTTGATTATTTCCCTGTCCATTTCCTTGCTGCCCGTTTCCTTGTTGCCCGCCTTCTTGATTATTCCCCTCTCCACCCGCATTCTGTGCATTGGACTGACTTTCCATACCACTGTTTTGCGCGATTGACATACTTGCATAAGAGGCGTTGGCATCGTTTAAATTATTTAGGGCAGTGGTAAGTTCTTTATCACTTATTATACCATCTTTTGCTGCCTGCTCCAAATCCTCTAATAACTGCTTCTTCTTATAATCCTCCAACTGTTCTCCCAGACTTTTCAGTTCCTCCATAGCATTGGAAACAGAAAGATGAGACTGTGCCAATGCGGAAAGCTTTTGCTGATAGTCTGCTAAGGATGCCAAATCCTTTCCCGATACAAACTGCTGTAAACTCTCCGCTGTCTCCTTGCTCATATTTTCCGGTATATCTCGAAGCAACTTTGTCTCCAGACGCTCCTTTGCCTCCGCAATCTCTTTAGAATCATCCGCTTCCCGGATTTCTTTCCGAGCCGTGTCAATAGCATCCTCAATTTTTTTTAGTGACTCCTCGTCAATTTTTCCTTCCTCACCTTGCTTTTTTAACTCCTGTTTGGCTTGTTCAATCTTTTTTTCCTCCTCAGAAACCTCTACAGCAAACTGATGTCTTTGCTTTGCCAGCTCCTTGGCAGGCGACGGAAACAACACACACAGCAGACTAAGCAGTATCATGCTTCCCGACACAATATATTGCCTCCATGGAATAATATATGGCATACGATTCTCAAAAGAATATCCCCGGATAGCGTGGCAGGCATCTTCCCTCTGTAATACATGTATGGTCTCCTCACTTCCCCTCACCTCTAAAGCAGTAGAAATACGCTCCTTAAGACCTGTATTATCCGCCAGACGGGCAGCTTTTTTCTCATCCGCACGCCCCAATAAGAAATGAACCATGCCGACACAGACAGTGAGTATCAGCAAAATCCCCGCCAACGCTCCCCCATAATAAAAGGGGACAAACATGGTGATAAATTCTGTCACAAAGCAGAGTATACTTCCTGCTAATCCGTAAATTCCCAACAATTTCCATGCCCTTTGCCCGGAATCCCTGCGAACGACTTTCTTTAGGAACTGTTCAATTTCCACGTCTGTCTGAGAGCCTAAAGTCTGCTTCCCCATATCCACATCTCCTTTTACCTACATATTTCCTTGTGTCGCCTCCGGTGGAACCGGCGGTCTTTTCATCTTCTTATTTTTCTTCTGTTTCTTTTTTCGTGACTTGAATTCCCGAAGCGGGTTCAAAAAAGCCTCTGCCTGCTTCATAAAAAAGGCCGCAAGACCCATCTGAGAAATCAAGCTAAACAAAAACCAATGATTCACCAGAAATTTCGGAAGACCTCCTCCCAACGCATCATTCATCTCTGCCATCATACCAAATCCTCCGGATTGATTCATAATCATTTCTACGAGGCTGACGCCCGGATTAAACAGGAGGATCAAAAGCACCGGACTTATATTGGGGTCTGGAGTATTCCATGTACCATAATTGACTGCGTAAATCATATTTGCAATCAACGACACCAATCCGACTACTATCAGGCTGATACCACACAATATAATGATACCACCAAAGGTAAATACCGTCGCCAATACTGTCTTTTTTAACATGGCAGATGCCCATACACCGATACTGCCTATCAATATTGCCGCAACAAACACCAGACAGATAAACTGCAGCAAATGTGTCAGATTAATACCTCCCACCGTAAATATAATTGAAATCACCGGAAGACTGGATACCACAAGCAGGAGTATCATACATATGGAGGCCATCAGTTTCCCCCATACAATTTCCATGGGTTTCAATGTCGTGGTCAACAGGATTTCCAGTGTCTGCTTTTCCCGTTCTCCGGCAATGCTGCCCGCCGTGAATGCCGGCACCAAAAATCCCACCATAAGAGATTCCAGACAGATTAACATATCATATACATAGATTGCATCTCCATAATTCACATTACCGCTAAAATCATTATTGAAGATAACTTCAAAACCAAACACTGCAATGGCAATAAGAATGAGATTATAAAATAATATCGTCAAAGCAAACTTGATATTCCGTACCTGTATTTTGGTTTCTTTGGCAAATACAGGATTACTCAATATCTTTTTTATCACCTTCATGCCGACAGCACCTCCTTGTTTCCCGTTACACGCATAAATACTTCTTCCAGGTTTCCTGCCTCACGCACAAAGGAAGAAACCAACACACCACTCCCTACCAATTCCGAAAGGAGTTTTGCTTCCTCCTCCTCACTGCCGCGAAAACTTACAACCAACTGGTCTCCATCCACAGACAAATCAACCACAGCAGGATTTTCCTTCAACATCTGCACTGCCTGCTCCTTTCCATGTACAATACGGATGGACAATGGATTAGACGTATTTAATTGTGACATAATATCCTGTACACTGCCCTTTAACAACATCTGTCCCCTATCGATAATGCCGATGGTCGTACACATCTCTGCCAGCTCCGATAAAATATGGGAACTGATAATAATGGTTTTTCCCATATCATGCAGATTACGCAAAACCCCTTTCATCTCGAACCGTGCTCTGGGGTCTAAGCCGGACGCCGGTTCGTCCAATATCAGCAGCTCCGGATTGTGTACGAGACATCTCGCCAGACAGAGCCTCTGTTTCATACCACGGGAAAGACTGTCCACATAAAACTGCGCTTTATCCGCTAAATGTACTAAATCCATTAACTCCATACAATAGGATGTGGCTTCTTTTCCCCGAAGCCCGTAAATGGATGCGTAAAACTCCATATACTCAATTGCCTTTAAGTTATCATACACACCAAAGAAATCCGGCATATAGCCAATCATTGCCTTTAGCGCCTCATGTTGGCGCAATGCATCAACTCCATTGACTGAAATCTCTCCACCGGATGCTTTCAAAAGTCCGGAAAGAATTTTCATCGTTGTGGTTTTACCGGCACCATTGGGTCCCACAAATCCGAACAACTCCCCTTTTTCAATGTTCAGATTCAAATGGTTTAGCGCCAGAAAATTTCCGTAATTTTTATACAATCCCTTTATTTCTACCATGATATCCCACCTTTCTATTTACCGGCAATCTGAATGACCGGCAGCTGCAATTGATCATAAAACCCTTCCAACATCTCATTCGACTGAAATGTATATCTCATGGTGATCTTACCGGATTCGTCCATGTAGTTTTCCAGGTTTTCAATACCGGACTCCTGACCGGAAACTCCCCATTGCACCATTTTATGTGCCTTCGGCTCTTGCACGCTGATGGTTCCCAGAAAAATTTTAGTACCGCTTATGTAATTCTGCACACTATACAAACGGAATTCCTGGTTGCCTTCTGATAAATACTTTGCAGTCAAGGATTTATATTTTTGCCGTGCAGCAGTCAGATCATATACCACATCCACTGACACATCGGCTTTTTTTATGGAGTTTGCAGTAAGATTTAATTCACCGTTATCGTCTGTATATACATCACTCAGACTCACCATATAGTCAGACAGTCTTCCCACTTTCACCTCATCACTCTTCATGGTATCATCTGCGGTGATTTCCTGTATTACCGCCGTCTCGCCATACTGCTTCAGACTAAATAACTTGTTGAACGCTGTCTCACCTCCATCTGCACGAAATCCATAAAAATATGTGCTTGGTACAAGAGTATTTCCATTTATAAAAGCATTTCCATAATATTCCAACAATGCTTTCCTGCGTTCTTTATACGGTTCGCGTGAATCGTAATAGTTATCTCCATAAAATACTTGACGCACATTACTGTACCAGTCACTACTGTAACTGTCGTACATTATAATATTTTCCTCATCTATCTGATCCAGAGAAACGCTCTCACCCTTTGCAAGGTCTCCCAGATAAATCATATTTCCCTCGAATACAATGACACAGTCTTCCAAATCATAATCCAGTTGATTGGTGACAATTCCGGAAGACGATTTCTCCGACAGGCTTAACGCGGAAAACTCTATCTGTCCGTCGTGCTGTATGGTCTGTCTGTTCCACATAGTTGCACTGTCAAAGGCAGACATATAATCCATATGCAGCGTGGTTGCATCTGACGCATATTCAATCCCATACTTATAGGCATGATCTAATTTCTCTGTAGTATTAGTAGTCATGTAATACCAATCATCAGGATTGAAATAAGGTCGGACATCAACAGCCCCCTCCAATTCCACCTGATAGGAGTTATTATTGGGACTGGTCAAAGAAAAAGCGGTTTCCATCTGTGCCGTTTCCTCTCCGTTAATGAACAGCTGAGACAGATAATTAATATACGGCTTCTGGATACGGGTACTGGTTCCGATTAAATAAATGATCACAGAACACAGCACTGCTGATGCAGGCACAATCTTCCAAAGCAAATGGCGCTTATCTTTGCGTCTCAGCAACACATAAGCCACCGGCCCCACAAACATAACGTACAATATGAGCAAAAACAGGTATAATGCCATATTAGGCAACCCGCTCACTTCATTGATATTCAGCCCTTCCGTCAAAGTGCTGTCATAATCAGATGAAAAGGTGGCTGACATATTGGAATAGATGTCGGTAGTGCTGTTTTGGAAAAACTTCGTTTTCAACATCGCACCATAACTGCCCCAATATTTATTTTCCAGCGACAGATCAAACTCCGAAACAATGACACAACCCCTGCCACATGCCAACTTGGAGAGTAACTTCTCACCATTTTCTGTCAATATGCTTTCTGAGTGATCTATCGTCAGAGTTGTGATATCTTCTGCAATTCTCTCTACATCTAAACCTCTGTCAAGTTCTTTTTTCTCAGCATCTGTAGTAGATACCTCGAAGATTTCCTCCAAGTCCTCTGCTTTATATTGCTTCGACAACGCCTTATATATTTCTCCACCGGTTGATAACAGACTGTTTTTCCAGGAGCCATTATAATCTTGATAATCCAGATTTTTTATATCATCATAATATGTATTCCGTAAACTGGTAGATAAATTATTGTATAGAAATTCTCTCACAGCTTCCATCTTTTCGTCGTGAAGATCATTCTGCAGCTGCTGCCTTAAGAGCGCCTTCTGATTCTCATAATCCCCAAACTGTGTCTGAATCGTCCGGGTACTTCCTATCGTCCCATTCAAAAGATTCCCGGAAAAAGCTTTTAATGTTTTTTCTGCCTGTGAACCTGTTCCCAAAATCAGTGTACCACCGTCTCTCACCCATAGATTAATGGCAGCAATCTGCTTATCCCTGAAACTTTGAGTATCCACATTGTTGAGTACCAATACATCATAAACATCCAGCCCTCTGGCATCCTCCATAAAATCTTCCTTTGACAGTTCCGTAACATTAAAATTTGCTCCGGACAAATATCCCAGACCGGTTGTATCCTCCGAAAAAACTCCCATCTCTTTTACAGCGGCAGAAGCTGTAGTAGCCTGTAAAGCCACCAGCTTTTCCTCGATGATACCTCCCTTTTTATCACACAGAGCCACTGTCACTGTATTAATACGCTGAGGAACGTAAAATACCGATTCCAGTTTTTTGCTTTCCCCGGAAGCGATGGATACCTTTTTCTGAAACATAGCAGCTTCCCTACTGCCCTGCCCGGAATAAACACGAAAATATCCCTCAAAATTTTTTCCGGTATTTTCCAACTGTACATGATACGGCGCATAGCGATTTTCAACAACCTGTCCTTTGCGAATCCCGATTCGGACATTTACCTGTATCTTTCCGGCGTCAAAATTCACTTCACCCTGCATACCGGTACTGTTTTTCGTCGTATCGTCCCCGCTATTTGCAGGTACCTGCTGTGCCTGAACGGCAGTTGTCTTTGTAAATGCACTGGTATGAACCGTCATACAAAACATTGCTCCTATAGCAGCTATGAGCATGAC
Organism: Lachnospiraceae bacterium; assembly: GCA_022510685.1. Classification (GTDB taxonomy): domain Bacteria; phylum Bacillota; class Clostridia; order Lachnospirales; family Lachnospiraceae; genus Butyribacter. The sequence goes on along the minus strand of JAFLTA010000033.1, from coordinate 2,120 downwards.
AACCCCCACCAGACTGATAACAGTTACCGCCCTAATAAACAAATCGCCATCCGGAGCAATTTGCTTTCTCTGATTCCTTTTTCTCACGATAGTTTCCCTCCTTTTTCTTCTATCACAAAGGCAATGCTATGGTAAAACAGGTTCCCTGTATTCCACTGGATACCTGTATTTTTCCTCCATGTAATTTTATAATCTCCTGAGCAATGTTTAGCCCCAGACCGGCACCTCCGGTTGCCGTACTACGGGAAGATTCCACCCGGTAAAATTTATCAAACAAATGCTCTATACTGTCCTCCGGAATCACCAAACCGAAATTCGTAACACGAATCTGTACCTCGCCGGACAACCGTTCTATATCCACATATACATGCTTTCCGTCTTTTCCGTATTTTATGGCATTACTGAGGAGATTCTGGACAGCACGGGCAATCAACTCTCCATCCACCTCCATCTCCAGTACCGACACATTATACTGTACACGACAATCCAAATGCTCCTCCTGAAATAGCGGATAAAATTCCTCTGTCATCTGTTCTACCAGCTGCACTAAATCAATTACGCTCCGGTGTAGCGTTATCTCACCACCCATGAGCTTTGTATAGTTAAACAAATCCTGAATCAAGAATTCCAGACGGTCAGCTTTACTCTGTGCTATTTTTACAAACTTCTGACGCTCCTCCAATTCATAATGCTTCGTGTCCAGCGCCAAATCCAAATATCCTTTCACAGATGTAATTGGTGTTCGCAAATCATGTGCTACACAGGCAATCAAATCTTTGTTGCTCTGTAGTATCTCTCTCTCTGATTCCATCAATCGGTTGATTTGCTCCGTCATATCATTAATGCGTACAGCAATTTCACCGATTTCATCCTGTCTTTGCATATGAATTTTTTCGCTGCTGCTCCCGGTAGCCACATGAGCGATACTATCGGAAAGATATGCCATATCATTCACTATGCGCTTGATAAACAGCAAGAAGTAAATCACAAAGAAAAACAATGTACTAAAGAGAATAATAAACATGATCGCAATCAGGGTTTCACGTCCGATATGCTTTGCCATTTGATAGGATACTCCGAATTCATCCCTATCTATACCGTATTTTATGTGCGAATCGGGACTCATCCATTTGCCCCAATCCTGCCGCTTACTTTTCCCCAGGGTACTGGACACCACATAAATCAATCCCCCCAATGCCGCCTCCGTAAGGACTGCCAACACCATACTCAGAAAACAGTACACGATAATTTCCATCCGTATACTCTTAAAATGACTACTCCTCAATTTTGTATCCCACTCCCCATACTGTTTTTATAATCTGTGCATTCCGCGGGTCCAGTTCGATTTTCCCCCGAAGTCGCCTGATATGTACCATTACCGTATTGCTCATCTCAAAACTCTTTTCCTTCCATACTTTCTCAAAAATTTCATCAGTAGCAAACACCTGTCCCGGATGAGATGCCAACAGATATAACAGGTCAAATTCAATGGGAGTCAATTTTACAGGCTCTCCATAGGCTTTCACCGTGCGGGTCTTTTTGTCCATCCATATATTTTTCAAATCTACCACACCTGACTGCTCAAAGTCTTCCCCTCCAAAACTCTGAAACCGTCTGAGCTGGGATTTGACCCTCGCCATAAGCTCCATGGGACGGAATGGTTTCGTCACATAATCATCCGCACCCTGATACAAGCTGGACACCATATCCATCTCGGCATTTTTTGCGCTCAACATAATTATGGGCACTGCGCTGATATCCCGGATTCTTTCACACACTTCATTCCCATACATTCCCGGCATCATAATATCCAGAATCACCAGGTCAATATGTTCCCTGTCAAATAGTTCCAATGCTTCCCTGCCACTGTATGCCATATAAACATCATACCCTTCTTCCCGCAGATGAATAGCAACTAATTCTGCGATTTCCCTGTCATCATCCACAACCAGAATATTGGCTTTTTCCAAGATACACTACCTCCCTTCCCTTTTTCCTTATTTAGAATACCACAAGAAAACGGTAAAGTCCTTACAAAAATATTACAGTTTTTATTAACTTTTTCTTAGCATAACGGCTCCTATCTGAACCCTGTTTCGTCCCCGGCTAGAGCGAAATAG
>JAFLTA010000032.1 GCA_022510685.1 Lachnospiraceae bacterium | reverse complement strand
TAAATCGTTAAATTTCAAGATTGAGGCAGGGTTCAAATAGGTACCGTTATGCTAGTACTAATTCATACGGAATATCCGCAAATGTTATAATGTCTCCGGGACTACAGGGAACTTTTACATAGGCGGATATTTTTCTTCCATTGACATAGGTTCCGTTCAGAGAATTTTTATCCTCAATCTGCAGCTTTTCCCCTTCGCAGTAAATCACTGCATGCTCCCTGCTGATTTGCGCCGGCACCAGATTGATATCCTGCTTTTGTTTCCGCCCTATCCGCAACATACTCCCTTGCAGCACTATCTCCTGGGGAACGGCAAGGGACGCCGGTATATTTTTGGAGCCCACCGATTTTCTGACAAGGCGATATGAAACGCTGTTTTCTGTCTTTATCCGCTCTCTATGCAAACTGTGACTATGCCGTTTTTCCTCTTTTTTTCCATGGACGATTTCCTGGCTTTTCAAGCGTTCTGCTAAATCTTCTATAGTAACAGTGCGGTCGGATATCATATCATACAATCCATAAAAAAAGGTGATTTCCTTCCTGTCATTGTGTGCTAAATGCTTCATCAAAAACTCCGCCACCGTCTTTAGACCATCATATACATCATGGCATTCCAACGGATAATAACATAGCCATACCCGTTTCCCGTCACCGCTTAAAAAAATACATTCCTCCGAAAGAACAACATTTTCCTTTTTCATAAAATAAGGCTCTGTTGAAAGTATAGTATTAAGCAATGAGTGCATAATTCGATTTGCCATTTCCACAGTCATGGTCCCGGAGTGATAACGCTGCTCCAACGTCTGCATCCCGTCTGTCTCATAATACACTCTCAATGCCTCATCAATGTACTGGCAGTTAACAGGTACAATACCCTCTATTCGATTGTGTAACAGCATTTTTATTCCGATATCCTGCTCCAGCACTAACTTCAAATCCGTTTCCTGTTTTGATGTTGAATCTGCTCCGATATCGAAATACAATCTGCCGTTTTGTTCATCTGTTTTGAACCATTTCATATTTCACTTCCCCTTTAGGCGGACCACCTGTGCCGGCTGCCAAGATTCCCATGTATCTTCACAACGTATTTCCTGTTTGTCTTCCATAAAAATATTCAATACGGGAATTTGTAACTGCAATTCTATTTTTGCACTTCCCTTTACTCTGAGCGCATTTTCGGAAATGTCGCCATCCACCACCTTTCCCATCCATAGATTCGATTGGATTTCGCTTCTCCATTGTGATTGCTCAGGCAGTTCTTCTCCGTTAATGGCACATTTCAGGATACCGCTTCTCATATTTCCATACGCCACCAACTTATCGTGTCCCCAAAAAAGTACATACATCAGAGCAAAAATAATACCTAATACCATAGGAACAACAAACGCCGCCTCCACTGTGTAACTTCCTCTTTCCCACAAATTGCACTTGTAATTATGTAATTTCATACTTCCCCTTTCATCTCTATTTAACGCTCCGGTTAATATAGGAATTTCTCGTAAGAGAAATCATTTTATTTTTCACGGCAATGGCTGTCGCCATAATGTCAACGCCGTGCTGATAAACATAATCGGTGCCAATGGAATTTCCGTGTTTCTATCCGCTTTTCGGGACAGATAAAGGCAGACGGCAAGTATAAATGCCATGCAAAAACACATCATTATCATCATAAGGTTTCTCTGCAATCCCACTGCCAGACCTACCATTCCAAATAACAGACCGTCTCCTCTCCCCAGTTTCTCCCCGGTAATAATGCTGATGCACAGAAACATACCGCATACCAACATTGCTCCCAACAATCTTTTTAACGTGAGCACTCCAAGCCATCCCATGACCGCAACAAGCAAAATAGCAGTTACCGCAACAAGCATTCCGGATATTTTGTGATATCGCAGGTCAAAAAAACTGCAGATACCTAATGTTGCAAACAACATAAATTTTACAAAAAACAACTTTCCCACTCCCTTCTGTTCAGATGCCGCATTTACTGCATGGCGGCAGATTCCCTACTTCTGATTTTTTTACTTTCCGAACGGTGCGTCGCAGACCGGAACAATCCTTTGTACAATGATACCGGTCCCCGTAAGGAGTAATAAATACATCCACTCCATCCGACACCTGTATATTTTTCATGCACCTTTCGCATGGCTTATAAATTCCACCGGAACGGTTCCGCTCAGTTTGCAGCCTTTCTGCAGAAATTTCCCGGATGCCAAGATGGAGATATGTACAAGTCACCATCAAATGATATACCGTTCCGTTTTCCGCCAGATAGACATAAGTATCATCCTCCGCTGTTTCCTCCGGAACCATAGAGAGACCTGTGTATTTACGAACAGGCATCCTCTGGGTCGTCACTACGAAAAACCAGTCTCCAAGCATGGGAATGCTTTTATTCCACTTACATATACACACCCCATAATCTCCATCGATATCCCATTTCAAATTATGAATCCTTCCCGAATCCAATTGAATGAGCGGCTGTGATATTTCGTACCCTTCATATTTTTTTGCCGCAGAAACCAGTTCTTTCTGTACCTGCAACTGTTCTCCGATAACAGGAAATAAATACAGCAGCGAAAAAACAAGAAGAAAAAACAACGGTACCACGATAGAAGCTTCTACAGTAATAGAGCCTTTGTTATCTAAATTTGCAAATCTCATATACATTCTCCACGTGTTTTTTATCCACAACACACTCCTCTGCAAAACAAAAAAGCAAATACATCGGACTGCCATGAAAGAGCAAAAGCCGGGTAGGACATCCTCTATCCCAAAAAAGGTACGGAGAGCACTTCTAAAACAAAGTATTTGTTATAACTGGATTGACAGATAAATGATAGATAGAGGACATCCTGTCCGACTTTTCTCCCATTCCCGAAGCCTATCCATAAGAATGCCATGTTTCCACAGAGCGTTCTTTTGCCACATCCCCTCCGTAAAAAGCTGCCCATAATAAGGCTTGGGAATAGCTGAGCGAAAATTTCGCACCATAAATGCATTGCTCGATTGTAAATGTCTGATTAAACCGCTCTCTTAAGTCAACTTCTATCAGGGAGCAGGTACGTTCACGCAATAATTCCTCAGAAATCCCCATCAGAAAAATCCATAGATACTGTGTATAATCGAAATAACCTTTGATAAACTTTCCTTGTGATTTATTGAAATTTTTTGCTTTGCCGGCAAATAGTTTTTTACCGGCTGCACAGATTTCCTGATACTTCATCTGAAAGGTGGTTTTGGTTTTTATCAAAGGCACACTCCGCCCTTGCAGCAAAGCAGTGATATCCACAAAACTTTCCTCCACTGACAAAATCAAAAGTATTGTCTGTTGAATGGCATTTATCAACGGTGGCATTTCCAACAAACCGGCAATTACCGTGGCTGTTGCGAGGCTTTCGCCTATTAGCTCCTCATCTGTGTTGACATACGCATAATTTGCCATAGTCCTGAGCAATAATAATTGATTTACCACTGACAAAAGACTGTCTCGTTCTTCTTCTTTTCCCGTCGCCAGATATTCCAGTCCATAACGAACAGAGCGGTTCCTGTCTGTAACATAGGAGCTAAACATCGCATTCCCATAACAAATCAATTCTGCTCGCCTTGCACTCTCCTGCAATGGCGATGACATACTGCTATCACCCCGGAATAATATTTCCATAAGCAAATCCGCAGTACTCGCAGAAGTTTCCTTCCCACTTTGTCCGTCTGCCAAAGTTTCTACATCGCATACGAGACTTAAAATGCCATCCCGCAATAACTCCCGAAATGTTTCCAGGGGATTGCCTCCTGCATGATCCATTTGACTGTTTTCATCTTTATCTTGTACCTGTGTTGTATTCTGCTCTCCCCTCTCATATGCACCTGTCATATCCAACGTTTCTTTTAAGGATTTCTCCTCATCCCGGCTTTCTTTTTCATACTGATTCTTCAATTTCCTCGACAAATCTTCAATGGCATTTACTGCCAGATACTCTCGAATCTGCCGGTGAAAAACATCCGGTTCCGTCAATGACTGCACATCCTTCACAGCACACAATACTTCCGTGATACGATAAATATCCACGCTTCTCTTTGCCGCATTTGTATCCGATACATCCAGAGCGCATTCCAGTTGTTCCATGACATTTTGTGCTAACTCCTGACCGTTTTTTCGACCATAACCGCCATATGCAAAAAGACCATATTCTTCATATAACTCGCGATTATACTCTCCGAATACCGCCAGCGCTGCACCTTCTGCCGCAGTATGCACATACGCATTCCCCGTCAAATAACGGACATTTTCAACGCTCACACTGATCAACGCCAGAATAATGCCAAACAAAAGTGTTAAAAACACTGTAATTCCACCCTGCACAAATCCCCTATCTTCTCCACACCCTTTCATATAAACCTCCATACTACTTTTTCTTAATGGAAATTACAGAATTTACATCCGATGCACTTTTATTGATTTGCTCAAATGCGGAACTGACAATATTAGTTATCTGTTCCCTAAAAATTACAATGAGCATGATTAGTACCACTAAAATTAAAATCAGTTCTACTACACCAATTCCCGATTCATCATTCCAAAATTGTTTCCATCTGTTTATCATAAATATCCTCCATTTCTGTATCATTTTATATACCGAATTCAGGTGCATAGCACCTATTTTCGTCCCATACCAATTACATACTGCGAAAAGCAGCATATAATATAATTGAAAATACGACCAACAACATTAATAGCATTGGAAAAAGGAGTTTCGTTCCGGCTTCTTCTCCTAATGTTTTTGCATGTTCTTTTCTCTCCCGAAAAGAGTCCAATGCCTCATATTCCAGAATACGAAGTAAATCAGCAGAACCTTTGCGCAAATTTTGCACAAGAAGAGTGCTAAACTTTATGTAAGATAAAATACCGGTGCGTTTGCCAAATAATTCATATGCTCTGTTTTCTGTCATGCCGTTTTCTATTTCCCTCACCGTCACACTCATCTCCTCATAAAGATATCGCTTGCCGATTTGCTCATCCCTTCTTCTTTGCAGATAATCCCCGACCATTTGCATCCATGCTCCCTTTATAGTCATTCCGGCACCAACCAGCAGCACAAATTGTTCAATCATCTCAGGATAATCCCTTCGCAGCTCTTTATCACGCTCCTCCAACTGCTTTTTCATTTGGCTGTTCAGCAAGACAGGCGCTAATATTATGAGCACAACTCCCACTGCGACAAACCTCTTTCCGGAAGATTTCTTTGCAGGATGGTAGACTACCTTTTCTCCGTCTACCTCCATGGGAAGCTGCACGTTTTTATCTGTCGATGTTTCCTGTAAATTTTTTTCTAAAGACATTCTCCAGTGCATCCACAATTTTTCTGATTTTGATACATCCGGAGGAACTAAGGTCAGTTCTATGGGGATGTCTTCCTGCTCTTCTCCATATGACAACTGTGCCGTAATCTCTACCTGCTGTGGTTCTTCCAATTCCTGTATCTGCAGTGTACCGTCTTTCTGAATAAAACCCGTATTATCCAATTGCCAGTTGATTTCTATGACACTGTCCGGCAGGGACTCTGCTAACACCAAGGCTTGCGACACTGACTGAGAAGACTTGTTACTACCCAGATAATTTTCCAGAATATATTGTTTTCCTTTTGCAAACTCCTCCTGTATCTGTGCATCACTCAATTCCCGTGCTTCGATTTCCACACTGACATCTTCTCTGTCGCCTCCCAGTCCGACCTGCAAATCCAATACCTTAGAATTTCCACCGGGCTCTTGACGCGAAACTTGTCCACCCGGCAAAAGTTCCTCTGTCCCATGGCTCTGTGTCATGAAAAAACAACCGGACAAAGCCACTACACATACTGCAGTCAACACATATTTCAAACACTTTTGCAAGTAAATCATCTGTAGTTGTCTCGAATTTTTTCCCACATGAAGTTTCCCTAAAATCTCTATTTGCTTTTCAGGTATTCTGCGCCCTAAAATGCGCCACAGGCAATAGACAATTTTTTCAGACTGCCTCATTATCCATTCCGATTTTTTTCCTTTCGTCATATCGATATCTGACAAATCCGGTCTGTCCAGTAATACGCAAGTAAATACACTGCCAACAAAACCGTCATGATCACCCTTCCACCTCCTTGGTATAATACATCCGTAAATCCGGGAGAACAAATCCAAAAATACAAAATGATACCCGGAGGAATCTTTTGCATCACTTTTGCCTCCATCTGTTTTCCGGCAATAATACTGTCTATTTCCCGTTTCACCTCCATTTTTTCACTGATACGATCCGCTGTCATACGCGTAATGGCGATTAAATCACCGCCGATTCGCTTCGTCGTATGAAGTATTCCGGCATATCCGGCAATATCCTCCACCTGAGTATACTCGGCAAATTCATCAAAGACACTTTCCAACGGTTGATTGAGCTGCAGTTTACACACCATGTCCTGTAGTTGTGGCAATAATACCGACTGCTCCCCATAGAGAAGCTGCAAATCTTTTGCTGCCTCCTGTAGGGCATTCTCCATGGAATAGCCTGCCTGTAAAGCTGCTGCAATTCCCTGTAATCCTTCCCGAAATTCTATATTCATCTGTTTTCTCCATCGTACCATCTCCCGTCTTTTTTCCGTACAGAACCCATAAATCCCTATAGGTATCCCCAGAATCAAGAACAACAGTACACTACGGTAGAACAGAAAAACGATGATGCCGGCCCTGACCATCCATGAAAAAAAAGCCTTTATCTGATGGAGTCGTATGCCCATATCACATTGTCTCCCCATCAACTGCATTCCCCCACCTCCCGGTAGTCAACAGCAATACCCGCCAACTGCAATTTCCCCTGGTTTTGTATCTCGTTTCCACTCCAAATTAGCTGTCCCATTATTCGACCAGATTCGTCCTCCCCCTTTTCCTGAAATGTATAAATGGGATTCAGACGAATCCTGCCATCCCTCACATCTAAAACTTCATCCACCTCCAATACTCTCCGACTTTTATCCCGCAATCTTCCCAATTGGACCACTATATCTATCGCCGATGCAATCTGACTTCTGACTGCTTCCAACGGAATATCCATTCCCATAAGAACCAGAGTCTCTAACCGGTTTAACATATCTCCCGGACTGCCTGCATGACCGGTACTTAAACTCCCGTCGTGACCGGTATTCATTGCACTCAACAATTCGCAAGCAGCTGCATCACGTACTTCACCCAAAATAATTCGATCCGGACGCATTCGCAATGCTGACTTAATCAGATCCCTTATGGTGACCGCATTTTTGCCCTCTAAGTTTGCATTCCGAGCCTCAAGCTTTACCAGATTTTCAATACCTTGGATTTGCAACTCTGCAGAATCTTCAATCGTGATAACTCTCTCCTCCTTCGGAATGGCATTGGAGAGGGCATTTAAAAATGTGGTTTTGCCACTCCCCGTTCCGCCACTGATAAAAATATTAAAACCCGCTCTCACCAAAGATTGTAAAAATGCAGCCGCCACCTCTGTCACAGAACCAATTAAAATTAACTTATCCATGGTAATTGGCTCTGCAGGGAATTTACGGATAGTCAGAATCGGCCCGTTAAGCGCCACAGGTGGTAATACGGCATTCACACGGGAGCCATCCTCCAGACGAACATCTACAATTGGATTCGCTTCATTTACCATACGATTCATTTTACCGACAATCTGCTGTACTACATCCTCTAATTTCCTCCGACTGGAAAACTGACTTGGATATCGCATCAACCTTCCCTCTTTTTCAACGAAAATGTGCTCATGTCCATTAACCATAATTTCGGTAATTTCCTCATCTTCCAATATTTCCTGCAGTACATCCAGCTTTCTCAAAGAGTTAAAAATCCTCCGAATAAGCTCCTGTTTCTCCTCTATGGAAAGATAAATTTCTTGTCCTGTTTTGAGGACACGCATTTGAATCACATCCCATATTTCTTCGTCGGAGACAAAATGCTCTCTGTCCATTTCCCGCAAAATCTCCTGTTGAATCTGCTCCTGCAATACACTCTTTTTCTTTGCCTGCTCTTGCTCCCATCGTGTTGTTTTTTCCGGCTCTATCACGGCACTTTCTTCTCCCAAATCACCCATTATACTTAATTTTTCCTCCTTTTTTCTTGTGAATACCATAGAAGCATATACAGACAATGAGGATTTTATATTCCCTTCACCTCCACATACTGAATTTGTTTCGATAACTCGTTAAGTCCCTCCCGGTGTAAAAGTCGAGTAAACGCTTCCAGTTTCTTTTTGTGGGTCGCTGTAACCGCTCGTGGCATATACAATGTATCCAGATGCTTCATAAGCTCCAACGTAACATCACCGAGGAAGCCGATATCAAACACTACTTTCTCATAATCCGTTTCCCTCGCCAGCACCTCTAACAAAAGCAATAAATCCGAAATCGTCATGTCATATAAATCCCTGTAATCCTCCACTGCTGCGATGCAATGCATGCCATCTATGTGGCGAACCAAAGAATCTAATTTTACAGAAATCTTTTCCCGATGTTGACGCAAAAAGAAAATGAGCTCCGACATTCCTCCTGTTTCCTCTATATTCCATGCATTATTCATGCGCTTGCCGATAGTTGCTGACGGCAAACCGTCAAACAGTTCCAGAGCAATATATAAACATTTTTCACGAATACTGTATTCCTGTAAAAGTTTCCAAGAAAAACTGCTGACACCCGCTCCGCCGAAGGGAGCATACACACCAATAAAACTTGTCCTACCCACCTGCTTTTTCTGAATAGGTACACTCATTCTGTCGTCATCTGCTATAATCGTAAGAATCGTTTGTAATACACTCTCTGCAGACTGGTATTTAAAAACAACTGTTTCTCCTGTATTTTCTCTGACACATTGTCCCTCCGACAGCAAAACCGTTCTATGTATGCGGCTTTCCATTTGCTGAAAAGAATCCAGTTCCTGTTCTCCGATCACAAGCACTTCCACACATTGCTGCTTTAAAAATCGCTGCAGACTTTCTTCACTGGTAAACAGTCTGACATCAAGCAGACTTTTCTGATGTTGACAAAAATAATCAGCTAACCGGCTTGTATAGCCTTCTCTGTCATACATCGCTACCACAATTTTTTTCAACTATACACCTCCCGTTTCAAACAAGGCAGATGTACTGTTCCCATATGGCACATCTACACCATCCACTTTCCCATTCATCCGGCAACATTCCGGCTTCCCATCTCTTTTCGCCGGAACCCATCGGAAAAGCGTGCCGCAACTATACCACCCGTGTTCATCTCCTGTCAACACCCCTTGCTTTTGTGCAAATTTTACGAAAATTTCAGGATAGTATTGTCAAATACCAACGAAAACAATACAAAAAAAAGATTCCGGGTATTCCTAAAAATGCCGAAATTGTCAAGCTGATTTCGTTAATATTGACGACAAAATTTTCTCCTAATCTTACAAGAAATAAATTGCAGATATATAGAATAATAAGGCCGGAAAGACCTCGGAACAACATTTCCCAAAGGCACTTTCCAAGCGGAGGCCACATTCCGCCCAAAAATACTACCAAAAAAAATATAATTACCAGAATCATTATGGCATTCACAGCAAAGTTCCCCTTTCATTATGGCACTTTTTTGTTTTTCTTTTTTACAACTTATGCCATACATAAAAAAATTAGGACAACTTTGTTCCCATAAAGTATAAATTACAACTGACTCGCCAATAATAGTATAACGAATGAATCATGGAAATTTGATATTTTGAAATAGAGACATACATAAGTCAAAAGATGGGAACAACTGCATGCAAGGTAAGATGCCGGATATATTTATGATAAACGGAGGGGAAGACATGAATTCATTAGGAGAAAATAAAACACTTGCGAAAAAAGAAAAATTTTTAAAAAAATCTTTGATTGAAACACAAAAGAGTCTTGCAAACGCATATGCAGGTCTGGATGCTGTAGAAGATCCAGACCTGATTGACAGTTATATTTATGAACTGAATGCCGCTTATTTGCGCTATCGCGTTTTGCTTCGGGATGTAAAAGCCCTCACTTCGGACGAAGTGCATCAAACACACCAAACAGATCTAGCAGACCATTTCCCCACAGTCGGTTCGGATATTCCATCCCTGTCCGATTTGCTCCCCGAATCAGATATCTTTTAACCGTTGTCGTATCCATAGATAGGTCGTTTTGTCGTACAAATCCCCACTCTACCAATAGGCTCACCACTCCTGCCGTCAATGCCGCTCCCACACTGGAACCACTCATAAATCCATATCTCGCCATATCTTCCCGTTCCATCGGCGTCGTCCCGGGCGCATTCCCCAAAAACGGCATCGGACCTAACACCTCGACACCGGGAGCTGCTATATCCGGCTTAAGCAGACCATCACGGCTGTAACCTCGGCTGGAATCAATATTAACACTCCGGTCATTGGAATTATAATACGCTGCTGTGATGATTCCCATATTGTTGGCGGGATCACATATAGTAATATCCGGATTTGCCCGCAAAAAATATGTGTCACTTTGCAATATTTCCGATGTGGGGAGCCAAATATGAAAATATCCCGGCAAATTATTTTCACTGAAAACCCTTAGCTTCCAAATTCCTTCCTGCGGATTTCTAAACCGCATAAAAATACACTCGTCCCCGTTTTCCTGAGCTACCACCAGGTACTCAATAGTTACTTCTGTTTCTTCTAAAAGAAAACGAATTTCTCGTCGCTCACCTTGCCGTGCCACAGTTCTTCCGCTGTATTCTCCGCTGGGAGAAACCAAACCTACGGAATACAATTGGGGCGCATCGCTCCACAGCTCCATGGTGAAACCATCCCGTCCCTCCGCAACACGCAATTCCACATCTTCGCTGCCACCTGCAGGAACCATTCCACTTTGATAATGCCTCGACGTATTCGCCTCATTTCCTGCTGCCGCCACGATATAAGTGCCACGATAATCTCCATAGCTTTGCAGTAATTCTCCCAGCACACCGCCACGGATATGTCCCCCCATATTGGTTCCCATGCCGATACATATGACAATGGGACGACGCCATTTTAACGACTGCTCCCATAAATAGCGTACACCCAGTATAATGTCGCCCTCGCTATAGCAGTTTATGTCATCTCCAATCTGATAGTACTCCCGTAAATTTTTCTTTGCCTGTTTGCATTTGACGACACAAATGTCCGACAAAGGTGCCACTCCCGAAAACATCCCACTCACAGAAGGAGTGCCACAGGCAACGCCCGCCATAAAAGTCCCATGCCCGATCGTATCTCTGGTAGGAACGATTTCCAAAGGATTTTCAGCCTGAAGCGCAGCATTGATTTCTTCATTGGTAAACTCCCTGCCAAAACTAAACTGTTCCGGTGTATTCTCTTCGCTGTCAATACTTTGATCCCAAATACTGAGAATACGACTGGTGCCATCTGTACCCAGAAATGCCGGATGTGTATAATCAATCCCCGTATCCACAAACCCCACAATGATACCATCCCCAAACAAGCCCAGTGCCGGTTGTCTCTGCACCTGAGATACTCCCATTTCTTCCAACACTCGCTCGGAGGAAAGCAATCCATAGCAACGAGGTACCACCATAGCTCCCAACCGAACGTCAAACTGCACAGCCTCTCCAGCCAGATACACCACGGCAAATCTCTCTGATGCCTGCTGATAGCACTCCACATTGTACCATTCCTTGATGAGACTCCAATCTCCGGAATGCTCTATCAAATAATCCTGATATTCTTCGGAAAAAACACGTTCTCTACAATCTGCCATAATAATTCTCCAAATAAAAGGTGCCAAAAGTCTCCCTTTGACACCATCGTGCTGATTTCAAAATACAAGCTTCCCTATATTATATGCTGTGTTTTTCCCTTTCTATCACTTTAATCTGTGATTTAATATACGTTTTTTCGACATTTGTATACTATCTATCATTATGCCATATTCATTATGGCACTATCGACCCAAATAGTAGTTTTTCTGCTTTTGTGCCATATTCATTATGGCATAATAACTTCACACGCCGAACCATATGTTTTCTGACACTATTATATCAGCGATTTCCTACTGCCGCTGTGTCAGCAACGTAGCCTCCCCACTGCCTCGCATCTCAATTTTCGGAGAACCTTTTTTCTCGATATAGTCTCGGGTAATGGTGACGCGTCCGATCAAATCATCCTTTGGTATTTCATACATGATATCCAACATGAAATCCTCGATAATCGCACGCAACGCTCTCGCACCTGTCTTTTTCTCCGCTGCTTTTTCCGCAATAGCATGAATTGCTTCATCATCAAAGCGCAAATCCACTTCATCCAACGCAAGCAGTTTCTGATACTGTTTCAATATGGCATTTTTCGGCTGGGTCAAAACCTGGGTAAGCATTTCCTCTGTCATCGCCTGCAAAGCAAACACCACCGGCAGCCTGCCGAGAAACTCCGGTATCATGCCAAACTCCCGCAAATCCTCTGTGGTCACATGCTCTAAAATATTTTCATCCTCATCATAACGGTCCTTGAGCTCTGACATAAAACCAATGGCTGACTGTTTGGTTAGTCTGCGTTTGATGGTCTTATCTAATTCCGGAAAGGCACCGCCACAGATAAATAGAATATTTCTCGTATTAATCGTGGTCATTGGTACCATGGCATTTTTGCTGGTAGCTCCCACCGGCACCTCCACCTCTGCACCTTCGAGCAGCTTCAGCATTCCCTGCTGCACGGATTCTCCACTGACATCTCTGCTCTTGGAATTTTCTCTTTTCGCAATTTTATCTATCTCATCAATAAATACAATACCATGTTCTGCCTTATCCACATCATTATCCGCTGCTGCCAATAGTTTTGACAAAACACTCTCCACGTCATCACCAATATAACCCGCTTCCGTGAGAGAAGTGGCATCGGTAATTGCCAGAGGTACCTGCAGAAGTCTCGCAAGCGTCCTCACCAGATATGTTTTTCCACAGCCCGTAGGTCCTACCATGAGCATATTCGATTTCTCTATTTCAATGTCATCCATGGAATCTGTCAACACCCGTTTATAATGATTATACACCGCTACTGACATAACCTTTTTCGCATACTCCTGCCCCACAACGTATTCATCCAATTGCCCTTTGATTACATGGGGCGCCGGCAAGTGCTGAATGTCAAAAACCACTTCTTCTTTCTTTTCAGAGGTCTTCTTCTCCTGAGTTTTTTGTTTTTTAAGCTTTTGTCGGTTGGGAATATCTTCATGTTGCGGCGGCTTTCCCATTGCAAATTCCATATAAGGCATCCCCGTGAATCCATTCATATTGCTCATTGTATCAAAGGTTTTCTGCATGCAATCATTACAGATGCAAATCCCCTGCGGGATACGCATCATTTTCCCGACTCTGCTCTCCGGGCGTCTGCAAATATAACACACATCTTCATATTCTGTGTTATCCTTTCCATTGTGATTACTTGTATCCTCTGCCATTGTCCCCTTCCTTTCCACCTCAGCCCACTTGTCATCATTCAGACAGGTACATAAATGAATTCTATTTTTCGCACCAAAACGACTGAAATCGGCTGTATTCTTGACGCACACCCTATATCTATGATAAAATTATTTATAGTGTACTCTCATAGTTAAATGGATATAACAGCCCCCTCCTAAGGGGCAGTTGTAGGTTCGATTCCTACTGGGAGTGCTTTTATTCGTTGTATACAGTATAACACATACTGATGCAACAGAAAAACCCTTTTATGTAATGATTGATAAAGTCAGGAAGGAATACCACATGAAAATAAAACGAATTATTGCAACGATGCTCACTTGCGTCATGGTCATAACCGGGACAAGTGCAACCATTTTTGCATTACCACAATCAGCCACTAAAACCCATGCGGCATCCACATGGCCCTCCGGTCCGAAGAAAAGTAAACTTTCCAGCCAATCTGCTATTGTGATGGAATTGTCCACCGGAACCATTCTCTATGAAAAAGACATACACAAGAAACGTTATCCTGCCAGCATTACCAAAATTATGACATCACTGCTCACAGCAGAAAACACGTCACTAAGCGAAACGGTTACCGTTTCACAATCGGCAGCATATGGTATTGAGCGGGGCAGTTCAACCGTCTTTTCCGATCCGGGGGAAAAACTCACGGTGGAACAATGCTTATACGGAATCATGTTGGAATCTGCCAATGAGCTGTGTCTGGCTGTAGGGGAACACATCTCCGGCAGCACGGAAGATTTCGTAAAATTAATGAATCAACGGGTAAAGGAACTGGGACTGAAGGATACGCATTTCAGCAATCCAAACGGTCTTCCCGATCCGAACCACTACACTTCAGCACACGATATGGCAGTGATTGCCAGACAGGCAATGAAATACTCTGCCTTTCGAAAAGTCTGCAATACCAAGACATATATTTGCGATAAAACAAACACTCACAAAACAACACGGATTTGGTCCAATCACCACCAGATGGTAAATGGATGGAGATATCCGAAGTACGAATATAAATATGCCATTGGCGGCAAGACCGGCTACACCCATGTGGCAAAAAACACTCTGGTAACCTATGCAGAAAAAGACGGCATGGAGCTTGTCTGCGTCATTATGAAAGCGGAGGGACCACAACAGGGCACTCCAAACGAGTACACGGATTCAACCACCCTCCTGAACTTTGGTTTTGAAAAATATCAAAAATATACGATTGACGCTGAAAACGCAGAAATCAATACGGATTTGTTTAACAATTACGGAAGTTATTTTAACACCAAAGAATCCCCCATACATTTGTCGGACGATTCCACAGTGGTTCTGCCAAAAGGAGTTTCCCTTTCCGCTGCGAAGCAGACCATTCAGTATAACGACGGAATTCAAATGCAAGAAGGCGATAATATTATCGGAAAAATCACTTACACCTATGAAAACCGTACGGTAGGTTCTTCCGATATCATTTATACAATGTCTGATAAGACAAGCCATCTGGATGACGCTTCCCGAACTTTGGTCAGCAGTAAGATTCAGGATTTGGAGACGAAAACAGCCAAGCATAAAAAGCAGAAACTTATCTTTTCTAGAATCGGAAAATCGGTGAATTCCTTTTTCCGGAAGGCGGGAAACTTATTCCACAACCAATTAGTGGGAAGTACGGTCATCATTAGTGTAGCACTACTGTTGATTATTGTGATAACACTCATTCTGCGAAGTCTGACACCGAGTGGACGTAATCGCAGGAGACGAAAGAGAAGTGGTGGTTATCAAAGCAAAGGCGGCAGAAAACATCACGCTAAACAAAAGCGTCAAAATAATGGCTCCGGATTTTCCACCGGCTCCGCTCGCCGCAACCACAGCAAACATTATGAAAAAGTTAAACCGCAGAAAAAAGCTGAGAAAAACAGAAAAAAAGGATTGCAATATCATAAACGTCACAAAAACACCACAGAGAGTTTTGGAAAAAATTTCTTTGATTATTAGACTTAAGGGGATGCAAAATATCACAGATACTTTGCATCCCCTTAAGTCCTATTTTGTCAGTTTCCAGAGATTAGATTCTTCTGCAAAATTACTCATTTCATAAAGAACCAATACATCCGCATCACGGTTCTCCCTTAAAATATCTTCTACAGATTCTCTGTAATATCTCAAATCAATCATTGTAATTTCACCATAAGCATCCAACAGGAATGGCACAAGAGAATTGGCAAATGAATCCTTAAATACCAGTAATGACTTTTCACTTTTTTCCTTCCTCTTTATATTCACCACTCCATAATTTCCACCAAAGAAATATCCGTATTTATCTTTTCCCTGCAACTTCTCCTCGTCGTAAATACTGTCTCTTTCCTCCCCGTCGCACTCGATGAAGGACAGTTTCGGCAGTTTCGTTGCCGCATAAATCGTATCCGGCTTTGCATTACCATCCAATACTCGTGAGTGCAGTGTCCCCAAGAATTTTCTCGTGACCGGTTCCGGTACAAAATGTTCATAGCTCTTTGCTTCCAGATCCATCTCTTTGCATAAAACCTGATATCCGGCATAGGCGCCTCGCAGTGTCCAGTGATGGTCGGTGCAATAATAAACTTGTGAATAACTTTTTATTTCCTTCAGATTGGAACGGATATCCGGCATAACCGTATTTTGGCAGACCGCTCTCCCTGCCTTATACATGGCACCGGCATTATAAAAAGGCGCATGAGACGGCAATTTTTCCGACAAAACTGTCCCCGCGGAGGGAACCAGTAACAAGGTAGTTTGTCCGTCCACATAATCTGACAAATATTCCACGTAACGCAAATTTTCCATATAACGGAACATATTAATATCACTGTCTGTCGTCTTCAGCAGGTAATAATCATCCTTTCCCAGATAGACTCCCTCCACATCTTTCAAACCTATCATCTGCTGTCCGAATGACGCTGTGGCAGTGAAGGTATCCCTTCCCGGTATCTGGTCGTTTATCGCTGCCTCCAAATCCTCCTGATACTCTCCATCAGCAAACGAACTCCATGAAAATAGAGGAAACTGCTCCAAAACTCTGTTTTCGTTTTGAGAATATTCTTTTTGGGGTGTAAACAGTGTATAGATACCCAACACTACGAAACATCCCGCTGTTATTAAAAAATAAATTATATAATACCAACGCTTCATAGTAACCTCCCTGCATACTATCCAAAAAGCTCAAAGTTTGCTCTCTACAGTCTAAAACCTGAAATACAAGAACGGATTATAAGAACCACTGACCAAAAAGGCAAGACTTAACACCAGCAGCACTACCGTATACAACCCAACCAGGATAAACGTTACCCGCTCACCATATTTCATGCTGAAATTCTCTTTATTTTTGGTCAACATTTTTCCTAACTTTATTGCCAGACGCTTTGGTAATGTCGTGGCTCCCACTGCCAAAATAACGAGCAACGGCAAGTGTGTATACCATAAATAAATTGCTGTTCCATCATATAATGCAGCACCTCTGCCAAACATGGCGGCAATAAATTTTATCATGGTAATCAATCTCTCATTGGCAAATACCATCCAGCCTAACACGACGAAAAACATTGTATAAACGTGGCAGACCCAATCTTGAAATCCTCTTAATATGTTCAATAAAAATGACTTTTCTATCGATAGCAACAGAAAATAATAAATGCCCCATAGCAGAAAATTCCAGGAGGCACCGTGCCATAATCCCGTCAAACTCCACACAATAAACAGATTCCATATCTGCCTTTTCTCTCCCAAGCGGTTGCCACCCAAAGGAATATAGACATATTCCTTGAACCAACTGCTTAACGTTATATGCCAACGCCTCCAAAACTCTGTAATACTCTTTGACTCGTAGGGATGCTCAAAATTCTCCGGAAAACGAAATCCAAATATCTGTCCCAGACCGATTGCCATGTCTGAATATCCTGAAAAATCAAAATAAATCTGGAATGTAAAAGCAAACGCTCCCAGCCATGCAGAGGCAACCGTCTGTGTACTCTGTCCGGAAATTTCCGTCCACAAGGCTCCGATTTGATTTGCCAAAAGCACTTTTTTTGCCAAACCAAAGAGAAAACGCTGCATGCCCAATGCCATATCCCGGCTGACCAGTTTCCTGTTATTTAACTGATCCTCAACTGTGGCATATCGCACAATCGGTCCGGCAATAAGCTGTGGAAACATACTGACATACATTCCAAATGTAATGATATTGTGTTGTGCTTTTACCCTGCCCCGATACACATCAATGGTATATGACATTGTCTGAAACGTATAAAAAGAGATACCAATAGGAAGGGCTAATTCCAGTAACGGCAAGTTCAGTCCGGTAATCGCTCCCGCTGCTCCCAACACAAAATCAGCATATTTAAACACACAAAGAATCCCCAGATTTCCCACCACTGAAATCACCAATACCGCTTTACGAAGTTTTGTATAAAAAAGCGCCTCCTGCTTGTCCGGCACCGGTTTCTCATCTGATACTTCTATATCTTTTTGTTCAAACAATGCGGCAGTTACACTGTCCCGTTTTTGGGTCAGGTATTCCAAAATACGTCCATTACAGTAATCAAATACTGTAGAAAACAGCATGATTAATACATAAACCGGTTCGCCCCACGCATAGAACAACAGGCTTACAAAAAACAAAATGCCGTTTCGGAGTTTTGCCGGACACAAACAATACAACAGCAATACCACCGGCATATAGAAGCATAAAAAAACTAAACTACTGAAAACCATATAATCCTCTTTAATCTACAAATTTCTTCGTGTTCGCTTATTGTGTATCAAGGTAACACTCCCAACCGTTATCCTACTTAATCAGCTGATTAAGTTTTCCCACAAGATAAGAATTACGCGTCATGGAAAGGTTGTTCATGAAAAAAACTTCCTTTGCCTTTTTTTCCTTAACCAGCTTAGACAGCTTCCCCTTGTAGTAGCGATAATCTACTACATAAATTTCGGAATAATGATCTGCCATATATGGCACTAATGCATTTCCGTAGGATTCCTTAACCACTACGCACACTGAGCCATCCTCCACCTCTTTATTGGTAATCAGCGAATACGAATTATCTCCTGCCATAAATGCCAGATATTTCCCGCTGATTCCGAAATTGGAAGAATCTACAATCACACTTCCCTCTGTCGTTTTGCCGGAATCCGTTCGATATGTCATGGATATTTGCTCACCCAGAGGATAATAGGCAACTACAGAATCTTTTCGCAATTTTTTATTGCCGTTAGTGTCACCGTAGTAAGTGCCGATAAAAGACCCAAACTTCTTCTTCGGATATTCTGACAACTCGTGGGGTGTACGTCCCGTCACCTCACATATTTTTCGATAGCCATAGTAAGCTCCCCTGGCTGTCCAGTGATGATCGGTCCGAAAAAAAATATATTCCGTCCGATGGGTCATTAAAATATCATACAGAGAAATCGTCTCCACCGGAGATTTTATTTTGCTCTCCAATTTTTCTATGGATTCTCCCTGATGGGAGGAATTCACCTTATCCATTTTGTTATCCGGCAATGTGACACCCACACCGGTGGGTATCAAAACATCATATACCTTCACATCTTTATCAAATAAGCTTCCCGCTTTATTGATTGCTTTTGCATAGGTTCCGGCAATGGACGGGACATAGTTGTATATCTCGAAACCAGTGTCTCCAATCACCGCCGTTCCCGTATCTCTGTACATTTTCACTTTATCATCGGAAAGAATTTGCGGATAGCCGTCCGAATTTAATACTATATTATTTTGCCCCTTTGTCACTAATGAATTATCTACAGGTTCTGCATCCGAATTGTCATCACTGTTGTCATCCGGCTCCGGAGTCATTTTCAACGAGCCGCTTATATTCAACCCGGTATCATCCTTTTTTTTCGGTTCTGCACTTGACTTCAAAGCCTTAGAAACTATGACTTTATCTCCACTTTTCACATTTGGTCTCTCCGGAATACAAAACTCACAGAGTAAGCAAATACAAATACCTAAAACAAAAAATAAAGATATTAATTTTTTGCGATTAAAATTGCTCATCCTTAACCTCATTCCTACACACGGATTCTCCTACTGATGCTGACTACTTAAATGCCTTAACAATTATTTCCTTTGCATCTTCTGCTTGTTCTGTCACACATGCCGTCACATAACAGCCACAACGGATAATCACTGCATCTTCGATTTTGGCAGCCTGCTCCGGAATATAGTCTTCAAAAGACTTTTTCATCTCCATTAAATATTGTTCTACCGCTTTCTGGTCCTTTTCCGCTGCTTGTTCGCTGTCAGATGTCACTATAAGAATCTGGTCTGAACAGGTTCCATCTCCCATATATAATGTAATCTCTGATTTCTTTTGCAATTCAAGCATGCCTGTGGCAACACTTTCTTCCATTTCTTCCAGTTCGGTGTCGTATTCTATATCGTTTAACAAATCCTCTGTCAATTGGTCAATATCCACTGCCTTACCGGATGCTGTCTGCTGAGGCTCCTCTTCTCTTTGGGCATTTTGATAGTCGGACCCCTGATAGTCAGGTATTTGTATCACCGTGCGACTGGTGCGCTGCCAATTTAATGCACCCCAGATAAACACGCATAAGATAAACGCAGCCATTCCTGCCAGAATTCCCACTCGCTTGAATTGAAACTGTTTCATGATTCCATACTCCTTCTATATCTAAAAGCATTTCCAGTGACCGGTAGCGAAAATACACCTGCCATATTCTGTAAAATACTGTTATCCTCTAAGTATACTATTCCCATTATACGCCATATCATGATAATCTTATGTTTTTAAAAACCGGGTTCCACAAATCCCGTGGAATCCGGTTCTGGCTTCTGTCAATTTCAATTAGTCTGTTGTATACGGCATGATTGCCACGTGACGTGCACGTTTCACTGCTACCGTCAATGCACGCTGATGCTTTGCACAGTTGCCGGTGATTCTTCTCGGGAGAATTTTACCTCTCTCAGAAACGTATCTTTTTAACTTATTTACATCTTTGTAATCAATGTAATCATGCTCTTTGTCTGCACAGAATGCACATACTTTCTTTCTTCTGCGCATTGGTCTTCTTCTTGAAGAAGCGTTGCTATCGCCTTTACTGTATGCCATTTCATAACCTCCTTAATTAGTTCCTGTCAGGTCAAAATCATCATTTCACATTAAATGGTAACTCCTCTTCGATGGCCTCCGGAATATTCATAAACCCATCCCCTGCCGCCTGTGTCGGCTCCGGTCTGGATGGTGCTGCCTGCTGATAACCACCGCCACCATCACTTGAAGCGGCTGCCTTGCTCTCAGCAAATTCCTGATTCTCTACCACTACCTCCGTAGTGTAGACACGTTGTCCATCTTTATTGGTATAGCTGCCGGTCTGAATACGACCTTCTGCTACGATTTTAGTGCCCTGATGCAGATAATTCTCTGCAAACTCTGCTCCTCTGCCAAATACCACACAGTTGATAAAGTCTGCTGTCTGCTCATCTCCCTGACGCTTAAAACGACGATCTACGGCTAATGTATATCGCGCTATTGCTGTTTGATTCTCTCCGGAAGAATAACGCATCTCCGGATCTCTTGTCAATCGGCCCATTAAGATAACCTTATTCATAAAGGAACACCTTCCTTTCCTTATGCTTCCTGTCTGACGCACAAGTATCTCAGAACATTGTCCATGATGCGGACTGCCTGCTCCAGCTCACCCGGAACGGTCGCCTCGCCATCAAACTTGATGAAGTAGTAGTAACCCTCTTTCATGTGCTGAATCTCATAAGCAAGTCTTTTCTTGCCCCATTCTTCAACCTCTGTGATGGTTCCGCCGAATTTGGTCACGTAATCCTTCGCCTTATCGACAGTGGCTACTCTTGCATCTTCCTCGATCTTAGCATCGACAACTAACGCTAACTCATATTTGTTCATAGCTGTCTTACCTCCTTTTGGTCTCTTGGCCCTCCCTTTCATGAGAGAGCAAGGAAAATTAACGTATCACAATCAAATATTCTATCACAATCGGACATACTTCGCAAGAGTTTTCCCTATTTTTCTTCCAAAAATCCCCGAAATGCTTTCTCCACCTGCCTCCGCGGCAACATCACCTGATGCCCGCAGCCTTTGCATTGCATGCGAATATCCATCCCTACACGTCTCAACTCCCACTCATTGACACCACAGGGATGGGCTTTTTTCATTTTGATGACATCTCCTACTTTTAATTCCATAAAATCCTCCGGTATCAATTTTTCTTCTTCATATTTATGGTTTGTATTTCCCGTGTCCAGTCATAAAACATGGTGATATCTTTTGTCATCGTCTTTATATTCACGCGCTGGCTGCTAATCAACATTGCTGTTCTTCGCTGGTGAACAGGTACTTCTGTCACAAATCCCTGAACGGCATTAAAGGCTTTCCCTGTCCATTCCTTTCTCTTTTCGGCGTTCGTGATTCTTTCCAACTTATTGACAATCTCCGTAAATTCCGCATCCTCTATGTAGGAGAAGCGTTCTGCAAAGTCAGGCTCTTCTGTCATCTCTTCCTCTGCATACCACAACTGCAATGGATGCTGGTCGTCCATCTGTCCGTCACGCAAGCGTTTTACACTCTCCTCTAAATTGTCCTTTGTCACAGTCTCAATCTGTAATGTAATGCCCATCTCCTGCAGATCCGCGGCAACCATAGTCGCTAACTGATACCCCGGTATATCTGTTCCTCCTCCCAACTGTATCCGAAATACGGCACTCCATCCGAAAGGGATTACTGTCACTTGACCGTCCTCAACGGTATAACCGGCTTTTGCCAGCCACTCCAAGGCAGTCTTCTTTGCGGCATCCCGTTTGTCCTCCAACCGGTCATCCTCTTTATAAATATTTTTGTCACTGCCCGGACTCTGGGCATAGGCAAGGAAATTTTTTTGTGTCTGTTCCGGTGAAAGCCATGAATCTCGTGCTACCGGAGCATTCACCAGCACGCTGCTCTCATTCTCCCGGATAGTTTCTCTGCATGCACTGATCACAGTTGCAAGCGCCTGCCGCAGTGCCCGAGACTCTTCACTCATTCCATTCTCTCCCACCTTAACCTGATCAGGATTGAGACCTACATAAGAATAGCCGGTATTTGCCATAAAACGTGTTTCCAGTATATCGCCGGAAAGCTTGTTGTTGCTATTTATCTGTGCAATCTGCTCTATATCGTTCGTTTCCAAGGTACACAACGCAATATCTATAGTGCCCCCTTTCATCTCCTCCATGATTTTTGCAGGAGTCACTTTCTCCCCGGAAAAAAACTTGCTCATATCTTTTAACTGCACGTAAGTGATATTCGGGCACCCTTGATAATACAACTCATTCGCCATAAAATAAGCAATACCACTTTCGTATTTGATAAATCGGTATGCTCCGGCCCCTATCGGTGTGCTCTTATTTGCCTGAACAGCAGACAGGTCACCCCTGGCAAACCCAAAACTATGTGCATCGTATTGATATTTTGTAGTGTCACCATAATAATGCAGCGGACATACCGGAATCTGGAGTTCTTCCAAAAACTTGCTGTCATATCCGGTCGTATAGATGCGCATCTCGTAGTCATTCAAGCGCTTTATTCCCTCAATTTCAGCCACAGCAGCATGCTTTTTCGTAGTAGAGCCCATCAGCAGGCGCGCCTCTCTGCGCAACGCCTCCTCATATCCCTCTTCACTGCTGTCATGTTTGTTCATCCATACACGCAAAGCCTTAGGAGAACTTTTTATATATTTTTTCACTTCTTCCTCTGTATAACTCTCTGCCATCGGATTATTCGCCTGATAATTCAGCAATCCGCGGATATTACTCTGCCCCAGCTTTACCGGTCCGGAATAATCTGTATCACAAAAAGCATAAATAGAAAAGATAACGTCATCTATGGTTATGGGCTGACCATCACTGAAAATCAAATCATCCCGCAGCGTAATACGATATGCCGTATATCCTTTTTTACGCTCATATTTTTGCTTGATATCTGCCACCCCATAACAGGTGTAGCTTTTACCGAAATATTTATACAGTTCCCCGTCAATGCCTTTTTCCACGATTTTACCGGTGCGGTCTCTGGCAATCAGTTTTGTCTGTGTCAGATTCACTGCCTGAAGGTCCGCCGACGTCTTTGCCAGAAAAGGGTTGAAATTTCGCTCCATGGCGTCACAGCCTATCATTAAAGGCACTTCTGACTGCTCACTACCCTTTCCCTCCGCCTGTGTCGTTCCGTTCTTGACCTCAGCACTGGATTTCACATAAGGTTTTTTCGCCTTTTTTGTCCCATTACACCCTGTCATACTTACGAATATTGCTATCATTAACAATACTGCCAGATAGCATCTTCCCGTTTTTCTCATGGCGTTCCCCTTTCTTTTCCCGCTTGTGGTAAAGTTTGATTCACTGGCTACTATTATAGCATTTTAATATGTTTTTAGCCATAAAGAGATATAAATTTCGCTTATTTATCCAAATATGTCCTCCGCATCCACACATACGCCACTACGCATATCACTACAGAAAGCAGAGAGCCCGCCGGTGCTGCAAGCCCCATCGGGAACAGTGTGTCCGGATAGAATTTAGATGCCAGATATGCTCCCGGCACGCGCACACAAATTATCGACAGGAAATTATGCAAAAAGGAAATCCCTGACCTGCCATAGGCGCAGAAATAACCACTGAAACAGAAATGGACTCCCGCAAAAATACAGTCCCAAATATATCCTCGAATATACTGTCCTCCCAACACAGTTACCATTTCGTCTTTTGTGAATAATCCCACTGCAGGCTCCGCAATAAATTGAATTACAACAGATACTGTCAATCCAAACGCAACCGCTATAGCGGTACAATCCCACAAAGTCTGTGCTGCCCGCTTATGCTTCCCTGCACCGATATTTTGTGCCGACAGAGCTGAAACTGTAGACAACATAGATGACGGCACCAGAAAAACAACACCTATCATTTTTTCTACAATTCCCACTGCTGCCGCATCGTTCAATCCTCTGCGGTTTGCGATAATCGTTATCACGATAAAAGCAATCTGGATAAATCCGTCCTGCAGCGCCACAGGTACACCTATTTTTAACACCTGTCCCATCGTATCCCGTTCCGGTCGCAAATGTTTTCGTCTGACAGATATTCCCATCTCTCTTTTACGTATAACGACAAGTGCCACGATAACACTGATGCTCTGTGCCACCGTTGTGCCCAACGCAGCACCCATCGCTCCCAAGTGCAGTGCACCGATGAAAAAACAATCCAATGCAATATTGCATACGCAGGCAAGGGCAATAAAATACATAGGACTTTTGGAATCCCCCAATCCCCGGAAAATCGAACTTATAATATTATAAGATGTGATAAAGGGAATCCCAATAAAACAAATCGTCAAATATTGAATAGTACCTGCAACTGCTTCTGACGGTGTTGACATCACCGATACAATGGGACCTACCAAAAGCAAAAGCACTATTGTGAGAGCAATCGATACTCCCAAAAAGAGAGTAATGGTATTTCCTATGGCAACAGAGGCTCTCTCTGACCGTTTGGCACCTACCGCTTTTCCGATGGTGACGGTGGTACCCATGGCAAGTCCCACAATCATGACCGTGAGCATATGCATCACCTGACCACCGATAGAAACTGCCGTAATATGCTCTACCCCGTTAAACTGCCCGATGATATATAAATCCGCCATGCCATACAGCGTCTGCAAAAAATATGATAATAAGTAGGGCAGTGAAAAAAATATGCAGTTCCGTAATACACTGCCTGTGGTTAAATTTCTTTCCATGTTGACTGATTATCCTGCTCCTTTTCAAGAATATCAAGCATTTGCTTTGGCGATACGATATAATAAACGCACACTGTGCGTTTATCTTATGAGAACTTTGTTCTCAATTTGCGCAGAAATCATGCGCAGTAAATATGATATAATATTCCTTTGGAAAATGTTTCAAATTACCAGTAACTAAACATCGAAGCCGTCCATATATCATGAACGGCTCCCTTTTATGTCAGTTATTGTATTGTATCACATTCCAGCCTTTTTAGACAAGTTATTACCCACTGTACGCAACTCCCTGTAATAGGATAACATTTTAGAATGATTACAGTGTAATTTCTACACTTGTAGAACCCGCTGCAGCCTCAACCGTCTTGCCCTCTGCTGTCACCTTAAAGCTCTTATCCGTAGCAGCATAGGATACTGTAATGGTATTTCCGCTTCTCGTAGCTGTGATATCCGTAATCTTATTGGATTCGCTGTCATAAATAGTTGCCTCAGCCGTCTTGCCATCCTCCAATCCGTAAACCACAGCCTCTGCATCCTGCAGATAATCATAAACAACCGTCATCTTACCCTCAGCATCAAAGTTACCATAAGTGATAATGCTGTTTGGACGAGCAAGGATCGGTGTCTGGAAATAGTCGCACTTTCTGGTATAATACTTACCACCTTCGTAGGTCTCACCGCTCTGGATATCCGTCCATGTTCCGCAATCCGGCACATAGAACTCTGCCATACCCTCCTCATTCATAACCGGCACGATACAAAGGTTATCACCAAGCATATACTGGGTATCCACATATTTACATGGTGTATCATTCGTAAATGCAATTACCATGGAGCGCATCATCGGAACACCCACGTTATGGGTTTTATTTGCCTGCGCCCACAGATAAGGCATCATTCTTCCCTTCAATACCGTGTAGTGACGAAGTACGTCACATGCCTCCGTATCACCATCTTCATCATAAACCCAAGGCACGCGGTAAGATGTCGAGCCGTGCAGACGGCTGTGTGTGGACATCAGACCAAATGCACACCATCTCTTATATACATCTGCCGGAGCTGTCGCCTCAAATCCACCCATGTCATGGGAGAAGAAGCCAAAACCGGAAGAACACAGGGAAAGTCCACCGCGAAGTGTCTCCGCCATTGCAGAATACTCTGCGTAGCAGTCACCGCCCCAGTGTACCGGGAACTTCTGACCGCCTACTGTAGCACTGCGGGCAAAGAGACAAGCCTTGTCCTTACCGTAATACTCCTCCAACGCCTCAAACACACATTTGTTATACAGGTATGTATAGTAGTTGTGCATCTTAATCGGGTCAGAGCCATCATAATACTTACACTTGGTCGGAATTCTCTCACCAAAGTCGGTCTTGATATTATTTACGCCCATATCAAACAGCTTCTTCAACAGTCCCTTAAACCAATCGCATGCTGCCGGATTGGTAAAGTCAACAATCGCCATAGCCGGCTGCCACAAATCACACTGGAATACGCTGCCATCTAAATTCTTAATGAAGTAACCCTTTTCTTTACCCTCATCAAAGAGCTTAGACTGCTGTCCCACATAGGAGTTAATCCATACACAAATCTCCAGTCCCTTGTCATGGAGTCTCTTTAGCATTCCCTCCGGGTCAGGGAACATATCCTTATCCCACTCAAAGTTACACCACTCGTACTCCTTCATCCAGAAACAGTCGAAATGAAATACCTGCAATGGAATCTTGCGCTCCGCCATACCGTCAATAAAACTGTTTACCGTTTCTTCATCATAGCTTGTGGTGAAAGATGTAGACAACCATAAGCCAAAGGTGTATGCCGGAGGCAGTGCCGGCTTTCCTGTCAGAGTCGTGTAATTCTTCAATACATCCTCTAAGTTCTCACCACCGATGATAAAATACTCAAGCTCCTCACCGGGAACCGTAAATGTTACTTTCGAAACGGTGTCAGAGTTTACCTCAAAAGAAACTTTATCGGAACTGTTTACAAACACACCGTAGCTCTTGGAAGAAATATAAAACGGCACTGTCTTATAACTCTGGTCGGAACAGGTACCCCCGTCACAGTTCCATGTCTCAACAGTTTGTCCGTTCTTTACAAACGGTGTAAACTTCTCACCAAATCCGTATATGCACTCACCAATGTCCGTCTTTAACTGCTCGCGCAAGTATGTAGTATGCGGATCCTGCGGATAGTTGAAAAACTGATCATTCTCCTGCAAATGCATACGAGCGTTTGCCGTAAGCTGACTCTCCGTGATAATAGATGTAGAGCGCCATGCTCCCCCTGTCAGATGTCTGTCCTTATAGTAGAATTGTACATCCCATTCATCACCAATCAGAATTTCCAGTCGGGTGTCCCCACTAATCATCTCCACCTTATCCTCTGTACGGTTAATGGTCGGTGTGTAACCCGTGTCCTCATTCAACTCATAGCGTGGAATATTATCTAAGCCACCACGGTAATGGTCAATATGTACCTTAATAATATTCTCTGAAGTCGATGTATAGGTAATCTCCAAGTTCGGTCCACCCAGCGTCATACCACGATTCTTAATGGCATACGGCGTCGCCAGAACCTTAATGGAATTTTCAGTTGTCTCCACCTTATACGCCTGTGATGCGTATCTCACATCATACCCCTGCTTGTTGAGCCAAAATCCGTCTGCTACTTTCATGTTCTGTCTCCTTTCAAAATACCTTTCTCATTGTACAAAATGCCTCTCCAAACATTCTGCAACCTGATATTTCTATTATAGTGGTATTTTCTCATTTCGTCTATAATTTTAAATTGTTTTTAAAGAGAAATTTGGAGATGTCAAAAGAGTAAATAATTTTTTGTTACATTTGTACATTGCTATTTAAACTGTATTGTATTTTTATCATACATACGGTTCTTTTTATCTAAATTTCTATACGATTTCATCTATCTCTATATTTCCCTAAAGTTAGATGGTTTTAATTGCTGCCGGTTTTTTTGAATTGACAACATGGCATATATGCCATAAAATAAATGTGAGGAAAAATATATGACAAGATTTGAAATTCTATTTTATGAAAAAACAAATGGAGAGATACCTGTAGAAGATTTTTTGCTTAGTTTAGATGTAAAAATGAGGGCAAAACTAGTTGGTATCATGGAAATATTACAAGAAAAAGGAAATCTCTTGCGTGAACCATATAGTAAACATATAGGAGATGGCATTTTTGAGATACGTGGCAAAATTGGCAAAGATATTTCCAGAGTGCTGTATTTTTTCTACCATGATGGAAAAATAGTTATGACAAACGGTTTTATTAAAAAAACGCAAAAAACACCGAAGTCGGAACTGGAGAGAGCAAAAAAATATAGAATAGATTATATAGAAAGGTGTGATAAGATTGAAGAAATTTAATGATTTTTTGGGAGAACAGTTGCAAGATGATAATTTCAAAAAGGAATATGAGGATTTGCAACCAGAGTTTGATGTCATTCGTGCAATAATAGATGCCAGAACATCACAAAATCTCACACAACAAGAATTAGCAAAGCGCACAGGTATTAATCAGGGGGATATTAGTAAACTAGAAAACGGAACAAGAAACCCAACAATTAATCTCCTGAAACGTCTTGCAGACGGGATGGGAATGGCTCTTAAAATCGAGTTTGTCCCAAAACAAAAATATTAACAATGGCAGACGGGAAATCCCGTCTGCCATCATCAAACCAATTTATTCTGTTCAAGAATCACGTTTGACTCATTTGCCCAAAATCCATCGGATTATTTGAACTTCTTATAGCCGCTCTTCTTTTTGAGCGTCTTAACATTTGCTTTATTAACCTTCTTAGTGCCACCTGTTACTTTGATAGTCTTCTTGCAGCCCTTGAAAGCGCCCTTCTTTACAGAGACTTTCTTCTTAAGAGTTAATTTGTTAAGTTTCTTACATCCCTTGAATGCAGACTTGCCAATCTTTTTAACGCCTTTAGCAGAAACCGTTGTCAATTTCGCACAGCCCTCAAATGCACTTGTCGGAATGGCAGTAATTTTAGTTCCTAATGTAGCCTTCTTTAACTTCTTAGCCTTCTTGAATGCCTTGTCACCAAGTTTATTAACTGTGTAAGTTGCCTTCACCTTATCAACTGTCTTGGAAACAGAATTCTTCACACTGATAGAAGATTTCTTTTTGCCAGCAGCAGTCAGACCCACTACAGTAACAGTACCATTCTTCTTCTTACCGGCAGTAATGGTAGCAGCCTTCGTAACTTTGTACTTAAAGTTACCGGAAGTAAATGTTTTATTCTTTTTAACTCCAATTGTCTTCGTAGTGTAGTCTACTTTACCGGAGAAATCAGCACCTTTCAGTGTAAATGTAATCTTAATGCTGTCTGTAGGCAATGTTGTCAAAGTGGATGCGCCCTTGCCACTAGCCGGGAATGGCGCATCTTTAGCATTTCCGTAACTGTTGGCAACCATGAAATTATAATAACTACCATAATTCTTTGCATCACTCTTATTTGGAAGTGTCGTCTTACTTAACTTAACTTCCTTTCCGTCAATCTCCAGCTTTGCGTTTACCGCACTAACACCTGACATTGACATCGGAATATCAGTACTGATACTTAACATAGTGAAAGCTGTTGCTTTTTCTTTCTTCTCACCTGCTTGCAAATTCTTTAAATCTGCACCGGAAATGGATACTGTATATTCTCCATTATCTGTCATCTTGCAATCAGTAATTTTAGCAGTAACACCTTTTACGTCGTCATTTTCTGTATCACCGGGTACACCATACTGAGTGGTATAATCCAGCTTCTTATCCTTCAGACCATATCCATCCGGATCGTTCCAGATGTTACGGAAAGCCCAGTTGTCTGTCTGGAAAGTGATGTATCCATTGTAAGATGCCTTTGGAGTAGTCGTTCCAGTTCCCGGATCTTCCGTTTTTTCCGTATATGGCAACGGATCTAGCTTGCCCGTAGTTACCTCAAATCTAACAGTGAATGTATCACCTTCACCTACATAAATCTTCTCACCATCAATTGGATTTGTATACTCTTTCTCAGAATCTGCAGTACCCCACTTATTACGAATACCAAAACGTAATCGCTCCTCTTCATCTGCACTGTTATTATATAATGTTGCCTTTGACCAATCGTATGTTGTTGTCTCTTTGGTGTACTTATCTGTTACTTCAATAGATTTCGCCTTAATGGCAAATCCCAATGTATCTCTTTTGTAGAGAACTGTTTTGCCGTCTTCTGCAAGAGTCTTCCCTAAGTTTCCAAACTCTACGCCCAGATACGCTGCACTAGCGAGCAAATCTTCTACTTCATCCTCTGCGATAGCAGAAATTGTGTATTCTCCTGTTTTATCGATTGCACCTGAAGATGCCACAACGCCCTCTGCAACTTTTTCTTCACCCTCATATACTTTCTCTGTGCTATTGAAAATCTTACTGTTGTTCTGTGTCAGATACGCATAAAATGTTGTGCCAAGCTCTGTTCGCTGAGTATCTGCAGGGGTAACATCTTCTGCACTTACCTTATTACCGGTTACGGTTCCAGCACCCAGGGTCACTACCATAGCTGCTGAAAGAATCATAGAGAGTAATCTCTTTGATTGTTTTCTCATGAAATCTTCCTCCTTTTCTTTTTCGCAATGTTTCTGAGTGCAAACATTGGCGAATTCTTGAACATGTTTGGTCAGGATATCAAAATTTTGTCTCGATGTCCTAGCTAAACACATTATACAAAATTTTTTTGGGAAATACCAGTCCTTTTTACATAAAAAAAACGGATATTTTTACCACGAGAAATAGATCATACCTGACATCAATACACGCAAAAACAGCCGCACCCCCATGGTACGGCTGTTCCGGGTATATCTCTATACCAAATTTGAATGACTCAATAACTATCCATTATTATTTGAATTTCTTATAACCACTCGTCTTTAACTTCTTAACGTTAGCTTTGTTTACCTTCTTGGTACCGCCTGTAACTTT
>JAFLTA010000031.1 GCA_022510685.1 Lachnospiraceae bacterium | reverse complement strand
CAGACCCACATCGGTTCCGATGTACAAGTCCTCCTGATAAATGCAGGTGGTGTTTACTACTACACGGTCTAAACCGGAAATACCTGTAATATCTACAAAGGGGCTTTTGAATACCTTCATAACACCCTGTCTGGAAGATGCACACCATAAATTGCCTTCACTATCCTCCATTATTGAAGTGATAGATCTATTCATCGGGCAATTTTTCATTTCCACATATTTCCTATTTTTATCAAAGTAACCCAGTCCATTATCCGAGCAGATCCAGATTTTATGATCCGCAGCCAGATAGATATCATTGATATGTTCCTGTGGAGCAGCAGAAAGACTTTCCAGGTTCTTCATGCCATCCATCATATTTCCACATACGATTTCAGAACTCTCCGTACCGAGAAAAACTTTACCTTTTTCATCTAAATCCGGTGTGATGCAGAAAATCTCTCCAATTCCCATTTCTTCTCCATCATAAAATGAAGTCAGCTCTAAATTTTCTATCGAAAAAAAACAACTGTCCATTGTGCTGCCGTAAATAATTCCGTTCTCATCTGCTTTTAAGACGCGAACATACTTACCTTTGATCCTCGGATCCTTTATCATATGTAATTTATCATTCTGGTCAATATATGCCATCCCCTCTGTTGTAGCAATAATGATATTCCCTGCCGCGTCCTCGCAAAGTGCGCGGACAGACAAGGAAACCAATCCATCATTTCTCCCCCAGAATTTAAATTTCGCATTTTGCCGCACCGCAAGACCACTATCATTTGTTCCGACCCACAAACGGTCCTTAGAATCCACATACAGACAATTGACACTGAATATACCTGTGGTGGAATCAAAGTGATGAAACTCGCTTCCGTCATAGCGCGTCAGACCGCTATACCCTCCAATCCAGATAAATCCGATGCTCGTTTGGGCAACAGCATTTGCTTCAGATGTGTAAAGCCCGTTACTGTTATCATAGAGCAATGCAGAAAATCCCTTATCACTATCATTATCCTTGGCAGAAACTTTACAAACGGGAATTAATAAACATGACAATAGCAACAGCACAAAAACCAATCGCTTCGTATGTAATAAATAATTTGTTTTCACCATTTTTTCTCCTTTATTTTATCCTAATAAACAAGTAATTTTCAGTAAATCTGCAAACTTATAACCATATTATACTGCGTTATACAGTATTTTAACACAAATCTAAAATAATTACTATATATAAAAAGTACATAAAATAGTTTGAAACTGACTCTAAAAGGAGTGAGGAACATCTATAAGAAGCAGCAGATATTGCCCGCACCAGTGAAATACCGCAAACCAGTAGAATTCTTAACCATGTTTTATCAAGAGGAGGATTACTTTATGGAAGCAATTTAAAAGAGAGGCAATCGCCTCTCTTTTTGGTGCTTTAAATAATTTTAATGTTTTGCTTTAATTAGAAATCAACTTCTGTATCATAATAGCAGCACTTCAGAAGTTTCTCCATCTCCTCCTGGGATGGCTGACGCGGATTAGAACCTGTACAAGCATCTAACAGAGCATTTGCTGCGATAGATGGAAGCTTCTCCAAGAACTCTGCCTCCGGCACCATTGCCTCATCAGCAATCACACCGCCATCACCATAATTCTTGATAGACTGCGGAATCTTTAAATCATCATTCATCTGACGCAGGAACTTAATCAGTAAGTCTACCTTTTCATCCTCGCTGCTGCCGCCTAACTGAATAAAATCAGCAATTTCTGCATAGCGTTTCTTTGCCGTAGCATCTTTACTGTTAAAACGGATAACCTTTGGAAGATACATGGCATTTGCCGCACCGTGAATGATATGTCCGCCGCTAAATGCAGCTCCTGTTTTATGTGCCATAGAGTGTACAATACCTAACAATGCATTAGAAAATGCCATTCCCGCGAGACACTGCGCATCATGCATCGGTGCTCTTGCAGCCATATCCCCATTAAAAGAATTTACCAGATTTGCTTTTATCATCTTAATTGCGTGTAATGCTAATGGATCTGTATAATTGCAGTTTGCTGTAGAAACATACGCCTCAATTGCATGGGTGATAGCATCCATTCCGGTATGTGCTGCTAACTTCGCAGGCATTGTCTCTGCTATTTCCGAATCAACAATCGCAACATCCGGTGTGATTTCAAAATCTGCAATCGGATATTTAATTCCTTTTTCATAATCTGTAATAATCGAAAATGCGGTTACCTCTGTAGCTGTTCCGGAAGTAGACGGAATTGCACAGAAACGTGCCTTTGTACGAAGCTTTGGAAGTCCAAACACCTTGCACATATCCTCGAATGTAGTCTCAGGATACTCATATTTGATCCACATTGCCTTTGCAGCATCAATCGGGGAACCACCTCCCATTGCCACAATCCAATCCGGCTGAAATTTTGTCATCTCTTCAGCACCACGCATAACCGTCTCCACAGATGGATCCGGCTCGATGCCCTCAAACAGAGCAACCTCCATACCAGCCTCTTTCAGATAAGAAACCGCTTTATCTAAAAAGCCATTTCTCTTCATTGAGCCGCCACCCACACAAATAATTGCTTTTTTTCCCTGAAAATCTTTTAATGCCTCCAGAGAACCTTTTCCATGATACAAATCTCTTGGTAACGTAAACCTAGCCATAAAATACCTCCTTAATAATGTTTTTCGTTCTGAAAATTGTTAAATAATACCAACAATAAGCCAATTTTAACATCTCAATCCCTTACCGTCAACCAAAATAACCCCCTTTAACGTGAAGCACTCTTTTTTCCACAAATCATATAATAAATAAACATATATGCCCTGTGGAATACTCTGCAGGAAAGGAGTTTTATGTCAATGGATTTGCATGCAACACAGGATACCCCTGATACCGGTTACTTTCAGGCAAACATTACATCCCAGAGAGATTCCCGCCCTGTTGCCGGAGCCAAAATACAAATCCGGAACGTAAATTATCCGAATGAAATCATAGAGGAAACCGAAACAGACAGCAGCGGAAAAAGCGATACCATTTCCCTGCCGGCACCCCCTTTGGAGTACAGTCTCACTCCGGGCGCTGACCGTCCTTATTCCACATACTCTATTCGCATTACTGCTCCGGGCTTTGAACCCGTTGAAATTGACGGTGCTGAAATTCTTTCCGGAGAACTTGCGTTACAGAACACGGAGCTCCTCCCCATAGATAACGTCCAGCCGGATAGCGAAGAACTCTTTGTCATTTCTCCCCACACACTATATGAAGAATATCCGCCTAAAATTGCGGAGGATGAAATTAAAACCGTGGATGAGACGGGCGAAATTGTCCTCAGCCGAGTGGTAATCCCCTCTGGTGTTCGAAGCGTCTGTCCGCATTGCATGCGGATATCCGCATGCTGATATTCGCATAACCGTATTAACATAGCATTCAAATATGCCGTATTTAAAAGTCCTCCTCATATTCGTGATTCCAAAGTCCTCGTACCATAGCACTGCTCCATTTTTTTATTTTCTCTTCCGACTCAAAGCATACACACCCGGATAATCTATATTGCTCCGGAGTGGCAATCCTTCTTTCTGATAAAATCCGTGCAATTTCCGATGATGTTTTTCCCTCTCTGTGCAGCCTGTATATTTCTTTTCGTACCGGATAAGCGGCATCGGGAATCAATATCCGCTTCCCTTCCCGATAAATTATTTTGTAACCGTACGGTGACTTGCTGCCCAGATAATTACCCTCCATGCGCAGCCATTCCTTGGTATGTCTGACTTTTCTTCCCGTTTCTCTTGCATACCACTCATTCATAAGATTCCGTATACCGGCAGTCAGATTATCATTATCGGGATTGGCATTATCATACCCTTCCCCCAGTGTCACAACACGCACTCCAGCATCAGGAAACACCTTTTCCAAGTACCAACCCAGCTCCAGATAATTTCTTCCCAGACGGGATAAATCCTTTGCCACAATTAAATCCAACCTTCCCTGCTCACTCTCCCTGACCATGCGCAAAAAAGAGGGTCTCCGAAAATTTGTCCCTGAGTACCCTCTATCGATATAATAACTAATTTCTATCGGTTCATCCTGCCATTCCCGCAGATACTGCTCTGCCAACAAAATTTGATTTTCCACCGTCAAGTCCTTCTGTGTACCGTGAAGCACTGACACTCTGGCATAAATTCCAGCCCGCATTTACAACAACCTCCCCTGACACTGTTCAAATAATTCCTTAGATATAATTTGAGGTGCACCTCCCGGTACGCTAATCCACTGCTCCTTTGGCAGCCATTGCCGTCGTTGTAATTTATAGCTGACTTTTCTGCTTTTCCCCTGCTGCAGGATGCCCGTGTACAATTCATTTTTCAGTATCCGTCTCACTGATACCGGTGTCCAAAGAACACCCCTCTTCCTGTCCACAAGTTCGGTCACACATTCCTTGATTTCGCTTTCCGCACTTTCTTTTCTATCCACAAAACCGGATACATAGTGTTTCGTCGTATATTGTTTGTGTAAATATGGTGAAGGAATCGACAGAACATTTAAATACCCTGCAATTTTTTCTGCCGAGTGTCCTCCTGCCCGCCATGCAAATATCTTTTTTACAATCCATGCTGATTCCGGTTCTTCTTCTAACTTGTGATAATCCTCCTTACTTTTCTGATAGCCATAGGGAGCAAACGCCCCTACGTAATCGCCTTGTCGCCTTCTGGCATTTTGTCCGTTTCTTACCTTTTTAGAAATATCATGACAGTAGGCATCATTCATAAGATTAAGAATAGGCATTAAGAGAACATCCTCACAAAAATCTGCCGTTGCCGTGTCATATCCATCTCCGATAGATATAAATCTCACACCCCACTTGGGAAACAGATAACGCAAATACTGTCCCGTCTGAATGTATTCCCTGCCAAAACGGGATAAATCCTTCACAAGAATACAGTCAATTTTTCCGGTTTTCGCGGCATACAATAAGCCCTGCAGACCCGGGCGTTCAAATCGACTCCCGCTAACACCATCATCCACCCATTCCCCGACAAGTTCCCATCCCGGATGCTGCTGTAAATATTGCTCTATGACCAACCTCTGGTTCGCAATACTATTACTCTCTGATTGCCGGTATTCATCCTCACGGGAAACTCTCAGATAACTCCCGCACCGCTGTCTGCCATCTTCTTTATTCGATACTGCAATAACGCCAGCCTCTCCATGCGATCGGGTCCTTCTGTACGATACTGCTGCACGATTTTCCGTCCCTTGCAGAATTCCGATTTCTCCCCTTCCACAATGTTCCCTTCTTCCGTCAATTGACATCCCCTTAACGCTATTAGAGTATTTTCTTTCTTGTCCTCTTTTGAAGTTTCGTATGTGTGTCTCCCCGCTGTCATATTCCATGGGCTACCCCCACGCAGATTATTCATTAACATATATATTCCGGGAAGTATAAAGGCATTCCCTCTATGCATTGAAAAAACACTTATTTATACTCATTCATTCTCTAAAAAACATTGTATTTCTTCCCATGCTCTGGCAGATTCCGGAATCTGCTCTGTCCCCATCTGAAACACATGGAACATCCCCTGATAAACCTGCAGTTTCGCCTCGCTTCCTACTTCCTTTGCTTTTTCTGCAGCACGCTCTCCATCACTGCGCAGCATTTCTATCTCCCCCACCTGAATCAGCATAGGCGGCATATCTGTAAAATCCCCGAACAACGGTGACAGATAGGGCTCTTCAGGGCTGTAATCTCCCAGGTAATCTCCACGATATATCATACTTTCCTTAGTACCACCAAACATGGGGTCTTTATCAAAATTTTCTTCGTAGGACTCACCTGATGCCGTCATATCCAACCACGGGGACATGAGAACCAGCTTTGCCGGCAACGGTAAATTGTGTTCCCGTAACCACATACAGAGCGCCACTGCCAGTCCCCCGCCTGCAGAATCTCCCGCCACAAAAATCTCATCACCGGAATATCCCTGCTCCAGTATCATTTTATAGGCATCCACTACATCCAACAACGCTGCCGGATGGGTATGTTCCGGCGCGACGCGGTAATCTACACTAAACACCTTTATCCCTTCACACATGCCTGCATATTTTTTTGCAAAATTACGATACACATTCCTCAGCGGGTTCACATAGCCTCCACCATGAAGCTGCATAAGTGCATACTTTCCTAATGTATCAGGCGTTAAAACCTCCACTGCAAAATGAGACAAATCCATTCTCTCCCAAGTCATGTCATCCGGCTCTTTCCACCGTGGCTCCTTCTCCAATAGCTGACGCTGTAGCTGCCCGGTCTTTATTTTCGGTCCTATAAGTCGATTCCCCGCTGCCATTCGGATACATTCTCGAACGATTTTTGCCTGAATGCTTTCGGATTGCATACTGTTTCCTCCATATACTGTAAAAATATAATCTCACTGACCAAAAGTGTCTTTCCCGTCATTCGCTATATATAAAATCGCCTTCGCAGCTCACTCTCTGCCTTACGGGCACCCACCAACATGGAACCTCCAAACAATAAAATAGTGAGCAAAAACGCAAGCCATACCAAAAGGGCACTGCCTGCCACACCACAAAGATACAGCACCAGATTTACCACTCCCAAAATCAGCGCAAATACCTGTACCAACAAATAACTTGTCCAGTTTGCCCTGTCTACAAGCATTCCAATAAACAAAATGCCGTCCAACGCAAAAATACTGCAGGGTAATCCATAACGCACAGACCAACCGGGAAATCCCGTGACTCCGTCTAATGCCAACAACAATAAAATGGAATAAAAGGCAACCATAAACAATTTGCGTATATAGTTTCTTTTCCATAAAACCATATAATGCAACAATATGATAGTATACAAAATACTGACTCCTGTAATATAGGACCAGATTCCCTTCCTATCCAGATAATAATTGAAAAGAAATAATAATACCTGTACGAATATCAGGACAAAAGTGGCAATCCAGACAATCCGTTTTGCCATTCGCGTCCTCTGATAAATAGCAGGATACATATTCACCGGATTCTCATCATCTCCCTTTGTCAGTACCCTCCCGCAAAACAGGCAGACATCCGTTTTGTCAGCTATTATCATATTACAGGTTTTACAATAATTTTTATCCATAATACACTCCATTACTTTGTATTGTCACGGATATCCCATCCTCTACTAATTTACGAAATACCCTGCGCTGAATGGATACGTCTCTTAAAACGGAAGTAAAATTTAATGTCAGTTCTCCGTTATAGGAACATACCAATGCTTTTATATTTTGAGCCGTAGACATGGCAATCATCCCGTGAAACTTATTGATATACTTTCGATAGGCTTCCTCTACCTGAAAATTACCGATGTTTGTCAATGTACTGGTATTCGCCCGCGCAGTAGAACGATACACAAAACGCATCGCCATGACTTTAACCATCATGGGAACAGAGCGCAAAAAAATATTTTTCTGATTGGAGACATTGTAAGAAAATAATTTTTCCAGATGCTCCTGATTAATCTGTTCCCGCAAGCTTTTCACCACGATATCACGCACCTCCTCAAAGGTATAGGAAGTACGCTCCGGCTGAAATAAAGCACTCACCATCACAAAGAAATTTCTCGTCGTCACAGAATCAAAATAGGGTCTTAAATTTACCGGAACTGCTACTGCTATCGGACGTATAGACGGCATTCCTTTCAAATATTCCTTATATATGCTGTAAATAAAAACTGCCGTCAAATACTCATTAATGCTAATGTCCCATTTACGGCACACCTCTTTCACTTGAGCCAAAGGCATGCTTCCATGAATAACTCCCATCTCTCCCGATGACAAATGTTCTCCCTTAACTTCCACGGCGCGTGCCGTTTTATATCCTTTGGCATGGCTTCGCTTGTAATATTTGAGATAACTGTCCTCTGTATTCAGCGATGTGGCATCCGACAAACCTTCCTGTCCCCCGAAATCCTCATCCGGATGCGCCAGCTGCAAGTATCGGTAAGTCAGTTCCCGCAAGAAATTCATACCGCCCATCCCATCTGCCAGCACATGAAAAACCTCTAAATTTATCCGGTTCCGATAATAACTCACCCGGAATAAATATCCGCTATTTTCATATGCCTCAATGAAGCCACAAGGGTACGTCTGTTCAATTTCCACCAACGGCGGACTTTTATGGTTTGTCTCAAAATAATTCCAAAAAATCCCCCTGCGCATGCGTACACGGAATGTATCAAATTTCGGGAGGATTTCATCCAGTGCCTGCTGCAATAAATCTCGTTCAATATGTTCCGTCAATGTTACACTGATTCGATATACATTGGTCATATTATGCGTTGCAATCGCCGGAAATAAATTCGCCGTATTATCTAATTTTTCCCATGCAGTCAGCTCTTTGCGCTTCCTTCTGCCCGCATTTTGTTGTTTCTCCAGCATCCTTCTTTCTTTGCGCCTGGACTTTCGCTCTTTCTTCTCCCGCTCAAGCCTTTTTTTGCCGCGGCTGCGACTATCATCACTCATTGTACTCCCCCGTTCTACTACCATCAATCTATCAAACACCAGCCCCCGAATACGTAATCGTCCATGACGGACC
This sequence comes from Lachnospiraceae bacterium, assembly GCA_022510685.1. GTDB lineage: Bacteria > Bacillota > Clostridia > Lachnospirales > Lachnospiraceae > Butyribacter. Next base: position 25,015 of record JAFLTA010000031.1, on the reverse strand, counting down.
ACCTTCGGACTCCTCCGCCAAAAATCATTATGTCAAATATAAAGATTATATCAAAAACGTTGCCTCCAGTGAAATATATGCAACCTGGCCGGAAGCAACCATCATCGCCAACGTACTCGCCATCCAATCCTTTACGTTGAACCGTGTGTATACGGAGTGGTACCGGAACAAAAAGTATGATTTCACTATCACCTCGTCCACGGCATATGATCAGAAATGGATTGCCGGCAGAAATATTTATGAATCCATCTCACAAGTAGTGGATTCCATTTTCACCAATTTTCTGGCACGTCCCAACGTGACACAGCCGATTTTAACACAATATTGTGACGGTAAACAAGTATCCTGTCCAAACTGGATGCGTCAATGGGAATCCAAAACTCTGGGAGACAGAGGTTACTCTGCCATTGAAATCATCCGGTATTTCTATGGCAATTCCATGTATATCAACACCTCGGAAGAAATTTCCGGAGTACCTTCCTCCTGGCCCGGCTCCAACCTGACCAACGGCAGCAGAGGACAGAAAGTGCGGCAGATGCAAAACCAACTAAATACCATTGCCGGCGCCTATCCTCTCATTCCCAAAATTACGGCTGACGGTATCTTTGGTCCGAAGACGGCAGAGGCAGTCAAGGTATTCCAAAAGGTATTTAACCTTCCCCAGTCCGGTATTGTGGACTATCCTACCTGGTATAAAATCAGCCAGATTTATGTGGGAGTCAGCCGTATCGCGGAATTACAGTAATCCCTATACCACCTACACCAACGGCACATTTTCAACCTATTTCCCATAATACACAGTCAGCAATCGGATGAAATCATCCAAATCTCTGCTTCCCGCCGTTTCCATGGCAGAATGCATAGCCAACTGGGCGAGTCCGATATCAACGGAAGGCACTGACACATGGGAAACGGAAATATTTCCCAGGGTAGAGCCCCCGGCAATATCAGAACGATTATGATACGTCTGGCTGGAGATACCCGCCTCTTTACAAAGTAAACGCAAAGTTCCTGCCGTCATGGCATCGGAAGTATATTTTTGATTGCCATGAAACTTTATTACGACTCCACCATTGAGCACCGGCTGATTGGTGGGGTCGGCTTTTTCTTTGTGAGCAGGATGAACACCGTGGGCATTATCAGCAGAAATCAAAAAGCTGCCGACTATCATTCTTCTGCGCTCCCCATCTCCCATCCCCAAAGCTTCTCCAATCCATGCGAGAACATCGGACAAAAAGGTAGAATCCGCTCCCTGTCTTGTCGTACTGCCCACCTCCTCATTGTGAAATATGGCAGCCATGGAAATATATTCAGAAGGTTTTTTACTTTTCAATCCCTGCAAAATGCCATACACACATTGTAAATCATCCAACCTCGGTGACATGAGCCACTCCTCGTCCCTGCCGATGATATGTCCCTCATCCCTCACATACAGATATAACTCCTGCCCTAAAATCTCATCCGGCTCAACTCCGGCATACTCAGCCACCAGTTCCCGAAAAGATTTTCCTTCCTTCTCGGTAAAAATCGGTAACATATCTTTCTGTGCGTTGTATTCATAACCGGCATTTAATTTCCGCTCCATGTGAATGGCTAGGCTGGGAATCACCAACAAATCCCTATCAATATGCACCAACCTGCTCTCCACTCCGTTTTCACCGGCAATACTCACTCTCCCTGCCACAGACAACGGACGGTCGAGCCATGTAGACAAAATCATCCCGCCGTATTTCTCTGTATTAAGACGAATATACTGTCCTCCCGCAACCTCCGGATTCTCTTTCACTAAAAAAGCCGGCGAATCACTGTGAGCAGCAGCAATATGAAACCCCCTCGCTTCTTTTTCCGGCATACGCCATGCGATCAGAGATGTATCATTACGCTTCGTGTAATAACTCTCTCCATATTGGATATCCCATTTGTGCCCCTCCGGCAAATAGTGAAATCCTGCTATGGACAACTCTTTTTCCATATTGGATATCACATGAAAGGCGCTGGGACTTTCCTTGATAAATGTGAGCAAATCTTTAGCCGTTGCCATACTATCCTCCTAGATGAATATAATTATACCCGGGTCAAAACAAGGACAGAACTGATTTGATATCAGCCCTGCCCTGTTTCAAACCACTTTCACATAATAAAAACATTAGTTACCCAGTGTGAATTGATTCAAGTCTCCGGTAATTGTATTTCTATTTTACCATAATCCCTGTGCATGCTTTTTGCACATACTGAGAACGAAGTTCTCGCAAGATAAACGCATTCTTGCGTTTATTTTACCATGAACAGTACAATACATCAAGCCAATTTCTACTTTGGATAACCACCTGAATTTTCTATTTTTTCTTTAACCAGAAATAACCATACGCCGGCACATTTACCCCCTTTGCCTGCAGTTCCTGTCCTGTGAGCAAGTCCTCATACACACCATCTTCTTCATTGATCCATGCAGTCTTATCAAACTCGCTGAAGTTAAAAAGTCCTATGATTTTTTCTCCCTCAAAATATCTTTCCATGGCAAGAATGCTCTGTTCATACGTTTCCAGTGTCCGGGTATCTGCATAAGAGACAAAGGCTTTATGCTTTTTTCGCAACTTTTCCAACTGATTCAAGCGTCCGAAAATCCTGCCTTCGACACTCTCTTTGTCCGTCACACGCTCTGCATTCTCCCAAATCATGGGACCTCGGTGAAGGTATCTGGAATCCTGTGCTTTATCGGGATTTTTCTTGTATGTATAATCATTGATCTGTCCAATTTCATCGCCACTGTACAAAATAGGTATTCCGGATTGCATAAACATATATGCATGCAGAGTAATCACCAAATCAATTGCCTTCGCCATTGCAACCGGATTCTCTTCAAATCCAGCTTTTTCCACACCACAAAGAGATGCTGTTGTCCCGCAAAATCTGGCGTCACCTGTCACCGGATCATAGTTATAAAGTTCTCCCCGACTATTACTCTCTCCTGCATTTCCCAAAAAGTAGTCGTTCAAATATTTTTTGTGGGAAACCTCGCCAATTCCTTCCTGCGCCAGTGTGACATAGTCCAGTCCCCATCCAATGTCATCATGGCACCGAAGATAGTTCAAAAATACATACTCTTTGGGAAGACCATTGATACTGTCAAGCTGTTTTTTCAGCAGGCGAACATCTCTTGTAGCAACAGTATGCCATGTAGTGGCCATTGTCGTCACATTGTAAAGCATGTGGCACTCCGGCTTTTCTACATTCCCAAAATAGGGTACTACCTTTTCCGGCTCCATGACAACCTCTCCTAAAAGTAGCACTCCGGGACACACGATTTCACTAATCATCCGCATCATGCGTACAATCGTATGCACTTTGGGAAGATTTCTGCAATTTGTTCCCGGCTCCTTCCAGATATACGGAACAGCATCAATCCGAATAATATCGATTCCTCGGTTTGCCAAGTACAAAAAATTGTACATCATCTCGTTAAACACGCGGGGATTGCGATAGTTCAAATCCCATTGATAAGTGTAAAATGTGGTCATCACATAGTGATTACATTCCGGCAGATACGTAAAATTACCCGGGGCAGTTTCCGGAAATACTTGCGGAACCGTCTTCTCATATTCTTGCGGGATTTTGTCATTGTCATAGAAAAAATACCGGCTCATATACTCCCCTTCCCCGGCACAGGCTCTCTTTGCCCATTCATGATCTATCGAAGTATGGTTCATCACAAAGTCACAACATACGCTGATACTCCTTTGATGGCACGCATTGGTAAATTCTTCCAAATCTTCCATAGTACCCAATTTTTCCTGCACCTTGCGAAAATCACTCACGGCATATCCACCATCGGAACGACCTTCTACCGTGTCCAAAAACGGCATAAGATGAACATAATTCACATTACTTTTCTCAAGGTAATCCAGCTTTTCCTTAACCCCCTTCAAATTGCCCGCAAAATTATCAATGTAAAGCATCATACCCAGCATATCATTCTGTTTATACCAGTCTGCCCTTTTTTCCCGCTCAAAATCCAGCTTCTTTAAATCCCGGTTCCGTTCATCAAAGAAACATTTTAGCTGTTGCTCTAACTCCGCATACATGGAAGAATTATCATATAATTCCATATATAAATATTTTAATTCTTCAAAATGGCAGGCGAGACGGGTACTGAAAACTTCATCATATACTTCCTGCTCTTTCACCTTATTTCCCGTTCTGCGGTTCTCATCCGACGCTACAACCTTCCCTTTTCGATTTCCTGCCATATCCGTCTCACTCCTTCACAAACTTCATTTGATAATGCCGGTACTCCTGCATCCCACTCGGTAACGGCAAGCCGATTTCCGTTAATATCTCTGCCGCATAAAGCTTACCCGTCTTTTCTTCACGGTAGACTGCACCTTCCTCCAAACCTTTTAATCTGACATAGATTGGTGTCATGTTGCCATGGATTTCGAGCTGTACGGCATTAAAAAGCACTTCCCTTTTATCCTCTGAAACAAACTGCCAAGCCGCCGTCTCATCTGCAAAAGGATTTGTCAAACGATAATACCGTCCTTCACAAATCAAGGGCTTCAGTTTTTTGTAGCATTCCACCTGTTCCCTGATTTTATCCTTTTCTGTGTCAGAAATCTTTGTCAAATCCAGTTCATAGCCAAAGGTTCCTGACATAGCCACAACACCTCGCGTATCAAATGATGTACTCCGTCCCGTCTGATGATTCGGGGATGCGGACACATGAGAACCCACAGCAGATATAGGATACCCAAAGGAAGTTCCGTATTGGATTCGCAAACGATCAATGGCATCTGTATTATCACTGCACCAAATCTGCGGAGTGTAATACAACATTCCGGCATCAAAACGTCCGCCTCCGCCACTGCACCCCTCAATTAAAACATGTGGATAATTTGTATTGATGCGCTCCAAAAAATCGTACAGACCCAGCACATAATCATAAAGTACCTTTCCCTGTTCATCCGCAGTATGCGAATAAACATCATAGATGCCACGGTTCATATCCCACTTAATATATTCAATATGATTATGTTCTAAAATATCACACATTTGCTCGTATACCGCATCTACCACTTCTTTTCTGGAAAAATCCAATATCAGCTGGTAGCGTGCCCGAACAGGATCGCGTCCAGGAACTGCCATCACCCAGTCCGGATGTTTGCGATACAATTCACTATCCTCACTCACTGCTTCCGGCTCAAACCATATTCCGAATTTCATGCCAAGTCCATTTACCTTGTCAATCAGTTCACATAGTGGCATTCCCAACTTTTCCTCATTGACAAACCAGTCCCCCAGTCCACGATTATCATCATCCCTGTTTCCAAACCATCCGTCATCCATGACAAGCATATTGATACCAAGTTCCACTGCATCTTTTGCCAACCGGAAAAGCTTATCCCCATCAATGTCAAAATAAGATGCCTCCCAACTGTTTATGAGAATCGGACGCTCGCCAAATTGAAAACGCCCTCGACAAACATGCTTACGAATACATCGGTGCAGATTATAAGACAACCCATTTAACCCCTCCCTGCTATACGATAGCATGACCTCCGGCACCACAAAAATATCTCCCGGTTTTACAGGATATCGCAACTGCTCCGACTGTAATCCCAAAATCATTCGGGTCTGATTCGCCTGATCCTTTTCTACTGTCCCTTCAAAACCGCCGCTGTATAAAAGAGACATCGCATAACAACTCCCCACATCTTCTGTAGTTTCCACGTCAGCTAAAATCATCATCGGATTGTAATGATGGCTGGATATTCCTCGGCGGCTGCCAATAGAAACTGTATGGTGTCCCACATGCGTTCTTTCGAAATTACGCTCCATGGCATGTCTTCCATAGAAACTGATGACATCAAAATCTCCCGTCACAAAATCCAGACATGCAGCTGCCGCTTTCGTAACATAAATCCTATCCTGTCCCATATTTTTTACCAGGACACTTCTCGTAATCACATCACACTCCGGCAAAACACCATACAGTATAGTGACTTCTATGTCAGATATCTTATCCTTTAATACAATTTCTAATGTGTCTGCCTCATCTGTATTTGCATAAACTGCCGGCATTCCGGGTAGGGAATACTTACCGGAATGAATCTGATGAGACACATATCGAAGGTCACAGCCTGTTGATCCATCCCCGTTTTCCACCAGCAGAGAAGTATTTCTGTAATCTCCGTTGCCCCGACAGGGAAATTCCTGTGGCAGAACATCCATGGAATACGTCCTGTCACTGCCGACATCATAAGGATTTCCGGAAAATCCCCGGTCTGCAAACTGTAAAACAAACTCTGCCGATGCTTTTGTTCGTTTTCCATAATAAAGATGCAGCAAAAAACCATACTCATCTACTTTCATCTGATAGGCGGATTTTTCTGTCATCAATAAAAATGATTTTCTCTTTTCGTTATATTGGATACTCATAGCTATACTCCTTTTTATCGTTATATTGGTTTCCTTGCTATTCACAGCCTTCCATCACTTGACCGCACCGTTTACGACACCGCTCAAAATCTGTTTCTGGCACACAATATAGAAAATAATAATCGGCAACAGTGCCAGCAGATAGGATGCGAATGCCAGGTTATAGTTTGCACCAAATTGTGTCTGGAAAGATAATTGTGCCAGAGGCAGTGTTGTCCTCGAGCCTGACATGATAACCAACGGTGTCATGACATCATTCCATGTGCCCAGAGCTGTCAAAATTGCCACCGTTGCATGCATGGGTTTCATAACCGGATAAATCACCCTCCAATACGTTTTCCATGTAGTAGAGCCGTCCACATAGGCAGCCTCTTCCAATGCCGTAGGAATATTCGTCAAATACCCGGAATACAGCATAACATTCATAGGCATATAAAATACAGTATACAAAAGGATGACCCCAAACATATTATCCAGATGCAGAATCGCCGTCTGCTTTACTAAGGGCATCATCAATATCGCAAACGGGACAAACATTCCGCTGACGACATAATAATATATCAAGCGGTAGCCTTTCATTTTAGCCTGACTGCGCCCTAAAACATACCCTAACAGAGAATGCAGTATAATTGCAAGTGCAACTGTAGACAAAGTAATAAACAAACTATTTCCCAGAGAGTTCCAGAAATCCGTCACCTCCATCGCATCACTGAAATTAGATAAACTCCAGCTCTTAGGTAACGATAGGATTCCCGAAATACTGTTTGTCATCTCCGAAGGCTGTTTGAACGCAATTACGATTGTCATATACAAGGGAAAAAGAACCGTACTGACACCCAGTATCAGAAGTATGGTAATCGACCAGTTGGCAGCACGCAAACTTTTTATCCTGCCCTTTCCCTGCACATTTCCTGAAACCGTATTTTCAATTTCACCGAAACTATTATTTAAAACATCATTCTTCGTATCCTGTTTCACTTCATCTTTCACTTCATTTTTAATGTTTTCTTCCACTGCTTTTTGATCCATATTATCCATTATAATTGCTCCTCTCTTTTATTAGTAAACCGTAACTGCATCACGGCAATCACTACAATCACTACAAAGAACAACACGGCATTGGCACTTTGAAAACCAAACTGACCACCTGACATACCATTATTGTAGATGAGGAATGAAATGGATTCCGTACTCTGTGCCGGTCCACCACTTGTCATCGCCACAATCTGATCAAACACCATTAAAAAATTTTTCATACAAAGCACCATATTAATACTGAAAAACGGTAAAATCAACGGAAATGTCAAATGCTGAAACTTCTTCCAACCAAGTGCCCCGTCAATGGAGCCTGCCTCATAAACATCTTCCGGAACCGTCTGAAGACCGGAAATGTAAATAATCGTATTCATTGCAATGGACTGCCATGCACAGACAATTACAATAGCTATCCATGCCCACTTGGTACTTGACAGCATGCTGGTTCCCTCTCCGCCTAACATCTTCACAAATGCCGGCAGGAGATACGTGAAAATATAACTGAAAATATACCCCACTACCAAAGCGCCTAATACATTCGGAACAAAATACAAACCACGCAATGTATTTTTAAACTTTATTTTACTGTTCAAACCAAGTGCCAGTATCAAACTGAACACATTTGTAACAATCGTTGCTACAAGAGCCAGACGGAATGTAAACCAATAGGAGGATCCCACTCGCGCATCCGTAAATAAATCTGCATAATTCCGGAATCCAACCCACTCAAAGTCCCCATACCCTTTAAAATTAGTGAAGCTGTATACAATCCCCTGAATCAGAGGCAACGTATTGAACAGAAAAAAGAGTACTACAATAGGAACGGTAATCAACATATATGTTTGACTACGGCTTATCTTTCTCTGTTTTCTCTTTTCTTCATTCATAAAAAATCACTCCTTTCTATCCTTTTTGCTGTCCGGCTTCATAATCTTCCACCTTACGAATAATATCACGGTTATAGCGCAGCCAGTCTTTATCGAATTTTTTCAGAAATGCCTCTTTATCCCCCTCCATCAAATATGTCTGAATCATGCCATCTACAGCCATTTCCGATGGATAGTAATGGTCTTGAAAATCTGCCATCTTTCCTTTTTCAATATAAGTTGCAACACCGTCAAGCATTGAAGCCAGCTCAAACGTATCATCTTTACACGGAACTGCATTCTGATCATCCAGATAATTTTGCATATTATTGTGATCTAACAAGAAATCCAACACTTCGTATGCCGCTTCTTTATTTTTACATTCCTTTGTAAGACAAAACTGAAGGTCAATTCCTGAATTCAAAATATTCTTTGAAGCATCCTCATTAGCCGGCATTACAAAAGAATCAATATTGATATCCGGATTAACAGACTGAATCTGAGGAACAGCGTAACTTCCAATGGTATACATAGCTGCTTCTCCATTTGCAAAAGCAATGCAGGCATCATTATAATTATACGCAAAAGGTCCTGCCTCCCCATACTTTAACAGTTCCGTCATTTTCTCCGCCACGCCGCTATATGCGTCACTAAAAGTAGCCTCCCCCTTATTTACCTGTGCACATATATCTGCATCTGCCAGACTCACTGCTAAAGCGTTCCATGGCGCAAGACAGGTCCATGTATCACGGAACCCAAAGTATAACGGTTGAATACCTTCTGACTGAATATTTTCACATAAGGACATAAATTCGCTCCAGGTAGTTGGAATTTTCCAATTATGTTCCTGAAACATATCCTTATTGTAGAGCACGCCTGCAGCATTAGCTACATAGGGAACACCAAATATACCTTCCGTAGGCACAAACTCCAACCCTTCCAAAATATCAATATAAGATTGTTTGATAGACTGTAGCCCCTGATAGTCTGAAATATCCATTAAAATATGGGAATCTACAAAATTAGAATAATTGATATCTCCGCCGATTCCGATAATATCCGGATAGTCCTCCCTGACAAATCTGGTTTTCAGAATTGTCATTGCCTCGTTTGGCGACTCAATCCTTAATTTAATATCATCATGCGTCGCGTTAAATTCCTCCTGTAATCGTTCAAAAAATGTCACTGCTTCCATTTTATACTGTACGATGTGTATTTCTGTCACTCCATCCTGATTCGCATTTCCACACCCGGTCAACAGACCGGTCACCATCAGAACGCTTAACAAGGAACACAACCCCTTTTTCAGTAGTTTGCGCATAGCTTGCATTCTCCTTTCATAAAACGATTTTCATGTCACTTGCCTTTTTGACATGAAAAACACCGCTATAACAAATGCATTTATTCATTCTATGCTTATAGTTTACATTCCTATATGTTATTTATACATTAGGAAACAAGAAGTTTCCTAATAAAAAAGAGTTTCGCTTGCGAAACTCTCCGCCTGCGGCGGGTTGCTGAAAGCAACATTTTCCTATCCGCCGCAGTGCGATCCGCGCGGAGCGTTTTTTATCGAATAGGAGGAATTTCCTATTCGATAAAAAAAAACGGCAACCTTCCATGAGGAAGATGCCGCTTTTAAGATATTAGTTTGAAAAACATTTATTATCACACACTTATTTCCGGAAGCGGATACTCCAATATATACCGCTCAAAGGCATTGATTACCGTAGTATCCTCATGAGTGCAAATCCGTTTTTGCAAATAATTATAATTTAAATGCACATGTCCATGTACAAAAAACTTAGGATGATATTTTTCCAGCAAACGATGGAAACAACGAAAACCCATATGGGGAAGATCCTTGCCGTCATTAAGCTCATAAGCAGGCGCATGAGATACAAAAATATCCAGACCTTTGTGCTTACGAAGCCTATACTGCAATTTTAAGCTGCGGAAAAACATCTGTCTTTCCGTATACTGAAATGTCCCATAATTATATTTCATACAACCACCGAGACCTGCTATGCGAACCCCCTCAAACTCAAACACTTTACCGTCAATGCAGGTGCATCCGTCCGGCGGAGTATCTATATAAGATTCATCATGATTTCCGTAAATATACAGAACAGGACCTACGAAAAAGGTCGCTAAAAATGACAAATATTGCGGCGGAAGATCCCCGCAGGATATGATCAAATCAATGCCCTCTAATCTGGATTCCTCGAAATAATCCCACAGGGCAGGCGCAGGTTCATCCGCAATAAAAAGTATTTTTAATGTTTTCATTATTTCCCTCCTAATTATACGTCCTTCTAACTCTCCCCTTCCGTTGTTTTGGCTTTTGCAACTCCCTGAACCTGAACAATCGGCTTCGCTTCTTCTACAAGGTCGTCCATAGACGGTATGGAACCGATAATGTTATCTGCCAGCCAATCCATCGTAATAATACCCTCAGCTGTAATATTGTCCGATATATCGGTCTGTATCGGACCATCCTGGGAATAAATGGTTCCGGAAAACGGGTTGAAATCCCCGGAGCATATTGTTTTTTTCAAAAGTTCCACCAGCTTCACCGTGCCGGAAGGCAGATGCGTCGAGCAGAATACATCTATCATCCCCGAGGACATTCCCCACCAGTAATTAATAGACTCATTTTTTCCCTTTGAAGTTTCCTGCTTCCATGTACCATTCAGGATGCTTTTTACCGTCTTTTCATAAAAAACACCCCAATTCCAAACCGGCATTGCAAGATTAATCAACTCATCTCCCCGCGTATCATACAATCCGAATTCCGCTGTTCCCTCCTCCGGTCTGATAAAGTCTCTTCCGGATATAAAGGAACTACTCATATCTTCCTTATTATTTTTCACTAATTCCGGTTTCAGCTTTGACCATTCCAGATAAATTTTTATCTTGGGATTTACCATTTGAACGCCCAATGCAAATGCGTTAATGTTAGCAATCATTCCGTATATAGGATAATCGGCAATATATTCTATGGTATCCGACGGAGACATCACTCCTGCGATGGCACCTATCAAAAATTTTGCTTCATAAAGCCTTCCATAATATGTTCTCAAATGATTACTGCTTGTATTCAGTGAGCAATTCAATATGTTCAATTTTGGATACTTCATGGCATACTTAGTACTGGTATCCAGCAGTTGCGGGGAAGTGGAAAATATAACGGTATTGCCGTCTTCAATTGCCCGCTCAAAGCAATCTGCTTCCTCTTCCGGAGTATCTGCCTGAAAATAGGAGTTGGTGATAACTTCGTCTTCCAATGTCTCTTCCAGATGTCCGCGTCCCAAATCATGTCCATATGTCCAACTGGAGGTCTCCACAGTTTTTGAGTGAATAAAAGCAACTTTTAACGGCTCCGAATTTAATGGCAGGATTCGTTTGACCAGAGTCTTTTTTTCTGCATCATCTTCCACATTCATGATTAATTTCACTTCCGGCTTCTGTGGATAAAAGACAAAATCATTCCACATTTTTGCGATTTCCTGTTGGATTTCGTTTTCACTTTTGGACTCTAACTCCTCATACCCGTAAAGTTCCAAATATACCAGAAAAGCATCACCGAAAGTCAGTGACAATTTATTTCCGCCTTTCTTTTCAAACGCTTTGGTAAAACGAATATAAGAAGAATGAAACTGTTCCTTTTCCAGTTCTGTCCAGACATGGTCTGCTTCTAATCCTATTTTATTCGTTATCTTTGCATAATTTCCGGGCTGGCTGAAATTTAAATAGTTGATCTGTGTCTTTTCATAAAAGTCCATAAATTCAAAATAAATAATACTCTCATCCGAATCATCCGGCTCCGGAACGACACGGGTAACATGCGCCGGAACAGTAACCGCATCGCATGATTTTAAAACACTGATCCGCTTGTTTCCTTCCATGACATAAAACCGGTTCATATATTCATATACTACCACCGGATCGCGAATTCCCTCCTCCAGATGGTTATCATATAATCTGCACCACTTGGCAGCAAATTCAGAATCCTTGGGAAGAAGCGGCATAAAATTACTGGCAAACGCATTTGTCCGCCCTGCTGTCTTTGTACCCACGACTTGATCCAAAGGTATATCAATCAATCCCAAATTCACTTCTGAAGAGACATTCGTATAGGACAGAATGTCATCCAATACTTGGAGATAGGGATACATACCTTTTGATGTTTTATAACGGAAATCCTTTATTGCAAGCTTATTAACTTTTTCGTATATTTCAGGGTTCATAATTTACCTCATTTCTGCAGTATTCCACTTTATTTTTCAAATCATTGTTCTCTATTATACCTGTTTCTTCCCCGGAACGCAAACAAAGTATTTATCCCATCATTTTCCCAGGAAATCCAAGTGTTAAAAAGCATGGCTTTTTCGGTGCGAAAATCTTTAAGTTTGTTTGCAATTCCACTTGATTTCCGCCCCTGTTTAGGATATACTTTTATCTGAATATAATGTATGCCTGCGGGCGGAATGGAGGTTACTATGAAATTTGGTTTTTTTGATGATCCAAACAAGGAGTATGTCATCACCACGCCGAAGACACCACTCCCATGGATTAACTATTTGGGAAGCAACAGTTTCTTTTCTTTGATTTCCAATACTTGTGGTGGATATAGCTTTTACAAGGATGCAAAGCTTCTTCGTCTGACTCGTTACCGTTACAACAATATCCCAAACGATGAGGGTGGACGCTACTATTATATTAAAGAAGGTGACAGCGTATGGAATCCGGGCTGGCAGCCGGTAAAGGCAGATTTAGATTCCTATGAATGCCGTCATGGTATGGGTTACAGCCGTTTTACTTCCGTAAAAAACGGTCTAAAAGCATCTCTCTTGGCTTTTGTACCTGTTAATGACAATTGTGAAGTGAATCAGCTTACCATGACTAACGAAAGCAGCGAGAAAAAAACATTTTCCGTATTTTCTTACATAGAATTTTGTCTGTGGAATGCTATGGACGACATGACAAACTATCAGCGTAACCTGAATATCGGTGAAGTTGAGGTCATTGATTCTACAATATATCATAAAACAGAGTATCGCGAGAGACGTAATCACTATGCAGTATATTCCGTAAACTGTCCGGTAGACGGCTTTGATACAAGCAGAGATGAATTTTTGGGTGCTTACCGCGGTGTCACCGACCCACAGGTCGTTGCTGAAGGAAAAGCTCATAATTCCGTTGCCAGCGGTTGGTATCCGATTGGCTCCCACCAGATTGACATTACTCTGGAGCCGGGTGAGTCAAAGAGCATGATTTTCGTCCTCGGCTACTGTGAAAATCCGGAAGACCAGAAGTTTTCTGCTCAGGATGTCATTAACAAAAAACCGGCGGACGAGCTTCTCGCTAAATATCAGACAGATGCACAGGTTGATGCTGCACTGGCAGAGCTGAAAGACAACTGGGAGAACCTGCTGTCTAAGTTCACTGTGAAGTCTGATGAAGAAAAATTAGACCGTATGGTAAATATCTGGAATCAGTATCAATGTATGGTTACCTTTAACATGTCCCGTTCCGCTTCCTACTATGAATCCGGTATCGGTCGTGGTATGGGATTCCGTGATTCCTGTCAGGACTTACTTGGATTCGTTCATTTGATTCCGGAGCGTGCCCGTGAAAGAATTATTGATATTGCTTCCACTCAATTTGAGGACGGTAGTGCTTACCATCAGTATCAGCCTCTGACCAAAAAGGGTAATGCGGACATCGGTTCCGGTTTCAACGATGACCCGCTGTGGCTCATCGCAGGTACATCCGCATATATCCGTGAGACCGGTGATACTTCCATTCTGGAAGAGATGGTTCCGTTTGACAATGATGAATCTAAAGCGGTTCCTTTGATGGAGCATTTGAAACGTTCCTTTGACTATATTGCCAACCACAAGGGACCACATAATCTCCCACTGATTGGACGTGCTGACTGGAATGACTGCCTGAACTTGAACTGCTTCTCCACACAGCCGGGCGAATCCTTCCAGACATTCGGACCCAGTGAGGGACCGGTTGCAGAGTCCGTATTTATTGGCGGAATGTTTGTCAAGTACGGAAAAGAATACGCTGACCTCTGTGCCTTCACCGGCGATCAGGCAGAAGCTGACCGTGCTCTGGCTGAAGTTGCAGCAATGGACAAGGCAGTTCTGGCTGACGGCTGGGACGGCGAGTGGTTTGTTCGTGCGTACGATGCAGAAAGCCGCAAAATCGGCTCTAAGGAATGCGAAGAAGGACAGATTTATATTGAGCCTCAGGGATTCTGTGTATTGGCTGGTATCGGTGTAGAGACCGGTGAGGCTAAAAAGGCACTGGATTCCGTTAAGGAGAGACTGGACAGCAAATACGGTATCGTTCTGTTACAACCTCCTTATACTAAGTATCACGTTGAACTGGGTGAGATTTCTTCTTATCCTCCGGGATACAAAGAGAATGCAGGTATCTTCTGCCACAATAACCCTTGGGTTTCCTGTGCTGAGACAGTTATCGGCCGAGGTAACCGTGCTTTTGAAATATACAAGAGAACTTGTCCTGCATATATCGAAGATATCAGTGAAATCCACTGCACCGAGCCTTATGTATATTCTCAGATGATTGCCGGTAAAGATGCACACTTCTTCGGACAGGCGAAAAACAGCTGGCTCACCGGTACGGCTGCATGGACATTTGTAAACGTATCCCAGTACATATTAGGTGTAGTACCTACTTTGAACGGACTCAGCGTTGACCCATGTATCCCTACTGAAATGGGTACAGAGTTCACCATGACGCGTAAATACCGCGAAGGCGTTTACAACATCAAAGTAGAAAATCCGAATAAGATTGAGAAAGGTGTCGCTAAACTCATCGTTGATGGCAAAGAGTATACAGACACCACCGTAATCCCTTATGAAAAGGGCAAGACCCAGTATGATGTTACTGTTGTGATGGGTTAGGAAATGCAAACTTAATTTTATATCATTGGCTTCAGATATCAGAAAAATTCTTTTGATATCTGAAGCCTTTTTGTAATAATACTTTATATTAATATTGTATATCAAAAAGGGATATATCCAATTTCAAGGACACATCCCTTCTACTATTTTCCTAACTATTACCAACAGACGCTACAAGCAGTATATCCTCTGGATTTTGCATCTGACAATTTTATTTTAATTTTACTGTTCCATAAATACCTGCAACCAGACCGATGATATTTTTTCCCAGTGTTAGTTATATAAACATTTGTACCGCTCTTTTTACTTTTTGTTCCCTTCTTTTTAACAATTACTTTACATACATATTTATGTGAAGCTGTTTTTGCTGTTACTTTGCAACTTCCTTGTTTTTTTGCTTTGACAACACCTTTTTGCGACACGGTAGCTACCGATTTATTTGTTGATTTCCACGTAACCTTCTTTTTTGTATTCTTTAGTTTTAATGTTACAGAATTTCCAATATATAACGTAACTTTACTTTTATTTAACTCCACCTTTTGAGCTGCATCCGTCTGAACTGGTGTCAATGTCACTGCCATTACAAAGGTAAGAATAATGGCAAAAAAACTTCTAATTTTTTTCATGAATTGCCCTCCTTGGTATTTCAGTAAAATTTTCTTTAGTAATGGTTTTATGCTATATGGAAGACTTTTTATTTCCCATATAGCATAAACATAAATTAATCATGATATTTCTCTTCCCACTCATCGGCAATTTCTACGCAGGCATCCGTATCGTAATCATCCACTGCCTTCTTTAACTTCTCAAAGTATTCCTTATAATCATCCTCATAATGGTAGTGTTTCATCTGTGTAATAATATCTTCTATCTGATCCATATCCAAATCGTCAGCAGCCCTTCGCAACCGTCCGAAGAAGTCTTGCAGAATATCCAAGGTCATACTCTCTTTCTCTGATTCATCTTCCTCTTCCTCATGGAAATACGGCTCCAAAATCGGAATATATCCACGATAAATTTCTAACATTCTATCCGTATTTTCATGAATGTATGCAGTATCCCTTGCATTTCCTGCTTTTTCAAGCTCCGCTGCCATTCCGGAAAGCTGCATTGCTCCCACCTGGCTGGAAAGACTCTTTAACAGATGTACCTCTATGGTATATCTCGCCCAATCTCCGGATTCCTCTAATTCTTTAATGAAGTTTGCTTTATCTTCAATGCTCTTATAGTAAGTTTCCAAAACAGACCAAAACAAATCTGCTGTACCCAGAAGCCGGATTGCGTTCTTGGTATCCAAATCCCCGACGATAATATCATCTTGCGGCTCCTGGATTCCTTCGCCGACTCCCTCTGCCTTCTGTACTTTTTCTACCGGAAGCCACTGCTTTATTTTAGAAGTCAAAGTACGAAGTTCAATCGGCTTTGCCACAAAATCATTCATACCTTCTTTCAAAAACATTTCCTTAGTTCCGTCTACGGCATTTGCTGTCAGGGCAATGATCGGAACATCATTATACTCTGCATGGAAACGCCTGATAATATGTGTCGTTTCCACACCATCCATCTCCGGCATCATATGATCCATAAATATAATATCAAAGTGCTGTGCGTCAATTTTCTCAATCGCCTCTTTACCACTGGATGCCGTTGTAATCCTCACCTGCAATGGTTTCAACAGTCCTTCCACGATAGACAGGTTGATGGCATTATCATCCACTACGAGAAGATCTGCCTCAGGCGCAATAAAGTCAAAATCATCATCTTCCTTATCATTGACCATAAACTGCTTTGCCTCGCCCTTTAAGAGCATTGCCAGATTGAGCAGATAGATTGGTTTCTTCATGACATAAAGATTGGAAAGATCATATTTCACATCATCTTCAAAGTCGATGAGAAGAACCACTTTAATATCTGTGTTTAACTCTGCAAAAGTCTCCCATGCCGATGTAAAAGAAGGTCGGTCTATTAGTAAAAATTTTTCTCTTTCCGCAAAATCTAACATGGAGCCAAACAATTCTTCCTCGGTTTTCACCGGAAAATAATCCACACCCAACAGGGCACAATCCGCAGCAACTGCCTCTGCCAGATACTCATTGGAAATGATACTGGTCACGATCTTCGCCTCAGGATTTGACAGCTCTATACTCGGCTTAGCGTCCACAATCTTTTGCGGAAAATAGAATGAAAATGTACTACCGACTCCATACTCACTATCAACATGGATATCACCACCCATCAGAGTCAGCAACTGTTTAGAAATAGCAAGTCCCAATCCTGTTCCTTCCACGTTACGGTTGCGCTTACTGTCCACCTGCTGGAAAGATTCAAACAGTTTTGACAAATCATATTTTTTAATACCAATACCTGTATCATTAACCGCAATATGTATATCCACTTCATCCTTAGATTTCTTTTCAAAATCCATAGTGATGGTAATCTTTCCTTCATTGGTGAATTTTGCGGCATTATTTGCAAGGTTAATTAAAATTTGCTTAATACGAATATTATCTCCCAACAGTAACCTCGGTATATCAGGTCTCAATTTAAAGATCAGTTCAACATCTTTGCCCTTCAATCGTGTCATGATGATATTGGAGACATCATTGATAATAGACATTGTCTCATATTCCACCGGCAAAATGTCCATCTTTCCGGACTCTATCTTTGAGAAATCCAAGATATCATTTATGATAGACAAAAGTTCCCTACCGGAAGATTTAATCTGATAGATGTAATCTCTGGCAACATTGGGCAGTTCTTCCCGCAAAGCCATTTCCGCCATACCAATCACCGCATTCATCGGCGTTCTAATCTCATGGCTCATGTTAGCCAGAAAGTCTGATTTCATTTTGTTGACACGTTGCATTTCCTGATTAGCGA
Organism: Lachnospiraceae bacterium; assembly: GCA_022510685.1. Taxonomy (GTDB): domain Bacteria; phylum Bacillota; class Clostridia; order Lachnospirales; family Lachnospiraceae; genus Butyribacter. Next base: position 6,855 of record JAFLTA010000031.1, on the reverse strand, counting down.
GATCGGTTTGAAATTTTCCATAAGCAATATCCGATAATATCTTTGCATACTCAAACAAAAACTCCGCAGCTTTCTCTATTTTATCCTGACTTAGGATATTTACCTTTTTTGCAGCCTGCAAATATACGTCCTTATCTATCCCCAATTCTTCTGCTACGCCTTCCAGATATTCTTCATTCGGTCCGTCAATCAGAACCTGCCCTCCGATAAAGGAACCTACAATCTGACCCTCCAGTACGATGGGGGCAGCAAAATCAATCAGTCCTGCATGACAAAAATACGTGGCAGGGGCACCGCACTTAAATGTCTGCTCTGCACCAAAACGGTCACATTCCTCACACCGCTTTTTTCCCAATCGTGTTGTACGGGTATGTTTCATACAAAAATCCGTGAAATTACTTCCCTCTGTTACCGCTTTTCCTAAAGCATCCGTAGTGAGGGCTGCCATTCCCGTCATATTGGAAAAAGAGTCCTGCATTCTCTGCAGTACTGTCACATCAATCAAATCTGTAATATATGGCATCTCTTCATTATCAGACATTTGCGCTACATTATTTTCGGTGTTATTTTCCATATTACTCTCCATAATATTTTCCATATTATCCCCCATTCCGCCACCATCATCAGCGGCACTATTATTCTTTATTCAAAATACTGGCTAATGCCTCTATCAATTTATCGTGCTCAATAGGTTTCAAAAGATAACCCTGTGGTTTCATAGAAAGCACCTGCTGTATTTTTTCTTTATCACGGATACCGGTCAGGAATATTACCGGGATATCCTTTGTTGCATCATTGGCACGCAATTTATTTAATACGGCAGGACCGTTCTCTTCCGGCATCTCATAATCCAGCAATATTAAGTCGGTTTCCTTTTTCTCCAGAAATTTCATTGCTATTTTACCACTGATAGCCGTTGCCACATCATACTCGTCTTTCAACTGATCCTTTATTGTCTTAAGCATAGCAGAACTGTCGTCCACGACCAAAATATGTTTGCGGGCTGCCTTTCTTCGTGCTGCTTCTTCTTCCTCCTTGCGGCGGCGCTCCTCCTCCAGACGTTTTTTCTTTTCCAATCTCAACTGATCTATATACTTAATAATTTCATCCTCAATCATAGATGCCGTCAACGGTTTCTGCAGAACTAAATCTGCAATGTTCGGATTCATTCTTTCAAAGTCAGCACAATCCTCCTCCGGACCGATTACTACAAGGGGAATTTCCATCTTGTCCAGTTTTTGCTTAAAAGATACCATGCTATTAATACTTGTTGTAGTCTCATTGGCAATACAAAAGCAAAAAGCATCCGGTTCAAAATATTTCAGGTGACTGCTCATATCCTCCCAGCGCATAGACGTTGATACAGGCTCGATTTTGTCATCCAAAATTGCAAACATATCATCAATAACCGTATTATTTCTTCCTGTCAATAATAATTTATACTTCATGATTATCCTCCATTCTTATCCTTACTTTTTCCAACTACCGTCAGTTCCACTGCACACAGTATACTTATCCATACGCTGTTCATCGTTTAAATGCAATTGCTTTTATTCTGAATTTTGTTCCGATTTTTCTACCGCCTCGCCAATCTTTTTATCTTCATGTAAAATGTGGTTAATGAGCCACCCCAATAGAAATTGAACCAAACTCTGCAGATAGAGCTGAGGATCCTCATCGATTAATGTGTCATCAAATTCATCTAACCTGGCAATAAATGCATCGTGTGCCCGTTTCTGCACCTCATAACCTTCATAGCCAATTCTTTGCATATACTCCTCCTCATCAGCAAAATGAAACGAAGTATAATCTTTGAGTTCCACTAATATATCCATGAACCGGTCATAACTCTCATCACCCTGCCAGTTACGAAGTAATCTGTTGGCACGCTCTATGATTTCAAACAACCCCTTATGTTCACGATCTATATGGGAAATTCCCGTTAAGTATTTTTCCGTAAACTCACAAGGATTTTCCTGCACCATCCACTCCTCCAGAGGCGGCAGCTTCCCAATCATGCTGTCACTACCGATGATATGCCGATACAGCCATTTCGCCAGAAATTGGACAAGTTCTCGCAACGTCTCCCGCTGCTCCTCCTCATCATCAATATTAACAACGAGAAAATCCAAAATCTTTTCACGGAAATACAAATGCTGGGGTCTCTGTAAGATCAGTTCCGGGTCACAGATTTTCTCCATATATTCTTCCTCGTGGGTAAAATGTTGATCCGAGTAATCTTCCAACTCCTCTAATAATTCTTTGATGTCGGAATAGTGATCCGCCGTATATTCATCCTGCAGCATAGCCATCGCATTATTCAACAAATCAAACAGATGCCTATGCTCATTATCGATCGCATCTACTCCGAGAATACAGTCGTCCGTAAACAGAAACATTGTATTTCTCCTTTCTATACGAATTCGGGCATAATTCTCTGTAATCCCGAATCCACATCACTAATCAAGATTATACCATATTTTGCTTTTGATTCCTAGCTTTTTGTTGGAGAAAGTTTCCACTCCCGAATTTCTTTCAGCCGCTCCTTAACCTGCCTCTCCTTCCCCTGCTCTGTTGGCTGATAATACTGCCTATCCTTCAATGCATCCGGCAGACACTGCATTCTCGTTAGTTTCTCCTCTGTATCATGGGCATAAATATAGCCCTTCCCATAATCCATTTCCTTCATCAAACCAGTGGGCGCATTGCGAATCTGCAGTGGAACAGGCTCTGCCGGAAGTTCCTTAATATCCGCTTTACATGCCTCACACGCTGTATAAAGCGCATTGGATTTCGGCGCCATCGATAAATAAACGACGGCATGAGTCAAATGTACATCACATTCCGGCATCCCCAAAAAATGGCACGCCTGATACACTGCTACTGCCATCTGCAATGCATTAGAGTCTGCCATTCCCACATCCTCGCTCGCAAACCGCACCAGACGCCTTGCAATATATAACGGGTCTTCTCCTCCATCTAACATACGGTTCATCCAGTAAACAGCCGCATCCGGGTCACTGTTACGCATAGATTTATGTAAGGCAGATATTAAATTATAATGTTCTTCCCCGTTTTTATCATATAGCAGAGAACGCCGGTTCATACATTGCGCCAAAACCTCCTCATCCACACACAACACAGCATCCTCGTTCATCTTACCATTAAATACCGCCATTTCCAGAGTGTTGAGTGCCGTTCTTGCGTCTCCATTGGCAAACCGAGCAATCATATCCAGATGGGCATCCTCAATATCTATCTGCATATGTCCTAAACCTTTTGGGCTTTCCAATGCGTACTTTAACAGCTCTTTTAAGTCCTGCTCCTCCAATGCCTTTAGGATAAATACCTTGCAACGGGACAACAGAGCGGAATTAATCTCAAAGGAGGGATTCTCCGTAGTTGCACCCACCAAAATAATGCTTCCTTTTTCTACAAAGGGAAGAAAGGCATCCTGCTGGGCTTTATTAAAACGATGTATCTCGTCTGCAAAGAGCAGGGTACGAATCCCCATCCTACGATTCTGTTCTGCCTGCTCCATCACTGCTTTCACTTCTTTAATGCCGCTGATAACTGCACTGAATTCAATAAATTTTGATTTTGTCTGCTCTGCAATGATTCTTGCCAACGTCGTCTTTCCTACCCCCGGTGGCCCCCAGAAAATCATAGAAGAAATCTGATCGTCTTCGATTAAACGTCTGAGAATTTTCCCCTCTCCAATCAAGTGCTTCTGTCCCACGTAATGCTCCAGAGTATTTGGTCTTAATTGGCTGGCGAGAGGAGCTGTCTTTTCTCTGTCATCAAACAAACTTAACTGATCCATTGTTCACCTCATTGTTATCTTTTAGGACATTTCAGTTTCACTAAATTCCATTTTCTCTTTACCGGTTTTACATAGACTTTCCAAAATTGCCGTATATTTTTTCTATATTTCCAATATTCCAAATCCGGTATCTCCTGCAGCATATCCGACAGTTCATAAACCAGCCTGCTTTCTCCCTTTTCCACAGAATCGGACATAATGTCAAGAGAATCACAAATAAACCATTCTATTTCCGGATGCTCCGTATCATCAAAGGACACCACATCCTTAGACATAAACAGATAGGGAGCAAGTTTCGGTATATTCTGGTTAATAATCACAAATAATGTGTCGTTATTGTCGCTGAGTATACAACTTTTTAGCCCTGTAATTGTCCTTCCTAAACCGGCATCTTCGGGATGATTCCGAAAATACAACATGATTTCTTTCAAATTGTGCAGTAGAAGATTATTCATTGTCAGCCTCCTGTTGCCTGCGCACCCGTATTTTGACTGAACCTTTGCATCATAAAGACTGCAAAGCACAAGCATTCACTGTAGATATAGATTTACTTCTATTATCTCACAACTCATAGGAATTATGACTTTGAATACATTTTTCCGGCATAACGGTACCGTTATGCTTCTGCATATATATTTAGTATATCCACTTCAATCACTATCACTGTAAAATGGTTCCATCCGTTGAAATTGTCACCACCTGACATGGTATGGATTTGCCACTGTTTTGTATGGCATTTTTTACTGCCATTTCCATACCGCCACAGCAGGGGACAATCATACGTACAATTGTTATATTCTTGATATCATTGTTCCGAATAATTTCCGTTAATTTTTCGCTGTAATCCACTCCATCCAGCTTAGGGCAGCCAATCAGAGTAACTTTTCCCATAATAAACTCCTGGTAAAAAGCCACATAAGTATACGCTGTACAATCCGCTGCAACTAACAGGTTTGCTCCGTCAAAATAAGGTGCCGTTACCGGAGCAAGCTGAATTTGAATCGGCCATTGCTGTTTTGTCTGCTTATTTGCCATGACGGCATTTTCATCGTAGGCAGCAGCTTCCCGTTCCTCAAAGCTGATAGCACCTGCCGGGCATTCCGGCAGACAGTCTCCCATACCGTCACAATAATCTTCCCTGAGTAATTTTGCCTTTCCGCCAATCATGCCAATTGCACCCTCATGACAGGCTGCAGCACACATGCCACAGCCATTACATTTCCCCTCATCAATACGTATAATCTTTCGTTTCATACTCCGCTCCCATCTTAAAACAAAAATGTTTACATCTTAATTTACATAATACCATATTCATTATAATACAATTCCTCTAAAATCTATGGAAAAAACGTGAACATGAAGATATACTACTTACACTTCTATCATCTTACTCGAGCATATCATCCTGAGCGTGCGGTTTACTAATCCATTTTTTTAATTTTTTCATTTGCTCTCGATCTGATATTTTGTCTTTTTTGTGGGAAATCTTATATTTATGAGTTTCTTTATAATTTCCACCGAATAATACATAGAGGTTTTTCTTTTCCCGCCAAATGGTTTTCTCTTTCCGCAGTCTATGAATATATGTATTCCATTTGGAATAAAAATCCTTAGAGTGTTTCTTTACCTCCAAAGAGACAAAAACAGGTCCGAAACGCTTCTGATAATCCTTGTCTGTATATGCACAATGAACATTTGCAAATGTATTCGGCATTAGATAGGCACTAAGCCCACATTTATCCGCCAATTCTATCATCCTATCATAAAAATAGGAATCTACAATCTGCCCATCTGCACTCTTAGCACAAAGGAAATCTGTTTTCAGTGATGTATCCTTGAAATGGGCAAGGAAATAATCTGCATCCTGCTGTTTAATTATTACTTTCAGGTGCTCTCCCTGTGCTGCATATTTTTCAATCAAATCACGAGAGTAAACATCATCTTCAAACTCTATCTCCATTCCATATCGTTCCCGATATGACTGTTCAATCATCCTATGTGTTTCCTCTTTTTTTGCATTTTCCGCTGCAATTTCCGATGCACTTTTTGATAAAGTATTTTGCTCATAATGTATTGGTCTGCTATTCTGTCCAAATTCCAATTCATAACATGCCCATGCAAAAATAACAACAAATGAGATAAGGATTCCTATAAGAAAGATTTTCCACTCCTTTACTAACATTCTCACTTTACTGCCACTGATTCCAAAACACAGTGCAACAATATCTATAATCAAGGAAATAATTAATCTCTTTCTTTGCCTACTTGCCATCTCACTATCATAGTGCTCAGAGTTTTTCTCAAACATGTATATCCCTCCCCCTTAACCTGTTCTACCATCTTGTATAACAAAAACTGCTTTTTTTGTCAATAAACAGATTTTTTCGCATCTCCATAATCCGTAATATCAGGGCAGATTTTCAATAAGCAATCCCTCATAATTTCATCCTCATCTGATACCATACGACATCTCCATGCTCCGATACGGATACCCCTTCATTTACAAATCCAAACTTTTCATAATAGGATATTAACTGCTCTTTACAGGTCAATACCAGACCCAAACGATTTTGCTGTCTCGCCTCGTCTATCATTTCATTAAGCACTAATGCCCCATAACCACTATTGCGATATTCCGGATGCGTCTCCACACCGAATATCATCTGCCAGTCTCCCTGTTCCATATGCAATCCTGCATCATGATACATTTCGTCCATTAAGTCTTTTTGAGTTGTAACCATACCATTGACCATACTTATGATATGTCCGTCTTTTTCCAACAATAGAAAATGTTTGGCATAAACAGAAAGTCTCTCAAAAAAGGCAGCTTTAGAAGCTGCCTCTATCTCCGGAAAACATAGTTGCTCTAAGTTTGCGATTTCATCTAAATCCGCAAGTTCTGCATGCCTGATTACATAGTCTGCCTCCACAGTAATCTCCCTTCTACTGCATATATCTTCCTGCACCTTTTTAAATGACATACTGATCAACCAGCAATTCATTCTGCCATTCCAGCATATCTGCCAGCGTGA
>JAFLTA010000030.1 GCA_022510685.1 Lachnospiraceae bacterium | reverse complement strand
AGCGGTAAACTTTCAACCCGACCATTTATATACCACATATCGGTCAGTGGTAAACCTTCCTTGTACCTACATTCTAGCAGGGACAAATTGGAAAGTCAATAGAACTTTCCGTTAAAAATTTTATGCACCAAAATAGTCATTTTATACCGCTTTCAGTATGGTGTCTACATTATGGCAACAAAATTCACAACTTTCAGTTCCTTCCCTATTACTCCATCAAAAATGAACCGACATAAAATCATTGCAAAAATATATCGGTTCATTTCTGAAATTAGCATCTTCTGTTTTCAATCTTCTTACTTATTTTAAAAATCCTTGGAGACTTTGAAATACTATCATTAGTGACTTTGCGTCATTAGCAGTAGAAAATATCACACCACCTATATCTATTTCACCCATAATATTTTTAGAAATATTAACCATTCTATACTGATCCCAAGACCAATATCCCGGATTGCTGATACAATAATATATTCCACTTGTACATATCGCAAAACCTTTTTTACAATTACCAAATATAGTAGAATCATAAATCAAGAATATTTCTTCTCTATCCGGTATATTGAAATACAATTTGGCACTTTTGTATTTTTTTTCATAAGGTGAAACTGTCGGGTTCCCTACTACACAATAAATTGAATCAATTTTTGTGCTTTGACATGATTGAACAATAAAATCTGTATCCATTGCTTGTGTGAGTTCTTGTTCAGTGTTATTTGTACTATTAATTTCTCCGTTAAGAATATCTATAAATTTCCTGAATTTCATAACAAATTCTTTTTCGTTTCTTATTCCGGTAAGATATATATTACGATATATTTTGTTATCAAATGTAACTATATTCATAACTGTAGCCAAAATAGATTTTCCTATTGTAATATCCTTAATTTGAGCTAATGGAATTTCCCCCGCGTAATTTGAGCCATAATCCCATACAAATCTCATACTCGTAATAATAAACCCTTCAGCACGCGACGAACTTGGATATTTAAAATATAATAACAGATTTTCAAATAGATCATTTTCATCTATTGCATCCTTTAGGATTTTCGTATACTCAGCATCAATATCATCGTATTCGGGAATACATACATATTGTCCAAACTCCTCCTTTGAATTAAAAACATCTAAAAAATATTCCTCTATTTCATAATTCTGTATTATCACATCTGTTTCTATATCCTCTTTTATGGAGTCATCTTCTTTTTTAACTTCATCATTTTGACTAATCACCGGAGTCGCCTCAACAGACTGACTAGCAGCAGCATCCTGATTTCCACTTAACATTGCAGAAACGTTTCCTCCGCAGTTTAAACAAAACTTTGCCCCCTCAATTATTTTTTCTCCACAATTAATACAATACATATATTTCCTCCTCTTTTGTATTTTCAAATATTTTCGATTACCGCAGACGTATCACATATCTCCTATTCCGGAGTGTACACTAAATTATTTTTTTCTGGTAACTTAATAAAAAACTTGCATTCTTTTTCTCCTGTTTTAAGACATCATCCTTTGGAACCTTATCATTTGGCTCATACCATTCATACTGACTGAAAAATTCATCCAATTTATTTCTCTTGAGAATGGTCTGTCTTCGTATACACAGAACCTGATTCAGTCGTATTACCACGTATTTTTATTAAAGCTAATTTAATCTTATTGTCTGTAATATCTACTACAGAAGCTATATACTGTATTTTAGCTCCTTCTTTCATCATAAAAAAATTCTTATTCGTTTTATACAACTCGTATTCCTCATTATTCCTAACCACACTTCCAATATTATTGTTCTCTGTAGATTCATAGAGACTAATTGACAATTGCACATTTTTTTCATCTTCATAATTTCCTGATAACATCTGTAAATTATTTAACATATTTTTATCGTCCGAACTTAAATCTGCATTTCCATCAATGCCAAATTTTTCAAATATTGCTTTGTCATCTTGAGTCCCTAATAAATCAATTAAGAAATACTTATCATCAGAAAGATCATCTATCGTACCAATATTTTTATCCTCTCTCTGAATTATTTCAGATTTTGAATTCCAAAAATGACATTTATATCCCAAATGAAAATATTGCTCTGTAAAGATATTTATATCATTATAATCTTGGACTTCGATGTCATAACTACTCCAAACCGAATCTCTATTCACTTTTATAGTATATTCACCCGGATCCAAATACATACAATATGCATACGTCCCTTCACCTTCGCTCAAAGTATCAATTTCCATTCCATTAATATATATAGTGATATCCGATAGTTTATCGAACATTTTAGAATAATATTTAAAAGTTATAATAACTGGTTGCAAATTATCGCCTGTAAAAACTTCTTCTTCCACTCCTTTTTCTGTACTACCGCATGACGTCAAGGCAAGTGCCATAAAAATAATATACATTAAAAATATTTTTTTCATTTATCATCTTCTCCTTCATTCTTGTCTTTATCTGTATCATCAGATTTATTATCTTCATATTGCTAATCCGTTTTTTTCATCAAAAGAATATTCTTCGTCCAAAACAGCTTCTCCTATACGTTCACCATATGCATTCCATTTATTTGATTCATACTGTACAGAATCTTTTTTTGCCCCTTTCTTATTTATATCCTTTTTAAATGATATTCCTGTAAATGCAACAGCACCAGCAATGATGATTGCTAAAACAAGCGGTATTTTACTGTTAGTTTTTCCTGAGCCGCCAATACCTACAAGAACAATAATAATCGCTGGTATCCACCAATACATAAGAGTCAACCATGTCATAAGCATCCCAAGCACAGCAGCAATTACAAGCTCATGGACAAGTCCAATAGTTAAATTAAAATACAAGGTAATGAATACAGTGTGATATGCAACTAACAAAACCACTATCCATATTATCCAAACAAGTATTCCAATGTGTGATACCATAATCACTCTCCTTTCAAACCACTTGTTCTGCGTATACTTTTGTACTATCCCCTTGATCCATCGTGCCGTAATACATCTCCATATGGATAATTCCATAATTTAACACATCCTACATCCTATTTTAATCTCTATAGAGATTATTGTCAACTCAAAAAGAGTAATAATGGCATTATATTTTTGATACCATATCTCTATAGAGATAAAATAAGGAGGGCTACCCATGACTGTCAATGAACGAATTACACAGTTAAGAGTATCAAAAGGCTGGTCGGTGAATAAACTGGCTAACATGGCAGGAATAAGCCAAGCATATCTGCGGGATGTTGAACTCGGAAACAAAAAACCCTCTGTGGAAATCATTTCCCTTATATGTGGGGCATTGAAAATATCTTTAGCAACATTCTTCTCCTATGATAATGATAACACGTTTAAACAAGATCCTTTAATTGAAAAAATATATCTAATGACCCCCGAACAAAGAAAAGCTCTAGCAGCATTTATAGACACTCTTTCTATCAACTAATTGCTAGTTCATCAATTAGTCGTTTTTTCTTTTGTCACATTCTTCGCTTTCTATTAACAAATCATTTTCCTAAGAACGACCTAATTTGACCATTATGTACCTATTGTTTACCGATTTACATTTATCATATGGAAGGAGTTGAATATCATTGTGAGAACAAAATACCGTTATACGGAAATACCGGCAATCATGACACGTAAAGAACTACAAGAAATACTACAGATCAGCAAACCAACGGCATTATTTCTACTAAAAGAAAAATACATAGAATCTTTCCGTGTTTCAGGCAAAAGATACCGTATCACCAAAGAAGCACTTCAAGAATACCTCAAGCCCCTATTTATGCCCCTTGACAATAACCTTAAATAACCATTTTTAGAACTAGAATAGAACTTAAAAAAGCAAAGAAAGCAACTTTTTTTGACATAAAAATCAATATAAAATTCTATGGCTATTCCTATCACCTCCAAAAAAGATGCTTGAAGTCTCTGATAGATTATGGTATATTAAAGCCAGACAATAAAAGGTGCCACCCATAGATGGCTGGTCCGAAATAATTAAGCTATTGAAATAGCCGCCTAGTTTGCGAGACTAATGTGAACCCCTTTCGTTATACATTTGTTTGTCTAACAAAAGGGGTTCACTTCAATAACGGCAGGACTTTAGAAAATTTATAAAAAGAAAAGGAGAAAGATATCATGAAAAACAACAAAATCGTATTCCAGTGGATTCTGGGATTATTCATGGCAATGGCACTTTGCATTACGGTGCAGAACATGACCGCATTTGCAACAGATACCGGGAATACAGGAGAAACCGCAGACTGTGATCATAAATGGAATTTTGGGACCATAACCGCTCAGCCAACGTGCACGGAACCGGGCACAATAACTTATAAATGCTTAAAATGCAGTGGAACAAAAACTGAGGAAGTAGCCCCCGTCCACAGTTGGAATACTGGGAATACAACTGCACAGCCAACGTGCACGGAACCGGGTGAAAAGGTTTATACCTGCTCTAAGTGCAAGAAAACAAGAACTGAGGAAATTCCACCAAACGGCCACAGTTGGGGTAATGGAAAAACAACTGCACATCGAACGTGCACGGAACCGGGTGAAAAGGTTTATACCTGCTCTAAGTGCAAGGAAACAAAAACTGAGGAAATTCCACCCAGCCACACATGGGATAATGGAAAGATAACTACGCAGGCAACCTGCGATAAGCCGGGTGTGAAGACTTATACCTGCTCTAAGTGCAAGGGAACAAAAACTGAGGAAATACCGGCGAAGGGAACGACGCCCTTCTGGTATAAGAGCAGGGTTACAAAGAAACCAACCTGTACGACTACGGGAATTCAGGAATATAGGTGTTTGACGTGTGATGAGACGAGGACAGAGAAAATTCCAATAGACAAGAATGCCCACAAGTGGACGAGTAAGGTAACGAAGCCCACAAAAACAAAAAAAGGAGCTTGCACCATCATCTGTGAATTGTGCGCGAAAAAAAAGGAGACATCGAAACTCCTTCTTGGCAAAATAGCCCCTCCTATGAACTGTGGTAAATACGCAGAGGTATATTCCACGTCAATTCCTAAAAACATCTATCTTCTCTCACAAATAAAGAGAAACACAGAGGTATATGTATATGAAAAACATGTAGTTGATAATAATTTTACATTTTATAAAATCCTGTATTCGCACAGCGGCGGAAATACCGCATATGTGTTAAGTTCATATGTGTCAATCCTGACAGACGAAAAACGGGCACCGGATAGGGTCAAATGGGCCAAATCAGTAATAAACAGGAAAAAAATAACACTAAACTGGAAAGCGGACGACTATGCTACCGGCTATCAGATTGTTTACGCAACCAATGGTAAATTTAAAGGCAAGAAGACTATAAATATCAACAAGGGCACAACGACGAAAACGACTATCAAAAAACTGAAACCCCAAACGAACTATTGTGTAAAAATACGGGCATACAGGAAAGTAAATGGCAAAAAACTCTATGGACCATATAGCAAGATGATAGTACCGAGAACGAAAAAGTAATGCAATAAAAAATTAGGCCAATGGAGATAATACCAGATTCTGATTTATAACACCCGGGCGTATCCGCCCGGGTGTTATAAATCTTTAAACGCCTTTGCTGCTAACTGAAAATCTGATTCTTCAGATGTCCTTTTCCTCGAACTGCAACATAATTTATATTTTGTTTTTCTCCATATCTAAGCCATCTCCAATATTTCCCGCTGTTTCTTTTTACTAAATCCTCCAGGCACAAGTCGATACGATTTATCCAGCAATTCCTTCAATAAATCATCAGGTACTTCACCATCTGATTTTCATCACTCAAACTCTATCGTCCCTGGAGGCTTCCCTGTGAGATCGTAGAAAACTCGATTGACCCCTTTGACCTCATTCACTATTCTGCTGGTCACCTTCTGCAGCACCTCCCAGGGAATCTCTGCGCTTTCTGCTGTCATGAAGTCTATGGTATTCACTGCCCGCAGAGCAACAGCATAGTCATAGGTTCTCTCATCCCCCATGACCCCTACGCTGCGCATATTGGTCAGGGCTGCAAAGTACTGACCGATGCTCTTATCCAGTCCGGCGTTGGCAATTTCCTCCCGGTAAATGGCATCGGCATCCTGCACAATACGTACCTTTTCCGCGGTGACTTCTCCAATGATACGAATACCAAGCCCCGGTCCTGGGAACGGCTGACGGAATACCAGTTTTTCGGGGATTCCCATTTCCAGACCAGCCTTACGCACCTCATCCTTGAATAAGTCCCGAAGAGGTTCTATGATTTCCTTAAAATCTACGTAGTCAGGCAGACCTCCTACATTGTGGTGGGATTTTATGACCGCTGACTCACCCCCCAGACCACTTTCCACCACATCAGGATAAATAGTTCCCTGCACCAGGAAGTCCACTGTGCCGATTTTCTTAGCCTCCTCCTCAAATACACGGATAAATTCTTCTCCGATAATTTTTCGCTTCTTCTCCGGCTCAGTTACTCCTGCCAGTTTGCTATAATAACGCTCCTGTGCATTGACACGGATGAAGTTTAAGTCGTAGGGACCGTTTGGTCCGAAGACTTCCTCCACCTCATCGCCCTCATTTTTGCGAAGGAGACCGTGGTCCACAAAAACACAGGTGAGCTGTTTTCCGATTGCTTTGGCAAGCATTACGGCAGCGACGCTGGAATCCACTCCACCGGACAGGGCACAGAGCACCTTGCCGTCCCCGACTTTCGCCCGGATTGTTTTGATAGATTGTTCCACAAAGGAATCCATACGCCAGGTACCGGCACAACCACAAATATTGCGTACGAAGTTATACAGCATTTTTGTACCCTCCGGAGTATGTAGCACTTCCGGATGAAACTGAATGGCAAATAATTTTTTCTCTAAATTTTGAGCGGCTGCCACAGGGCAGTCATCCGTATGGGCAACGATTTCAAAGCCCGGTGCCACCTCGGAAATATAATCATTATGGCTCATCCAGCAAATAGTCCTGGGTGATACATCCGTAAACAATGGTGAATTGATGTCCACATTGACGTTAATCTTTCCATATTCCCTGACTGGTGCTTTTTCTACCTTGCCACCCAGTATCAGATTCATAATCTGGGCGCCATAACATAGTCCCAAAATCGGGACACCAATCTCGAACAACTCTTTTTGATAAGTGGGGGAGTCTGCCTCGTAGCAACTATTAGGACCGCCTGTCAAAATGATTCCCTTAGGATTCATCTCTTTAATCTTATCCAACTCCGTGCGGTAAGAATATATTTCACAGTAAACGTTACATTCTCTCACTCGCCTTGCCACCAGCTGGTTATACTGTCCACCAAAATCAATGACAATTACTTTTTCCTGTTCCATTGGTATTTTCCTCCTGTGTCCTGCCTTCTATCTATTGCGTCACTCCCAATTGCCCTAATCACTCAAATAATTTCCTGATAGGATTCGTGTCCCAAAAAGAAAACTTCGAATGGTATCACAATTCATAGATTTCGATTCCCATACTCCCTTTTCGCCATATCTGTATAACGACTCACAAATTCTCCCTTAGCATTTGTATATCCATCCCTATCATGCTCGTATTGCTTCCACAAACGCAGTTTCAATTCCTCATATTGCTTTGCCGGTTTAGGATTATCATTCATATAATCCCGAAAATAAAGTTCATCGTTATCCCCATCCCATCTCAAATGAAGATGAAATACTCGTTCAGCAAATCCTTCTTCTGTATAGCCAAGGCAAAAGGACATTCTGTCCGCCTGTTCCGACATACAAAGATAACCATTTTGCATCAGTACATCTTTCACATACTCTAGGGAAACAGAAAACTCTCCACCGCTAAAACCTATATCATCCCCCGGCTTTTTCCTAACCTCTACAAGAATATCAACAATTGGTTTTGCCCATATCCCCTTAATTGCCGTACTGCCAATATGATGTATTTTCAGTTCACTGCCATTCTGCCCCATAGAAGCTTTGTTACACTCAAATCCGGCTGCACTGAAGATACCGGTCAGTCTTTTACGCTCCTCCTCATACCAGTCATTCCAATCTTCATTATGCTCTGTAAGAAAGATGGGAAATAACCTCCACAATTCCTCCAGGGACATTTCTGACAATGCTTTATTCCTTTTCATCCTCCACCCCTCTAAAGTACGAAACAGAAACCGCCCCCATTCCACAGTTACAAGCACAGGAGAATGAAGACCTTCGCATCACAATCTGTTGAAATTCCACCTTTTTCTGAATTTCCTGCCGAATCATTTCCTGCTCTTTGACATTGCATCCCACATAGGTTACAAACACAATATCCTTATTGATTTTCTTGCGTTTTCTCACATGATTATGAATAAAACGCTTCACACAATAGTTCCAGTCACCCACTGTAATCCTTGAAATCGACACACGGCTCTGTGACATTTTAAGAATGGTACGCAGATGAAATGTTTCTGCGATTCTTCCCATAAGCGCACTGGTGTATCCATTGGCAGCAAATTCCCGCATCGTCGGCATGAAGATTCTGGTTCGGATATTATTCTTCATCTCATCCACTTTTTCACAGATTTCTGCTGAACCGCACCCTTCAATGGCGAGTCTGGCAGCATACATAACAAGCAGTCCCTGTCCACTGGAAATATGACCGGAATCGATTACGTGTACATGGTCAAAACCGGCTGCTGCTGAAACCGCCATATGATAACTCTTTCCGGCATTCTTAGCCATGGAGACATGAACGACTTCGTCTGCCTGCGTCAACGCTTCTGCAAAGAAATCTTCATACTCTGAGACGGAGCTACTATCTGCCTTGGCAAATCGTCCGTTTTCCTTCATATACTGACTCAGATTATCAGAGTTAATCTCCACCGTATCCATGAAACGTCCGGTGTCCGTTTTTATGTACAGATACATAACCTTAATGTCCATCTGCTCTAATACTTCTTCCGGCAAATCACATACACAATCTGTAGTAATGTAAATTTTCTTCCGTTTATGCTGGCTCATTCTCTGAATATCCGACTTGTATTCTACATCTTCGGAATCCATATTAGCACTGTATTCTATAATATCCCCCGGCAGAAATCGCAACACTTCTTCTTCCAAACTTTTTCCCACAATGGGTTTTTCCATGTAACTATCAAAACCGTTTTCCTCATAAATTTGTTCTGCCTCTGAGGCGGAGCTTGCTGTCAGAACGATTACAGCAGAAAATTTACAGAGACCATTTTCCTGTTTTCGTAACGCTTTCAGCGTTTCTGCACCGTTCATACCGGGCATCATATAATCCATAAGGATGACATGATAGTATTTTTCCTTCGTCTTTTTCAAACATTCCGCACCACTGCTCACGATATCTATCTGTACTCTGGTATACTTCAAAAGATTTGCTGCAATCTTGCCATTCATGCTGTTATCATCCACGATAAGCACTCGCGCCTCCGGCGCTTCAAACAATTGCTGATACGAACTGTCTTTATGCTGATGATTCCCAGCCAGAAAATCCACCACCCCAACCGGTGTGGAATCAATGATTTTTTGCTCCAGAGTCACTGTAAAGACAGAGCCTTTCGTATATATGCTGTCTACCGCTATTTCCCCATCCATCATATCTAACAACTGCTTCGCAATTGCAAGCCCAAGACCACTGCCCTCAACGCGAATATTTTTCTGTGCATCAATACGTTGAAAGGCATTGTACAAAGAGCCTAAATCTTCCTTGCGAATACCGATTCCCGTATCCACTACGGAAAATTTCAGTTTTGCCATTCCCTCACCGGCATCCTCATCCAGGCTGACAGTCAGGGTGATGCTTCCTTTTTCCGTATACTTCACCGCATTTGTAAGCAGATTCAATATAATCTGTTTCAAACGTTTCTCATCACCGTATAAAGTCGTCGGCAGATTTTCATCCACGTCCACATTCAAGGTCAATTTCTTAGCACGCACACGAATCTGAATCAGGCTGACCAAATCTTCTATCAATTGTCTGGGCTGATATTGTATCGGAATGATTTCCATTTTCTGCATCTCAATCTGAGACATATCCAAAATATCATTAATAAGATTCAGCAACATATCACTGGCACTTTGTACATTCTCTGCATACTCTTTAATTTCGTCATCCGGATTTTGGCGCAGTATCATCTCATTCCATCCGATGATAGAATTAATCGGTGTACGGATTTCATGGCTCATATTGGCAAAAAAACGATTCTTCGTCTTACTCAGTCGCTCCAATTCTTCATTCTGTTTCTGAACCAAATCGCGCTCTCGATTGTACATAACAATCTGGAACCGACAGATACATCCTCCAACCAGACCTACTGCCAATACAGAAAAAAGTGAATCCGTAAACTCCGTCTGCCGGTCTGCCAGAGCAACAATCACATTCGGGTGGCTATATGTATACCAATATGTCAGAGTATCTGCGACCACGGATAATCCGACGAAAAATACCAGTTCTTTTCCGGAAAACATCAGAAATACATAGAAAAGCCCCAACGAAAACCAGACAGATGCGCCTCCGCCCAAACCTCCGCTGTAGATAAACATTTCCGGAAATACTACAACAATAATAAACAATCCCAACACAATAGAAGAAAAATGCAACAGTCGATATTTAAATGTGGCTATCATGGCTGTTATCATTACTCCCAACATAATGACCAAGGGAATTAATATACCATGGATATCTACTAATACAATGGATTCCACGATTCCTGCAATAGCGGCAATCGTTCCCAATAAAATGATGATACGGAAAATGCGTTCATTTACTTCCAGGGTTCTGTCTGCTATCATGTTTTTCAATTTCTTAAACATTACTGCGCACCTCCCTCTGACAGTATTTTTTTACGAACTTTCTCTACCAGTTCCAATGCAGATAAATAATCACTCATCTCTATCTTATGAAAGACAGATTTTAATAGCTCCTGCAATTTCTTTCCGTGGTAACGATACCGAATTAATTCTTCCAGTACCTCTTTCATTTCCTCCCCATCTATACTGTAAGCTGCATCCTCCAACTCCTGAAACATCTCATCAAACCGTTCCTCTGAAAGGTTTTGTAAATCCGAAGACGCTGCTACTGCTTCTTCTGTATCCGGAGTATCTTCTGCTTCCTCTGTATCCCCCTCTTTGTTTCTATCCAAAATTTCGGACAGGTCTATTTGTTCAATACCGACACGACCTTCCGTATCTACCTGTGGGTCGTCTGCAATCTCACGCATCACTCTACGGTACTCTGCCATCATACCATCGTGTCGACCACGAATCAACTCAATATCATCGGCTTTTCCTGCCATCTCCAGCTCTTTTGCCTGTCCGGATAATGGCACAGCACCAATCCCCATCATGGTACTCTTTAATCCATGTACCATAATCGTATACTCCTGCCAGTTTTCCTCCCGATAAAGTCTCTCAATGTTTTTACCCATATCGGAGCTGCTTCCGTAACATTCAGCGAGAATATCAATATATTTTTCTTTGCTGCCACAAAAGGAAATACCCTTTTCCACGTCCAAATCCCCTATCATAAACTCACTGGATTTCTGTGGCTTGTTGACAGCAGTAGCAGAGCCCGGCTCTCCCGATGTTTCGTTGGTTTCAGCAGTCACTCCTACCGTTTCCATCTCAGCGGTCTCGTCATCTATATACTGTATTTTTTCCTCTTTTAAGGTTCGATGCAGCACACGCTCCAGCACAGAGACCTCTACAGGTTTTTCCACAAAATCGTTGAAGCCCTCCTCCATAAATTTTTCTCTGCTGCCTGCCACGGCATTGGCAGTAAGCGCAACAATCGGCACCTTCTGGAAATAATTTCCTACCTTATTACGGATACGATGGAACGTTTCTATACCATCCATTTCCGGCATCATGTGATCCATAAATACAAAATCAAACTCTTTGGACTCTATCTTTTCCAATGCCTCGCGACCACTCATGGCACGCGATACCTTTATCCGGTATTTGTCCAGAAGCCCCTCTATGACACGTATATTCATAAGGTTATCATCTACTACGAGGACACGCACTTCCGGTGCAATAAATTTCCTATGATGCCTATTCACAGTGCGCATCTGATTC
This sequence comes from Lachnospiraceae bacterium, assembly GCA_022510685.1. Lineage (GTDB taxonomy): Bacteria > Bacillota > Clostridia > Lachnospirales > Lachnospiraceae > Butyribacter. The sequence continues at coordinate 22,249 of JAFLTA010000030.1, read as the reverse complement.
CCATGGTTAAGTACATTGACGATAGACAAAACATAAAACGGTTTATAAATACGGATTATATTTGCATTCGTCATCTCATCTTCATCCTCACGATTCAAGATGACCACCAGAGAAATCGTTTCTGCCAGTTTATCAAAATATTTGCGGTCCTCCTCATACTCCACAATACTCACAATGATATGGGTAAATTTTTCCCTTTCAATCCGTCGTTTTAATTCTGCCAGATTTCGACAGATATGGCATTTCGTCTGCAACTGGTTCACCATATGGCTGAGACACTCTGTATATTGGTCGCGAATCGCCACCAAACCAAACTGCTCCATATCAATATATACGGCTATATTAATCTCATCTTTCTTTTCCAACTGCGCAATCGGCTGGGCATCTATGACTTTTTGCGGAACTACCACTCGCACTGCCGTTCCCTTACCCAGCTTACTTTTTATCGTAATCACTCCACCCATGCGCTCCACTAACGCCTGAGATATCGCAAGCCCCAGACCGATACCGCCCTCCTGACGATTCTTTCTGGTATCAATCTGACTAAAACTGGTAAAAATTTTTTCCATGTTCTTTGCTTCCATACCGATTCCGGTATCAGAAACAGTGATGATAAGATTGATTCCATATTCCTCCTGACGACTGGAAATATGGATGGTAACGCCGCCATCCTTAGTAAATTTAATCGCATTATTTACCAGATTCATAATAATGCGGCGCAGTTTTTTCTCATCACCCAAAAGCCCTTTTGGTATATTTGCATCACAGTCTACAATAAACTCAATTTTTTTCTGATTTTTTCTGGCTAAGCTCATATTGATAATGTCGTTAATTGTAGAACTAATGTTATATTCTTCTTCCTGAATCTCGATCTTACCGGACTGTAATTCCGAGAAATCCAAAATATCACTGACGACCGAAAGAAGATTTCGTCCCGCCTGCTGGATGTCAAACAAAGCATCCCTCATTTTACGCGGGTCTTCCTCCCCCTGCACCAGTTCACTCATTCCACATATGGTATTGATTGGTGTACGAATTTCATGACTGACATTAGACAAAAAATCATCTTTACTATGCTCTGCCTCCTGCAAAACATCTATAACTTTAAAAAATTGTACAATACTTTCTTCGCGTTTTTTTACCAGATAATAGACTAAGTATTCTGCCAGAAATACATTTCCCACTGTCATGATATCGTAGAATACTTCTTCCCCTGTCGCATAGCAAATCGAATGCAATACAAAGAAATGGTACAAATAAATAACCACTGTACCCAAAAAAGTCGGTATTAAAATTTGAGGTATGTTGTATAATGCGACAATAATCACTCCGACTAATGCAAGTGTCAATACCTGTAAAATATTATATAGCTGTGTAGCATACAGGACAATACTGATTTCCAACATCAACACAGTCACCATCGCTCTGAATTTCACCGTACGCAGATTAGCAACTTTAGCACCCCAAGCAATCACCATGGCTAACAGCATTGCAATTACTGTACCGATATTTCCCGGTAAACGAAGTAAATCTGCGCACATGGCAATATTATAGATTCCGTACAGGATTAAAATCAGTCTCTCGATTTTTTCCTGATTCCGATTGTTCTCCTCCAGATATTCCAAACTAATACCTCCAGTGCCTCTTTATCGTTTCTGTGTTCTTTTTCCATCACCCATTCTCTACGCAATTATTAAAATGAATTTTTTATCGAATAGGAGGAATCTCCTATTCGATAAAAACATACCGGCACAAATATTGTGCCGGTATACAGTATTCTAAATCTTAAGATTAGTATTTACCAAAGCCATCTCCAAGAGAAATAATCTGCTCATTTTGTGCACTGCTGCTTTGATAGCTGAGGGAAGTATCTGCTCCTACGCCACTTCCTGGAGGCAGTTTATATTTGGCCAACACTTCTTTCAGGGCATCTGCCTGTCCGGCAAGTTCCACGCTTGCTGCTGCACACTCTTCACTGGTAGCGGAATTGTTCTGTACTACCTGTGAAACCTGAGTAATCGCCTGATCTACCTGCTCGATTGCCGTTGCCTGATAGTTGGAAGACTCTGCAATGTCCGTAATCATAACTTTACATTTCTCAACCGCATCGGTAATTTCTTCTAATGCCTTTTCTGTCTCCTCTGCAATACTGGAGCCAACTTCCACTTTCTGGATGGAATCCTCGATCATCTCTGCTGTCTCTGCAGCAGCTGCTGCACTCTTGGCAGCCAGATTTCTGACTTCCTCTGCCACAACGGCAAAACCTTTTCCTGCCTCACCGGCTCTTGCCGCCTCAACTGCAGCATTCAAAGCAAGAATATTGGTCTGGAATGCAATGTCATCAATCACCTTGATGATCTTAGAAATACTTTCGGAAGACTGATTGATCTCGGACATAGCCTTCATCATTTCCTCCATCTGGGTATTTCCTTTTTTCACATCTACAATGGCAAGCTGTACCAGTTCGGATGCCTGATCAGCCTCGCTTGCATTCTGCTTTGTCTTATCCGCAATATCAGCGATAGATGCTGTAATCTCCTCTATGGCGCTTGCCTGCTCTGTGGAGCCCTGTGCCAATGCCTCACTGGCACTTGCCACCTCAGATGCACTTGTAGATATCTGTGTGGTAGCCTGACCAACCTTCACCACCGAAGTAACTTTACTGTCAGCCAGCTTTTTCAGGGCATGTCCCATGAAATCCTTCGGGGAGTGAGGTATCACTTCCTGTGTCAGATCGTTGTCACCCACGGCATTGGCTACCTCAGCCTGCACCACAAGTTGATTGGCAACTTTTTGATACTCATCAATCAGTTCACCAAACTCATCCTGACCATATTTTTTCAATTTCAGACCCTTAATATCACCTTCCACCAATTTCGCTGCTCCATCAGACAATGTCTTGATAGACTGGCGGAATGTCTTGGTAATATTCAGCGCAATCGCAAGTGAGATAGCTACTGCTATAACTCCCATCGCAATGGTCACGTAAATATGCTGTTGCAAATATTGCTCCGGATTTTTTGCTACTGCAGTTTTTTCGGCTGTTTCGTATCCGACTATCAATGCAATGATCAAAAATACATCGATAAGACCAAAACCCAATATCAGTTTCGTGTACAATTTCATATTTTTCATTTTTTACCTCTTTTCTGCGCAACTTTATTTTGCGGAAAACCCACCGTGCGCTGGTTGTGGTTTTCTCTTTGATAGGTTCCTTATCTTTATCCCATTTATAGGACAGGTTCATGAGAATTAAGAAGTGCTGTTACTCTGACATGACTTCCGCTTCCTCGCTGACCTGCTCCACCATGGATAAGTCATCGTCATTCAGCAGCTTGTCCGGGTCTAACAAGAGTTTCACCGATTCTCCTACTTTACCGATGGCGTAGACATAACGATCTTTCATCTTATCTCCATGTCCGATGGACGGAGATGGCAGTAAATTTTCTTCCGGAATTTCCACTACCTCTGCAATTTTCTCTACGATCAGTCCCACCACCGTGCTTTGCACATTAATGACGATAATACAGGTACGGTCATCATAATCAAAGGGCTCCTGCCTAAACCGAAGCCGGACATCAATGACCGGAATGATTTTTCCGCGGAGATTGATAAGACCTTTGATATATTCTTCACTTTCCGGAATTGCAGTAATTTCCTGAAGAACAATTATCTCATTGACATATTCGATTTTCAAACCGAAATATTCATTTTTTGACATAAAGGTCACATATTTCTCCTTTAATGCGTCCTGCTGTTCGCTCATAGATTACCTTCCTTTCTTTGTATTTTATTCGATTAAACCAGCTGCATCCAGAATCAATGCGATGCTGCCATCGCCCAGCTGGGTACATCCTGATAATCCTTCTACCCTGTGAATGTAATCCGGGATTGGTTTTACTACAATCTCCTGTTTGCCAATAAGTCTATCCACCAGAAGACAAAGTTCTTCACCGTCTACTTCTATCAAGACAATCATCGCCTCTGAGGAATCTATGTCATAACCTTCTATATGATACCAATCCCCCAGTCGCAATATCGGATAACCTTCACCGCGAATCATGATAAATTCCTCACCGTCTGGCTCCACAATGATATCTTCGGTACGTATTCCAATAAACTCCCGAACAATACCCGTCTCTATGACAAATGTAGTATTTCCCACCTCCATAACAATACCGTCTATGATTGCCAAAGTGAGAGGTATCTTCAGGAACATGGTAGTTCCCTGCCCATGTGTACTCTCAATTTCCAGAGAACCTCCAATGGATTGCAGATTGGATACTACAACGTCCATACCAACTCCACGTCCGGAATACTCTGTAACCTGCTCATTCGTGGAAAATCCCGGTAGCGTGATAAACTGATATACTTCCTTATCCGTATAAGAGCTGTCCTGTTTCAACGGATCTAATAGGTTCTTGCTGCGCGCTTTCGCCAAAATTTTATTTCTGTCCAGTCCGCCACCGTTATCCTGTACACCAATCCACACCTTGCCGGACTCTGTCTTCGCCGAAAGTGTTACACGTCCTTTCTCCCTTTTGCCTGCTGCATCACGTTCTTCCTGCGTCTCGATACCATGGTCAACCGCATTTCTTACCAAATGCATAAGCGGGTCAGAAATATGCTCAATGAGGTTTTTATCAACCTCCGTATGCTCTCCGATCATCTCAAACTCGATATCCTTACCCAGTTTACGAGACACATCAAACACAATACGGTTCATTTTCTGGAAAGTATTTGCCAGCGGTACCATTCGCATACTCATGATAACATTCTGCAAATCGGAAGAAATCTTGCTCATCTGCCCTGCTGCCTTGTTAAAGTTATCCAGCTTCAACCCCGGCACTTTCAAGTCCGGATTCTGTAACACCACGGATTCCGAGATAACCAGCTCTCCAATCAAATCCATCAGCTGATCCATCTTACGCACATCTACGCTAATAAAGGAGGCCTTGTCAGCTTTCTTCGGTTTATCTCGCGCCAATTTTTTCGCCTTACCGGGTTCCTTGGACTCGATGACGAAATCACCGGGTGCAGGTGCTTTTTGCGGTTGTGGCGGCTGTGGTGCCGGCTGAGCGACTGCCTCGCCGGCTTCTCCATCCGCTTTCTTTTCAGCGTCCTCCGCACCGGATGTCAAATCAATGCGGATTTCAGAACCGACACTGTCAAAGCCCTGCTGGAACTCTGCAGCGGTACACTCCACAATTTCCACCTTATCCAGTTCATAGCCTTCCTGAATCAGCTCATGTAAATCTTCCTCAGTGCTCTGCGTCTGAAGGAGCATCTTAAAGCCGTCTTCGATAATCTCATCTGCACTGCTTTCGTTTGTGAGGATATCTTCCGGGTCATACAACAGATCCTCTGCAACCTCTTTCAACGCATAAACTATCTTGTAGGCATGTACATTCGCCAACTGAATCTCCGGATTGAAAGTGAGGTACACTTTATAAAATTTGCTATTGCTGGTAGCCATCGGCGCAATGTAAAACTGCTCCGGCTCCTCACTGACATTTTCCTTAATAACCTTTTCTTTTTCTTCCTTGCCACCTTGAATAGACTGCAGAAATTTGTCTACTTCGTTATAAATCTTTGTGGCATCCCCGTCTGCCGGCTCACCATTTTCCAGTTTCTCCATCTCCCCTGAAATGAAGTCGGCTACGTTCAAGACATGATCCACTAATTTTAAGTGGGGGACTCCCTCCGGTTTGGATTCCCTCAGATAGAAGAATACGTCCTCCAACTTATGCGCAAGCCGGGTTACTTCGTCGAACATCATGATACCGGAAGAACCCTTAATGGTATGCATGGTTCTGAAAATCTGATTAATGCTGTCCTCGTCAAAACAGTCGGCATCCTTCTGCTCCATTACTGTATCTTGCAATTCCTCCAGAAGCTGCCCGTTTTCATAGAGATAGACTTCCAGCATTCCTTCTGTGTTAAAATCGTCTCCCATTACTATCTCCTTTCTATAGCAGATGTAATTTCTTCAAAGCCTGCTCAAAACGTTCCTGATCAATTGGTTTTCCGGAATAAATAGTACAACCCAGATCAAATGCCATCTTGACATTTTTTTCATCGTTCAGCGCAGTAGTCATAATAACCTTTGCCACCTTGTCCCGGGGAATATCCCTCTCTTTTTCCAAGTTGCGTATTCCCACCAGTGCCTGGTAGCCATCCATAACCGGCATCATGATATCCAGACAGACCAGATCATATGGCTCGCCATCTTCCAGCGCCATCAAAAAAGCATCTACTGCCTCCATGCCGTCAACGGTTACGTCACACTCACCGTATTTAGCCAAAAAACTTGTCATAAACTTTCGCGTGACAAAGTCGTCCTCAGCCAATAAAATTTTCATGTTACATACCTCCCTTACTTTCGTTGATGTAATATGCTATATGTCCGCTTCGCTACATCGGACAATTTTTCCTGAAACTCCACCGCACCGAGTTCATAGGCAACTTTCGGCATACCATACACGATACAGGTACTTTCATCCTGCCCGATGGTGTGCGCTCCTGCCTGTCGCATCCGGAGCAGTCCTTTTGCCCCGTCTGCTCCCATTCCCGTAAGAATGATCCCCAGTGCATTTTTGCCGGCGACTTCTGCAACGGAATCAAATAACACTTCCACCGACGGACAGTGTCCGTTTACTTTCGGAGCTTTCCGGCACACGACCTGATACTCGCCATTGACCTTCACTATTTTCATATGCTCGTCACCACCGGGAGCAATGAGTACATGTCCCTGTTTCACCACATCTCCGGTCTTTGCCTCTTTCACATGAACTCTACACTGTTTATCCAATCGCTTTGCATACATTTCCGTAAATCCCGGCGGCATATGTTGCACTATAACCACACCGGGAATGTCGGTGTCAAAATCTTTTAACACACTGGCAGTTGCCTCTGTTCCTCCCGTAGATGCCCCGATGGCGATAATCTGATCTTTATCCACCTTTACGGGACTTCCCGAATTAACCTGTACAGCCGCAGTGGGCAGGTTACGTTTCTTTCCCACCTGAGCAGCCGCTGCAATTTTTATTTTATTAGGCAGTTCATACTTTACAAACTCCTCCAGCATACTACGGTCTGTCACTGCCGGCTTGGCTACAAAATCCACTGCACCCGCACTGAGTGCATCAAACACTTTATCGCTGAGTGAACTGATGACCACAACCGGCATCGGATACTGCGGCATCAGTTTCCGCAAAAACTCAATGCCGTTCATCCTCGGCAGTTCTATATCTAATGTCATTACATCCGGATGATACTGCAATATGGCATCTCTGGCTTGGAAAGGATCTCCGGCAGTTGCAACTACCTGTATCTCCGGATCAGCATTCAGATTCTGTACTAATATTTTCTGGAATACCAGCGAATCATCCACCACTAATACTCGTATTTTACTCATGACGTCTACATTCCTCTCTACAAAGGTTTTCTGAATATGGACGGCTGAATCATTTCAAAAGGTGCTGCTCCCTTCTCAAGCGCCTCCGTCCTCCCGATAAAAAAGTATGCTCCGGGATGCATTGTATTGTACACTTTCTGCACCAATTGCCGCTTTGTTTCTTTATCAAAATATATCATTACATTTCGCAGAAACACAATGTGCATCTTTCTTCGGAACGGAAAGTTATCCATCAAGTTAAACTGTCGGAATAACACTTCCTTTTTAATTTCCGGGGTCATCTGATAATGCATTCCATCTGGCAGCGGATTTAAGAAACGGCGTTTCCATGTATCCGGTAATATATTAATCTGCTCCTGTTTGTAAATGCCCTGCTGCGCCTTTTGCAATACTTCCGTAGAAATATCCGTGGCAAGCACTGTAGTATCCCAGGATTCATGCTCCAATCCGAAAAAATCTTTCATTAACATTGCCAGCATGTAAGGTTCCTCCCCCGAAGACGCCGCCCCACACCAGATGCTTAAATCCCTGGTTCGCTGTTCCTTCTGCTTGAGCCACGGAAGCACCTCCTGCTTCAAAAAATCAAAGTGCTCAAATTCCCTCATAAAATATGTATGATTCGTAGTCAGCATATTCACAAGCTCTTTTTCCAGCTTGCCTGAGCTGTCTTTCTCCACCGCATTCATATACGATGTGTAGTCGCTCCAACCACCTGCCCGGATATAATTATCCAGTCTGCCTTTGACAATTTCTTTTTTTTCTGCCATGTCAATGCCATAGGTACTTTTCAAAAATTTAGCAATTCGATTAAATTCTTCGTTTGTCATGGTCTGATTCTCACCATCCTATTTCTTTTTTCGTGAGATCGAAGTGAAAAAATTTCGACCTCAATATCATCTACCATTCGCAGTAAAAACATTATTTTAACTGACGATGGATTTTACACAAAATATCAAATATGCCGGGATTAAATTTCACGCCGGAGTCCTGCCTCATAATTTCTAAAACCTCTTGTACGTCATAATTCGATTTGTTCATCCTCTCCGCCGTCAAGTCGCAATATGCGCTGATGATGGAAACAATCTGTGCCGACAATGGGATTTCTTCTCCGACAATACCCGTGGGATAACCGGTGCCATCCCAGTTTTCATGGTGATAGTGGGCAATATCTACCGCCATTTTTATAAAATCATTATAATCTTCTGCATCCAGTACATCCTGCAAAATCCGCGCGCCGACTACCGTATGTGTTCGGAGGGTCTTCTTTTCTTCCTCCGATAACTCATCTTTTTTCTGTAAAATCTGTGTGGGAATCGCTACATTTCCCAAATCACACAACGGCGCCGCCATTTCAATAGTATCTATGTAACTATCCGATATCTGGTCGCCATATTTTGATGATAACTGCATCGCCTCCGCCATAATACGGCAATCATAGCAAAGCCGTTCCATATGTTCTTTATTAAAACAAGAATCTTCTCTGGCAACTCTCGTCAACGCATAAAGAACGTTTTTCTTTTCCATTTCCAACTGACGCAACTGCTCACTAACGCTGGTCTGCAACTGCCGATTAATCTTTTGCAAATGTTGACTGGCATCGGACAGCTTGAGGTGCAATCCCACACGCGCCTTTACAATTTCCGGAATGAAGGGCTTCGTAATGTAATCCTCTCCTCCCAGCGTAAAACCCTGGACAATATCGGAAGGATCATCAAACGCCGAAATGAATATGATGGGAATATCCCGTGTCTCCGCATTCTCTTTCAACGCCTTACATACCTCATATCCATCCATTTCCGGCATGGCTATATCTAAAATGATAATCTGCGGATGTATGCGCTCCACAACTTTTAATGCCTGCACACCATTCTCTGCCAATACCGGTTGGTATCCCAACTCCTGAATGATATCACGAAGAAGGAATCGGTTGGTGTCTACATCGTCTACAATCAGTATACGAATCTTATCTTTTTTGTCATCACTACTCATTCGCTCCCTCCTCTGACTGCTCTAATAATGTCTGTAGTTTCTCATAGGCTGCGGTAGTCTTTTCATAGTCTCCCCTCTGTACCGCCATTTTCAGACGAAATGCACCTGACTTTATCTCTGCAGGAGCTTCTTCTGTCAATTGCTTTAATGTATCTGCAAACATCTCTGCCTTTTCCCAATTCTCCATATCCACACAGAGAATGAGTTTAGACATCTTTTTGTTAATCTCTTCCGTATTTTCTGCTGTTCCATAACAATAAATCTGTTCTTTTTCACCCATCTGCGCCAATCCGGACAGACGCTGCATTTCTGCCTCTACATCTATTGTCGATATATTCGTATTTTCCTCTCCATTGGCTACCTCTACCCAAATATGGAACGTGAATGTCGTACCCTTTCCCTTTTCACTCTCCACATGGATATCACCATCCATGAGTTCTACTAACTGTTTGCATATATTGAGACCCAGTCCGGTGCCTCCGTATTTCCGTGTTGTGGATGCTTCCACCTGGGAAAAGCTCTTAAATAATTTATCCTGTCCCGCCTTGTCGATACCGATACCGGAATCAATTACCAGGAAAAACAACTCTATCCGATTTCCAATCTGAGCCGTCTTGATTGCCTCCACTACAATTTTGCCGACAGAAGTAAACTTACATGCATTGGACAACAAGTTATTCAGAATCTGCACAATGCGCAACTCATCACCGATAACTGTCTCAGGCACCTCAGGAGATACCGTCACAAATAATTCCAATCCTTTTTCCGTAATCTTATTAATGTGATTTGCACGGACATAATCAATCATGCTACGGAAATTAAACTCCCTGGATTCCAGAGTGAATTTTCCTGCCTCTAACTTTGAAAAATCCAAAATATTGTTGATAATAGCGTGCATATCTGCACATCCACGCTCCATCAGACGCAAAATCTTCATCTTGTCCGGGTCCTGTTCCCGTTCCAGAAGCTCTTTCGTATTACCGAGAATACCATTAACCGGCGTTCTGAGCTCATGAGTGACGTTTGCCACAAACTGAGTCTTAACCTTCTGGGCTTCCTCCACTTCCTGATCCGCCTGATCTGCACGTTTTGCCAAAAAATTCTGTCTGGAAGAATCCACAGCCATACAGATATAGCTGTTTTCTTCCACATATTTCATAATACGGACATCCGTAGCAAAACACGTACGGTTTCGCCGATACGCCATCACATTGCTCACCGTAACGCCTAATTGGAAATCAAACTTCAGTCCGTCATCCTGTCTCTCAAATATTCCGGGAAACAAATCTTCTACACGACAATCATACAATTCATCACCATATTCCAACAAATCCATTGCCGTCTGATTTCCGTATATTATTTTTCCATCTTCGCTGAAAAGAAACATCATCTCCAGTGAATGATCGACTGCATATTGAAATAATCTACTCTTTCCCATTTCTGCTCCTATGTATCATCTGTCACAATTGTTTTCGCCCTACATTCATCCAAGCAACAAAATCACCTTTATTGCCTAATGGGCATAATGACCCTACTTAATATTCTAGTCGATATTACCAAATAACACAAGTAAAAACTTTACAAATCAATCAAAAGTGTCAAAAATATTCTTTGCGTATTCAATGAAAGCATGAATTTTAACCGAATTCTATATTGTTTTTGCTGTGCAGGAAATTTTTGACAATAGACTTAAGTTCTTCAAACTGTCCTGCAATCTGGGGGTTTGTCGTCCTGATATCAAACAGTTTCTCCAGATAACCCTGTTTTTTTACCAAACCATAGCTCTCCGAAAATTCAAGTTCAAACACGAGGGCAATATGTCCCACACGATGATCAATCGGCACTTTTTTTACAGCACGAAGAATTGTCTGCTCCTTCCTGAATTGCTCCATCACCTTTTCCGTCACCGGTGCTGCATGAATCTGTTCTGTAGTCACATTATATAATTCCTCTAACGGTGTGTCCGTTGCCACCTTCAATATATCAATTTTATCTGCATCCCGTATCAGCTTTGCAAAAAGTAGCTCTCTGGGGCTCAAACCGTCCTCGATACGAAATGAACTATGGTTCCATATCGCCTTTTTTATCACAAGAATATCATCTCTGCATGCATCCGTTTCCGACACCACATCAGATTCAGATACGCACTTCGCCATTTGGTTTCCATCCTCTATGAATTCTCCCAACAGTCCGTCTTCAAACAAAAGCTCTACGCCAAAATGCGCATGGTCAATGGAATCTGCATCAATAAAAGTCCCAAAACGCCTCAGCTGCTCAAACCTTCCAATGTCGTGGAGCATGCCAATGAGCCACGCCAAATCCCTGTCGCACGCATCCAATCCGATTGCTTCTGCAATCTGTTCACTAATTGCCGCCACACGGTAAGTATGTTTGATCTTTAATAAAATTTTTTCGTCTTCCGCGTTGTAATTAGCTACATAAGCCGAAAAGGCTTGCACAACGCGCTTCCTGTCAATTAAAATATGCTGCTTGGAATTCATAGTCATCTCCTATAAACAAAAGAGACTGTATATGACAGCCTCTTTTTCTGCTTGCTATATTCAGATTATTTGCTCGGAATCATTCTTGCAATTCTTCCTGCAAACTCATTAAAGTTCTGTGTCTGTAAAATAACACGACCCGGTCCCACTAATTTTGTGAGGAATAATCCCTCTCCACCTAAGAAGATGTTTTTGAGACCTTTCACTCTTTCAATTTCATAGCTGACACTGCGCTCAAAGGCAACTACGTTACCTGTGTCAACTTTAATCACCTCTCCCGGCTGCAATTCCTTGATAACCTTATCTCCGTCAATCTCCAGAAAAGCCATACCTGTACCGGATAAATCCTGCAGGATAAAGCCTTCTCCGCCTAACAAACCGGCAGTAAATTTCTTGGTAAATGATACATTTAAATTAACATTTGGCTCTGCACAAAGAAAAGCACCTTTCTGGCAGATAAGACCACCCGTCTCACCCACATTAATCGGCAGAATCTCCCCCGGTACAGTAGACGCGAATGCCACTTCAGCACCCGGCTTCTCAGCGGTATAGGTAGCCATGAACATAGACTCTCCGGCAAACATTCTTCCTACACCTTTCATGATGCCGCCTTTTGTGCTGGTATCCATTTTAACTCCGTCGGACTGCCAAGCCATGCCACCGGACTGAGTATACATAGATTCTCCGGCCTGATCAAAACGAACTTCAACTGCAGGCATTGTGTTTCCTAAAATTCTGTACTGCATAGTAATCTCCTTTGTTCTTTTATTTCTCCCGTGGGAGAGTTTGTCTGTGCCGGCATCGTCATCATAGAAAATGAAACAAAACCGTCTTTGTTAGTATAGCACTTTTTCTCACATTTGAAAATCATTATTTTTTAAGGTGTACTATTTGTAGTCGACCACGCCGTAACACACACTATTCTAAAAGCAGCAAAGGATCTACCGCTTCTCCTTTTTGCTCCACCTTAAAATACAGGTTACTTCCTTCTTCGGTATAAGTTGTACTTGGACTCGCAATCTTTCCGATGACATCACCAACTGCAACTTCATCTCCCTCTTTTAGAGAAACATTTTTCAACTGTCCGTAGGTGAGTGTGTATTCGTTCCCAATATTCATAGTTACCGTCAAACCTGTTTCATCCCGCTTTTCCACAGAGAGAACCTCACCTGCCGCTGCCGCTTTCACTTTCGTACCTTCTTTGCATCCTATAAGAATTGCCGGATTGCAGCGATATTGTGCCAGAGTCTTAAAATAAACTGCATCTGTCATGCTGAACTTTAGCAGAACATTACCCTTTACCGGCCATTTCAAGCCTTTTTCCTCATTAAAAGTAAAATGCTTCTTGTCACTCTGTGCTGCAACCGCTTTTGATTCCGGTTTTTTAGAAGGTTTTGGCGATGTTGCGGATTTGGCTGCTTTCTTCTTGCTTTTCGCCTGCTCTGTCTTCTGCGATTCCGGCTCCTTTGTTTCTTCCGGAATGGATGCTGAAATGGAATTTCCTCCGGTCACATCCTCGCCATCCGAATTATCGTAAATGGATTCGTCCTGTGAATTGCTCACAGACTGATCTTCTTCAGGTTCCTCCGGCGCCACTGTCTCTGCTACACTTGCCCATGGTGAATCATCCTCCGGCGTCTTATTCATTCGATAATATACAGTACCGATAGCCAACAGGCATACCAATGCCGTACACACCGACACATAAAATCCTTTTTTCTTCCACATGGATTCATTTTCCTCAAACATAATAGCCTCCATTCTGCACAAAAATTTCTGCGCTTGTTATTTCTTCTCCTGCGAAATGCCCGTTTAGCCTGATAGCTCTAAAACATTTCAAACGGAAAACAGACATCCCGATTCCATCGGAATGTCTGCGATTTCATCTGCTATTATTGTTCACCGTAAAAATTTATTTTATACTATAAATTTTCATTGAAAAAAGAGGAATCTTCCACCAGATTTTCCTCGGGCGCAACCGTCGTTTCCACTGGTGGTTCCGGATTTTGCGGCATCACATTCTGTCTGTACTGTGGTCCGGGCACATACACCGGAGCACTTTGCCGATAGCGTATCTCCGCCGGCACGGTTACTTCTTTTACATGGTAATACACAACTCTGGTGTCTGCCAGACGATCATGTAACGCTCTCTTTTTACTATCCGGTCCAATCATCAAATATCCTATAAATATAATTAGTTCGGACAAAAATCGTCCCACCGATTCCCGGTATGCCACCTCAAAAAAAGTAGGTTTTCTATCCTCGCTGCTGATTACCCGAAGGCGCATGGCACGTTTCCCCAAAGTAGCTCCCGAAAAATATGTTAATATGACAAAATATGCAACTCCCAACAAATACAACAAAATGTCTTTAACGGAATATTGAAAGATAAAATCTCTCACCATAAAATTATCCGGAACTGCCATGGTAGTCACCCAAAGAGGAATTTTAATCGCCAGCAGAATCGTTCCCACAATCAGCCAGTCCATTATATACGCTGCCAGACGGACAAAAAAACCGGCATACACCTGACTATCCGTGTTATTCTGCATAATATTTCAGCACCCCTTTTCCTTCACTATCTATAATTTCCTTGACCACTTCTGCTTCCGATTTGGTTTTTACTTTGTCCGCTGCACCAAACAAACTGCTCATAAATGAACCAACGCCGGTGTCCGGAGTAAAAAACTGGGTATCGCTGTTTAAACCGTTTTCCTGTAAAAATATCTTTTTTTCTTCCTCATAAGAGCCAATCTCGTCGACAAGAGCATTATCTTTTGCCTGCAGTGCAGAATAAATGCGACCATCTGCCAGATTACGCACCTTTTTTTCATCCATACCTCTGCCGGTGCTGACTATCCCTACAAACTGGTCATAAGCTTCATCCACGAGACTCTGTAAAATATCTCTCTGCTCCTGCGTCATGTCGAGACCACCGGAACCCATCGCTTTATTCGGACCACTGGTAATATCAATTTCTTTGATTCCCAGCTTATCATACAATCCTTTATAATTTGCCAGAGAAATGATGACGCCAATGGAACCGGTCCAGCAGTTACGGTTCGCATAAATTTTATCCGATGCCATGGATATATAATACCCTCCCGAGCACGCCTGCGTGGCAAAATATGCCCATATCGGACGCCCGGTTTGCTCTTTGTATTCCATCAGCTTTAAATATAATTCATCACTCTCATATACGGTCCCACCCGGACTATCCACATACAAAAGAATGCCTTTATTAAATGTGTCTTCTTTCATCTGATCGATATATTTCATATACAAATCATGGTCATACTTCCCATCAGAACCCCATATATCATTATCACTGGGCTTTATTTCTCCCACAATGTTAATCACACCTACGAAATCTTTTTTAGGAAGAGTAACGCTTTTTCCGGACACGAGACTATTCACCATATTGTCAGTACGTTGTGTTGTCATTTTATTTTTCACAACATTGGAAACTACTCCAGACACTCCCACAACAATGATTACAGCGCCTGTAATAAGAATTCCTACAATCTGTTTTGTCTTCATTGTAACTGTCCTCCATTAAAATCCGACTTTTTTACCGTTCTTAGTGATATATCCACTAATTCTTTTCGCCTTGTAATCTTTCTTTTTCCGGGAATCCGGCACGCCCGGGTCTGTAGGGTCATAGTTGACACCATAACTCTTGATCATCTTCATCTTGCCCAATGGTCCCGGTTTTTTCGTGTTACCTTTCACAATTTTCACTTTGGTTCCCGTAGGAATATAGTCATACAACCACTTTGCGTCTGCCACCGCCATACGGATACATCCTGCAGAAGCCGGTGAACCTAAACGGTTAAATTTAGTTGAACTCAGTGCGTAATGAGACTGCTGAGGAACCGCAATAGAATGGAAATATACATTACCCACAATGTGTACTGCCCATCTGGCATAGATAACACTTCCGTCCGGCTCATGCATCGGCTTAAGCGGATAACGCACAGCCTGCCCATTAGAGCACACCGAATAATTTCCTATCGGCGTGTAGTAAGATTTCGGATTTAATCCGCCTGCCCCGGCAACAGTGGATACGTCCAGTCCCACACACACAGTGAAGGCGCGTACTGGAATGTCGTATTTGCCTGTTTTCTCATCATACAAGTAGATATTGACCACACATGCTGCACGATTTACCTCAATATAATATTTCCCTTTTCCCTTTTTCAAATTCAATATTTTTGTAAGGTCTGTCTGTTTTTCGTTGTTGACATAATAAAACTTATAGGTTTTTCCTGCATATTTTTCGTAATACCAACCTTGCTTGCCCAAATTCTTTTTGTAAATCTTATATGTCTTTTTGGTCAAAAGCACCTTTTTTCCCCATGTCGTATAGCCATAGGCATAGGCAGTAAACTTTCCGGTGCTTTCGCTCTTAACTTGTGCCTTGAATTTCTTCTTGTCGGATGACGCCTTTGCCTTATAAGTACCCTGCTTCTTGTTATTTTCATCATACACAACAAAAGTAACTTTTTTAATATTGCCCGGAATGTATGCACCTGTCAGTTTAAATGCAGAAGTGGCATCCGTTTTGACATTAATATCAAATGCACCACCAACCACACGCTCATCTGCACTCGTAGTCTGTGTTAGTGTTCTGATGTGTTTTGCGCTATCTGTGAGCTGTGCCTTAACCGTATATTTTTCCAAACTATATTTTAAATTTTTTAATTTGACTGTTGCCACATAATTACTTCCGCTTTTTGAAGCAGAAATTGTATGTATTTTCTTCCCTTTGCTGTTATATATCTGGAATGAAACTTTACTTACACCATAAATATTTTTCAATCCGCCAAGCACGATCTTAAACGCCTTTTTCTTTTCCAGAGAAGTAGTCTTTTTAGTCTTAAAACTTCCTGCCACAGGCTCAACATTGTATTGGGACTGTGCGAGAGTTTTGGTTATTTTCCCATTCGTATTCTTTAGCACAAATTTTGCATACCAGGTTCCATACGCCTTACCTGCCGGTGTGATATTCTCCGACCATGTCAAAGAACTGCCCTGAATCTCTTTTGCAGCTCCTAAAACTTTTGCCGTACTCTCTGCCTTACCCTTCTGCCACACCATCAAAGAAACCTGATTGCCGCTGCCCGGAACCAGCACTCCCCCTGACGGCTCGCCGGAAACCAGCTGAAATGCTCTGACAGCATCTGCATTGCCACCACTGATACTCATGCGAATTTTACTTTGGTGAATGGAAAAATCACAGACTCCTGCTTTTATAGCATCCCCACCGATAGTAACGTGAATGGAATAACTGGTACAATCATAATTCAAATCCTGCAGTGTAACTACACCACTATAAAGACCATTCGCACAATTTTCCGCATTCAATTCAATCTTTTTTGTCAAGGCAGTTTTCTGGTTATCGGAACGCTTTACCTCCATGGTCATTTCCGTTTCCGTCTCCAAATCTATCCCTTGTACGGTATACACACAAGTACCGTTTTTACGGTCTGTTGTTGCGCTGGCGGTATGGGTTGCCGCCTGTGTTTTTGCCGAAACACCGCTTATCGCCAGTATCATAGCGAGTGTCATCAACATCCCGATTCGAAAACCAAACTTCTTTGTTGCTCTCATTTTTCCACCTCGTTTCTGCACCACCCCTTGCATATTTTTATATTTGTATCCGGCAGTGCATAGACACAAATAAATTAGTTATAAATGATGATTAAGGAGTAAAATCCCCTTTTAATTTTGTAACAAAAAGAAAGCAAATATTTCAGCATATTCGGAAATATTTGCTTTCTGATTTTCTCAAACGTGCTGGATTTATATTTTGTCACGTTTGATTTATTCTGTCAAGAGGGGTTTACATCTACGGATAACAAAAAGATGGCTATCCCTTGTTTTTCCGATACATTCTGTTTTTGCTGCGATGATGCCGTCTCCCCACCGGTAGAATCTGTTACCCCAGTGTCCGGATTCAGATTTTGCTGCAATAGCAGTTGACTCAAATCCATGTGTAAATAGGGCTCTATCGTATGCCAGTCCGACTCTGTCGAAGTAAGTCCCTGTCCGACACTCCCCTCATCCAGTCTCATAAATGTTGTTGCCATTTCACACATAACTACGGTCTTTCCGTTTTTTGTGTGATACCAGCTTCGCAGGATTTCACACTCGTCTACCGCATAATGGTTTTTCTCGCAATACTGTGCTGCCGCATCATACACCGTGTTGTCCAGTGCATCCATATTCACTGCCGGTTTGGATTTATCGGTAACATCCTTTGGCGTATCTTCATGATTGAAGCCGCTCTGTCTGAGAACATCTCCCGCTTCAAACTGTGGGCTTGTTTCTGCCGGAACTCCTCCTGCAACCACTGCCGCCTCCAGTTGATATGAATATTTTTTCAACAACACATTGTCAAAGACACCGCACAATGCCAAAACCGCCAACACCACCGCTACACAACCCACGCCAATACAACCGCGTATAAATTGCTTTCTGCGATATGCTTTTTCAAATGCTCTGCGCCTCTCCAATTCCTTTTCATCAGCCAAATCCGCTTTGTCAATGACCGACTGCGCCAATTTTTCCTGATTGGGAACAGGCAGGGGAATATCCGAATGTATGGCACTCATCTCTAATAATTTTTCTTCATCCACCTGGTCTAAAAGCTCTCCAATCCACTGGTCCTCATTCTGTTTTGCTCTGGGCTTCATTTTTATTTTCATGGCTTTTCCTCCCATATACTGTTTTTCATTGTTGTACTGCAATACTCACCGACTTCCTAATAAGGACTTCAATTTGATGAGACCACGCTTCAATCGTTTCTCCACGGCATTTTTGCTTAATCCCAAATTCTGTCCGATTTCCTTTGCCGTCATACCATAATAATATTTTTGGATTACGATGCTGCCGGTCGGCTCTCCCAAAGATTGAATCGCAGCGTACAGTCTGGCACTTTCCTCCTGCTGAATGGTCTCTTGTTCTACATCTGTCTCCCCCGCAACCTCAAGCCCCATCTCCATTTGCTCCTGCAACGACACCTTGTCAAATTTGTCTGTTCTACGCTCATAGTATTTTATAGCCTGCCGCTCCGCAATGGTGAGAAGAAATGCTTTTAAGGTGCCGCGCTCTAAATCAATGCGCTCCCTACAGCGATATAGTTCAAAAAAAATATCACTGACGCATTCCTCAATATCTTCTCTGGGCAGTCTTCCCTGCAAACGCCTCCATGTGATAGCATAAACCAAACCACCGTACATTTCGGTCAGGTACCGTATTCCCTCCTGGGGTGCATTTTGCAACGCTTCCACCAAATCTTCTTCCCGCATTTCCATTTTGTGTACTCCATTCTGTGTCGTATTCGCATACATTTTCATAATTCAACTTTGTCAGGATGCTGAGAGTTGCGCGCTCTAAACTCTCTCTGATAATTAATTACCGGATATTCTCCAAAAACCGCCTCTGAATTTTAAAAAGAAAATGCCCGGATCATTTCCGGGCTTTCTGATACATAAATAAAAATTTCAATTCAGGCAGTTTTTTAATACTCCCACATTTTCCTCCATGAGGGAAAGATATGTAACGCCATCATCGAACTGTTGCCTGGTTACTGTATGGCAGGAGGAAAATGTCATCACCTCTGCCTCTGTGGATTCTGAAATTGTTTCCGACACCTTGGAGCTGCTCATTTCCACTTTCAGAACAACAGGTATATGATTTTTCTCTACACGATCTATCAGATAGGCAATCGTTTCCGCACTGGGCTCCATATCGCTGCTGCAACCCGGAAATGCTGCCCGATACGTCAAACCATACGTGTCCGTAAAATAACGCAGCGGAAACCTGTCTCCGAAAACCAGTTCCTTTCGTTTCCCACTCGCAACTATTTTACGAATTTCCATATCCAGATTTTTAAGTTCCTCCTGATAAGCAGTTGTATTCCGCTGGTAAGTGCCTCTGTTGTCCGGATCCAGCTCCTGGAGCGTCCGATTGATTTGTTCCACCAGTTTCACACAATTTAAAGGGGATGTCCAAATGTGTTCATCCGGCTCCTCATCCTCCCCTTCCTGCTCTCCCGCATCGTCATTATGATTCAGACCGCCCCGGTTATCTCCGTCTTCCTCCTGCATCCCCTCTACGGTTTCTTCCGCGACAACTTCTACATAATCCATCATTTTCAGCGTTTTGACATTTTTCCCCTCTGCCGCCTCCAATACTTTGGGCACCCAGCTTTCCATGGTGCCACCATTATATAAGAACAAATCCGCTTCTCCAATCGCAACCATATCCTTTGCCGTAGGCTCAAAGGAATGCGTGTCCATTCCCGCAGGGACAATCAGCTGCACATCAACCCTGTCTCCTCCGATTTGTTTTACGAAGTCATAATAAGGAAACAATGTAGTTACCACATGTATCTTACCGTCATCTTTTCTCGTGACAATCTCTCCACATCCTGCCACTAACGGCATAATCAGACAGACCGTCAGGCAGAATATCAGCCATTTTTTCGTCATCTTCCTCTCCATTCCACCGCCCCCTATGGCAGCACAAACCATTTCGGTTCATTCATTTACAGGAACAAGTTTCATGCTTTACAGAAAATAAAAAGTTTCCTAATAAAGCATGAAAACGTCCAGCCGGAAGCCGACCGGACGTTTTATTTAGTTTTAACATATCATACAATTTTATACCATTTATAGATTGGCATAACGGTACCCGCTCAAATCCTGTTCAGTCCACGGCAGGAGCTTTTCTATCCATAATGACTACAGCAGATTCCAAACCGTTCCCTCACGGGTGTCTTTGACTTCAACCCCTTTGTCCAGAAGTTCCTGCCTGATAGCGTCCGCCTTCGCAAAATCTTTCTCTTTCTTTGCCGCTTTTCGCTCTTCGATTTTTCCTTCTATCCATGCCGTAAATTCTTCATCCACATCGTCTGAGCCATCAGCAGGCTTATCAAAAAGCCCCAAAGAGAGCACCTGCTCAAAATCTACAACAATAGAACGCTTTGTCGCGTCATTCGTATCTTCTTTCAGCGCATCATAGAGCACGGTAATTGCCTGAGAAGTATTCATGTCGCTGCCCATCGCCTCTGCAAACCGGTCCTGATACTTTTCCAAGACCGCTTGCTCAACCTCTCCCTCCTCTGCCAGAGAAGATACCTTTTTTTGCAGTTTCTCATATGCAGTTTTTACATTATCTAATACCTCATAGCTAAAGACCAAAGGTTTCCGGTAATGGGACTGCAGGCAGAACATCCTGTAAACTAACGGACTGTATCCTTCCTCTTCCAAAGCGGATACCGTCAGAAATCCTCCTGCAGATTTACTCATCTTGCCTCGTTTATCATTCAGATGCTGCACATGAAACCAATAGTTACACCATTTATGCCCTATGTAAGCTTCACTCTGTGCAATCTCATTCGTATGGTGCGGAAAAATATTATCCACGCCGCCACAATGAATGTCCAAATATTCGCCCAAATGCTTCATGCTAATGCAGGAGCACTCAATGTGCCATCCCGGATACCCCACACCCCACGGACTATCCCATTTCAATTCCTGATCGTCAAACTTGGATTTGGTAAACCACAGCACAAAATCTGTCTTGCTGCGCTTATTTGTGTCCTCCTCAACGTCATCTCGAACTCCCACCATAAGTTCTTCTTCATTCTGGTTAGAAAGAACATAATATTCTTCCAGTTTAGATGTATCAAAATATACATTGCCTCCTGCCACATATGCGTATTCGTCGGCAATCAGTTTCTCTATCATATGAATAAACTCCGGAATACAGTTTGTCGCAGGTTCAATCACATCCGGCGTCTTAATATTCAGTTTATCACAATCTTCAAAAAAAGCTTTGCGGTAAAATTCTGCAATCTCCATCACGGTCTTGTGCTCGCGCTTTGCACCCGTAAGCATTTTATCTTCACCGCTGTCTGCATCACTTGCCAAATGACCTACATCTGTGATATTCATGACACGCTTTACATCATAACCGGCATAACGGAGATATTTTTCCAGTACATCTTCCATTATGTAGCTGCGCAGATTTCCGATGTGGGCAAAATGATATACCGTGGGTCCACAGGTATACATGTTTACCTTTCCCTCCACATTTGGCGTAAATTCTTCCGTTTTTTTAGTCAGTGTATTGTATAAATTTACTGTTCGCATGAAATCGATTCTCCTCCACAATACAATTTGAAATATCTTCGCTTTCTTACTTTACAGGATAATAATATCTAATGCAAGAGTAAAAAGTAAAAGAGAAATCATGAAGTTTCATGATTTCTCTTTTGGAGAAGGTATTTTTGTTACTTATGGGGTGTAGCAAAAACTATATAATGTATTGG
>JAFLTA010000003.1 GCA_022510685.1 Lachnospiraceae bacterium | reverse complement strand
CTTTACGAAATGTGCGTGACGAACTAAAAAAAGCCATTGAACAGGCACAGAATTTTAGTACAAGATATTCAGAAAATATAACCATCGGCTCCCCATGGCGTTCTGCCATATACTGTCTGCCACAAGTCATCCGGAAACTTGCCAGACTCCATCCTTCTGTGTCCATTACCCCGGTTTATTCATCTGACAAATCCATTGATCAGTTTCTGAAAAGAGAGACAGATATTCTTTTTGCTTTAGAGGAAACTGTCAGAAGGGTTCCTGACATCCAGATTCACCCTTTTTATCAAAGCCCAATTTACCTGATCTCTCAGCATGACGATCCCTTAGCAAAGAAAGAAGTTGTCACAGTCAGCGACTTAGCCGGGCAGACTCTCATGGTGGGCGGTGGTTCTCCGATTGCACTTCGGAAAGTACAACAACGGGTAATAGACTCTGTAGCGGTCAATTACTTCAACAGTGCAGATCATGATACCACACTGACAAATGTTGCCGCTGGCTTAGGTATCTGCCTTGCACCAGGTCTACTAAACGACCATAATCCTGATTACGCATGGACACCATTTGACTGCGAGGAAACTATCTCCTGCGTTCTTTGCACTCACAAGGATGATACCCGTGAAATTGTGCAGGAACTTGTAAGACTGATGCAGGAGCAATACAGATAACAATAACTATCTACCACTATGAACATATTCGCCTTGACGCAGATAGTATGACATTTATTTGCCCCATTAGCAGTCATTCAGCATAACATATTCCTAACTTCAAAATTTTAAAAATTTCTCTCCCCTAGGCATAGCCAGATACGCCTTTTGTTCAACAGAGCGAAAAAAGACATCTGGTTAAGTGGCAAAGTCTACGCTTCCGCTCCGGTCCGTACTAAACAGACGTCCACTGGACGTCTAGCACCCCCTACCCCCCCAATTACGGATAAAATATAAAAGCTAAGTAGGTTTCCTTAGTCACAAAAGGCTTTTTATAAATCATCTTATAAAGTAGATTTTTTATAAAAATCATCTTCACAGGGCGACAGGAGCTTCCAACAGCTTTCTATAATAGCCTTAGCAAGCTTGCAAAATCAAGTATGTTGGCAGACGAATTCTTATCCGTAAGGAAATACTGGAGAGGTTTATAGAATTGAACGATGGCAGGGATCTCCGCAATAGGTCAAGCGTAGCCAAAGCAGGGTAAGAAGATTTATACAAATAATAGTAAGATTCATAACACGAGCAGCCGGAATTATATTATACTGACTATGAGCATATCTTTCAGTTCCGGCTGTATATGCAACGAAGTATCTGATAGCGTCTTATAATACCATCCCCCAAAAAACTTTGGATGATATTATGGCATTCCATGTGCAGTTTGAATCAATCCACCCCTTCCAAAAATATATAGTCAATTTTGTTACATTTGTATATTGATATTTTATTTGTCGCATTATATAATCACACTCAAAGCACATATCTTTTGATTCTATTAATTCTTTAGAATATCTTGCTAAATGGGAATGCTTGGAGTTTGCCGAATCATTCCGTAGGCATGATGGCGCCATCATGTTGTCTCAGAAATTCCTTATGACGGGTAATCAGGATAATGCCGGTGTCTCATGTATTCTTTCATTTTTTCGCGAATTTCCTATGATGGATAATTAGTTTATGAACATATATAAACCAATTCTAAAGAATATATTGTATTCTGTTGTTATGTGATGTATAATAGGAGGAAATATAATGGGAAGAAACGAAAATGCATTTATACCTTTTCTGAAGCAGGCAAAAGAGTTCGCAGACCTGTTTAACGGCTTTATATTTGGCGGTGCACAGGTCATCCTGCCGGAAAACCTGTCTCCGTTACCGGAGTCACTGCGGAGCAATCTCCGGGATAAGGCAGGTGCTTTTGATACCGTTGTACGATATCGGGACATCGGCATGATGGCACAAATCGGCACTCTCCGCTTCCTACTGGTGTGTGCCGTAGAGCACCAGACCTATCTGGATTACTCCATGCCCCATAGAATGATGGAGTATGAAGCAATGGAGTATCATGAGCAGTTGGAGAAAATTACCCGCGTGAATAAAGACAATGGAAAGCTGCCGTCAAAGTATTACATCAGCGGAGTAACACTGGAGGATAAACTCATTCCGGTAATTACGATAGTCATATATTCCGGAGATGAAAAGTGGGAAGGAGCACGTTGTCTGCACGATTTTTTGAAGCTGGACGGGATTCCCGAGGATGCCCTGCCGCACATAGGCAACTGGCCGCTAAATATGATTGACTTAAACGAACCGATAGACACTTCAAAGTATCATTCAGATTTGAGACTGCTGTTTGAACTGGCAAAGCGCAGGAAGGACAAAAGAGCAGTCCTCAACTATATCCGGGAACACGAAGAATTCAAGACACTGGGAACGCTTACCTGTTATATGCTTTCACAATACCTAAATGTAAACATAGAGCCGGATGATTACAAAAATACAGACAAAGGGGGAATCAATATGTGTAACGCGATTCAGGAACTGATGGAGGATGCAAGGTTGGAGGGAATTGAACAGGGGCTGGCACAGGGCACGGCTCTTGGAAAACATGAACAGCTTATGAGCCTTGTTCAATTGAAATACGACAAAGGCAAGAACCTCAGCCAGATTGCCGATGAATGTGAAACCACAGAGGAGAATATTCTTTCTATCATGGAGGAAATGAAGTTGGTGTTTTGATTTAAAAATCATTACACCAGTTAAGGTACCACTCAGATTTGAGACTGCTGTTTGAACTGGCAAAACGCAGGAAGGACAAAAAAACAATCCTCGACTATATTGAAAAACTTAAAGAATTTAAACTAGCGCCATCATGCCAAAATCAATTCCTCCACTTCCTGCGTCAGTTTCTTTTCCAATTCTTCTGCCTCTCCCTGAGTTTTTGCACTGACTGACAAGTAGGTTTTTAATTTGGGTTCTGTTCCGGAGGGGCGCACTACCACAGAACAACCTCCCTCTAGAAGAAATTTCAAAACATCTGATTTCGGCAAGCCATCCAGTCCTTTTCCGTAATCCAAGCACTGCAATACTTTTTGACCCGCAAAGGAATTTATCGTTCCACGGAATTTTTTCATGATTTCCTGCATTTTCTCAAATCCGACAGAACCCTCAAATTCATATGAATGAAGCGTATTCAGACAATATCCATATGTCGCATATAACTCCTGCAATTTATCCGGCAGGCTGATTCCCTGCGACTTATAATATGCAAACATCTCACAAATGAGAAAGGTTCCATTTACCGCATCCTTATCCCTTACATAAGATCCACTGAGATAACCATAGCTCTCTTCAAAGCCAAAAATGTAATCCTGCTCTCTATTCTTTTCCTCCAACAAGCCAATCTGTTCCCCGATAAACTTAAACCCTGTCAAAACATTAATCGTATCCACCCCATAATGTGCAGCAATCCTTTCTGCCAAATCCATGGTTACAATCGTCTTTATCATAACAGGATGTTCCGGCATAGTACCCATCTGTTGACGACGACTGCAAACATAATCTAACAAGAGGATACCCGTCTCATTACCTGATAACAGTACGTAATCTTCATCATTTTTTACTGCAATTCCTACTCTATCACAATCCGGATCTGTAGCAAGAAGTAAATCTGCATTGCATTTCTTTGCATAAGAAATCCCAAGTTCCATCGCTTCACGAATCTCCGGATTCGGATAAGGACAGGTCGGAAAATTCCCATCCGGCAATTCCTGTTCTTTTACTACGGTAATATTGTTATATCCACTTTCCTGCAAAGTGCGTAACACCATTTTTAACCCGGTTCCATTTAAAGGAGAATATACGATAGACACGTTTTTATCAATTGCTTTCTCTTCTTCTGATTCCCCGATATCCCTTGGTAACAGTGATTCCTTCTTTACACACTCTACAAAATCCGTAATGATATCCTGTGAAATCTGTTCTATCTGTCCTATTTCACGGACAGAATCTCCCTCCTTAGATGCAGCAGTCTTCAGTCCTTTTATATCCGAAAAAATATCTATTTTTTCAATCTCAGCCAGAATTTCCTCAGCCGCTTGGGTGGTAATCTGACATCCATCCATTCCATACACCTTGTAACCGTTATATTTCGCCGGATTATGAGAAGCGGTGACCATGATACCCGCAGCACAGTGTAGCCTCCTAACCGCAAACGACAGACAAGGCGTCGGCATCAGCTCAGAATAAATACATACATGTATCCCGTTTGCCGAAAATACATCTGCGGCAATCCTGGCAAATTTATCTGATTTTATCCGTGAATCAAAGCTAATGGCAATCTTTCTATCCTTTTTTGCAAAATTCTCATTGACATAGTTTGCCAATCCCTGACTTGCTTTTGCCACAGTATAGATATTCATTCGATTGGTTCCTGCTCCGATAACACCCCGAAGACCACCTGTACCAAAGGCTAAGTTCCGATAAAAGGCATCCTCTATCGTTTCTTCCTTTCCTTCCATCTCTTTTAATTCTCTCACAACATCCTGGTCTGCTGTTGCATACTGGCACCAGCGACCATATTCCTTCTCAATCATTTCTTTCATCTGATATTCCAATTTCAGCTGCATCATCCTGTGCAATCTACTACCGCACATACAGCTGCTTCCTTTCTTAATATTCAAATATTAACAACTGACCCGAAGAAATTGCGCCTTTCCGTGAATCTTCAGCGGTACAGAATCCGCCGGAACAAAAATGCAATCCCCCTTAAAGAAATGGAGCATCTCTCCGCTTTCTTCTAATAAAACGCCACAACCTTTCAAGCACAGAAGCACCTGAAAGGAATTGCTGTTTGTCTGAAAATCTGCCATGGAACGCCAACGCTCAGTATTGACCAATTGACGTTCCACCTGAAAATACTTACAACGGCATAAAAATTCCGAAGCACAGCCTCTCTGATAATGCAGTACGCGCATAGGCTGTCTTGGCTCTGCACTTCCTTCCAAATTCACAACATCCAATGCTCTATCAATATGCAAATCCCTTTTTTGACCATTCTTATCAATACGATTATAGTCATATAAGCGATACGTTAAATTTGAATTTTCTTGAATCTCAGCAATCAACGCTCCCGCACCAATGGCATGAACTGTCCCTGCCTCAATAAAAAACACATCATCTTTTTGAATTTTTACCTTCTGCAGATACTTTTCCACCGTCCCTTGCTCCAAACTTTTCTGCAAAGTTTCTTTATCCATATCCCGGTAAAAACCATAAATAAGCTCTGAATCCTTTTTGGCGTCCATCACATACCACATTTCCGTTTTTCCTAAGGATCCATTTTCATTCTCCATGGCATAGGCATCATCCGGATGCACTTGCACAGAAAGATTTTGTTTGGCATCGATAAACTTAATTAAGATAGGAAGTTCTCCCTGTCTGGCTGCTTCTGTCATCTGCGGATGGCTTCCCAAATACTCCGGATGCTCCTTCAATACTTGAGACAAAAGCTTCCCTTCATGTTCCCCGCTTGCCACAATACTCGGTCCATCCGGATGGGTAGAGCATTCCCATGTTTCAGCCAATGGTGTTTTATCAATTTCTTTGGAAAAATCATCCCTAAGTCTTACACCTCCCCAGAGATAATCCTTCCCTTCCGGCTTTAATAAAAATGGTCTATGTCCCTTATTCTTCCAATTCAAATTTTTGTTTGTCATCCACATTGATCTCCTTACCCAGCTGCACCTCCATCACTTTTAATTCCGTGTCCGCAATAATCGTATGACGGCAACCGGCCTGCATCGTAATCACATCCCCCGGCTGTACCGGCTGTTCCATGCCATCCACAATCGTTCTTCCCTGACCGGACATAATAGTCCAAACTTCGTCCCGGCGTTCATGACTATGATAATTCATGGAATGCCCCGGATTCAATGTTACTTTAATAGTCAAACTGGAATCTTCTACATCCAAAACCTGAAAACTTCCCCATGACTTCTCTGCAAACATAATCTGTTGATGAATCTTGTCTACATAGGGCTTAATATATGCAGACTGCTCTTTATCAGAAACTAAAATCCCCTCCGGACTGGCAGATACTACTACATCCTCCAATCCCATACAGAGCACCGGCACATCCAATTCATTAATGATATGGACATTTTTACATTTTTCGTTCATCTGTGCATCCCCTATAACAGGACTTCCCATAGCCTCTGTCAAGGTATTCCACGTCCCCAAATCCTTCCATTCACCGGCAAACCGCATCACCTGAATGCTGGATTCCTTTTCCACAACTGCATAATCAAAACTTATCTTTTCTAAAGTCTCATATTTATCAAATAAATCCTGATAATCTGTAAAATCAATTAATTCATGCGCTTTATCCAAAACATACTTCAATTTATAGGCAAAGATTCCTCCATTCCACAATGCCCCTTTCGCAATATACTCCTTCGCGGTTTCCTCATCCGGCTTCTCCTTGAAGGTCTCTACTGGACTGACCTTCTCTTTATCAGAGGGAATGATATACCCGTATTTCTCACTGGGATAGGTAGGTTCAATACCCATCAAAGTTAAATTGGCACCACCTCGCTCTGCCAGGGCGCCCAGCTCCTTCACTGCAACAAAATAATCTTCTTCTACATAGGGATCTACCGGACAAACCACAACAGCCTCTTCCTCCGATACTCCTTTTACGTCATGCAAGTAAGCAGTAGCAAGAGCAATTGCCGGAAAAGTGTCTCTCCGACAGGGTTCCACAGAAATCCCCACATCCTCTCCTAACTGATTATGGATTGCCGACACCTGTGTCTTGGAAGTCGCGATAGTCACTGTAGCAGCTTGATCCACAGAAAAAATCTGCCGGCATACTCTCTGTACCATAGATTCCCAATCTCCATTCTCTGTAGGGAAGATTTTGATAAACTGTTTGGAACGAATATCGTTTGACAAAGGCCACAATCTTTTCCCGGAGCCACCGGATAATAATATTAAATTCATAATACCTCCCTTTCGCACTTTCCAGCATATTGACAATATTCAGTATATATCTCTTTCACTTATCTCTCTGCCCGAACCGCATTATTAAGAAAATCATCATAAGCCAGACGAATTCCTTCCTCAAGCTCTGTCTTGTACTTCCATCCTAAAGCTGCACTTTTTGATACATCCAGCAATTTTCTCGGAGTTCCATTGGGCTTGGAAGTGTCCCAGCGTATTTCACCTTCATAGCCAACTGTTTTTGCCACCAGTTCTGACAACTCCTTGATAGACAATTCTTTCCCTGTTCCTGCATTGACAGTCTCATTGCCACTATAATGGTTCATCAAAAAAACGCAGAGATCAGCCAGATCATCCACATACAAAAATTCCCGCAAAGTACTTCCGTCCCCCCAACAAGTTACATACTCCAGACCAGCTTCCTTAGCCTCATGAAAACGGCGAATCAACGCCGGAAGCACATGACTATGGGTTGGATGATAATTGTCATTCGGTCCATATAGATTGGTTGGCATCACGCTGATATAATCTGTCCCATACTGCCGGTTTAAATATTCACAATATTTCAATCCTGAAATCTTCGCCAAGGCATATGCCTCGTTTGTTTTTTCAAGAGCGGAAGTCAAGAGACAATCTTCCTTCATCGGCTGCGGTGCCATACGAGGATAGATACAGGAAGATCCTAAAAACTCCAATTTCTTACAATCATTTTGCCAGGCAGCATGAATCACATTCATTTCCAATATCATATTTTCATACATAAAATCTGCCAAAGCACTACTATTTGCCTCTATGCCCCCGACCTTAGCCGCTGCCAAAAAAACATACTCCGGTTTCTCCTGTGCAAAAAAACTCTCTACCTGATCCTGCCTGCACAAATCCAATTCTGCATGGGTACGGGTAATTAGATTATGGTAACCCTGCTTCTCCAGTTCTCTGACAATTGCGGAGCCAACCATTCCCCTGTGCCCTGCAACATATATTTTTGCATTTTTCTCCATCATATCCATTTCCTCATTTCCATGTAACTATGCTGTTCTTTTCCTTGCCATCACAGGATACTATTGCTTCTGTCTTTTTTCCTGCTTTGCCAATTCCCTGTCATGTTCTGCCATGATACGTACCAACTCTTCGTAACTGGTCTTCTGAGGATTCCAACCCAATTTAGTTTTCGCCTTGGTCGGATCTCCCCACAGGTTGTCCACATCGGTAGGACGGAACCATTCAGGATTGACACAGACTAACATCTTTCCTGTATCCTTATCATATCCTTTCTCTTCCAATCCGCTCCCCTCAAAACGAAGCTCTATCCCATTGGCACGAAAAGCCTTCTCCGTAAAATCACGTACCGTATGCTGCTCTCCCGTAGCAATCACGAAATCCTCCGGCTCATCCTGCTGCAAGATCAGCCACATACACTCCACATAATCCTTAGCATACCCCCAATCCCGGAGGGAGTCCATATTGCCCAGTTCCAGATGATCCTGCAAGCCTTCGGCAATCCTTCCTGCTGCCAAAGTAATTTTGCGGGTAACAAAATTCTCTCCCCGGCGTTCTGACTCATGATTAAATAATATCCCATTCGTCGCAAACATATCATAGGCTTCTCTATATTCCTTAGTAATCCAGAAACCATACTGCTTTGCCACTGCATAAGGACTATATGGATGAAATGGTGTCGTCTCTTTTTGAGGCACCTCCTCCACCTTGCCATAAAGCTCTGAAGTAGAAGCCTGATAAATCTTTGTCTTTTTCGTCAACCCCAAGATACGGACTGCTTCCAAGATGCGGAGAACTCCGATTGCGTCCACATCCCCGGAATACTCCGGCACATCAAAAGATACCTGCACATGGGATTGGGCTGCCAGATTATATATCTCATCAGGCTCTACCAAATGGATGATCCGAATCAAAGAAGATGAATCTGACAAATCACCATCATGAAGTGTAATGGCATTCTTCGCAAGCAAATGATCTATTCTTGCCGTATTAGAAATGGAGGCTCTCCTGACAATTCCATGTACCTCATATCCCTTTTCCAACAAAAACTCTGCCAAATAGGAGCCATCTTGTCCTGTAATTCCTGTAATTAATGCTTTTTTCATATTTATCCTCCATACTTTTGCATATTTTCCTCTACCAAGAATATTCTATTATTATTAAACATAGATATCTTAGCTTATACACATTTTATTTAGTCTATCACTTTCAAGAGGAATTCGCAATCATCAGCTTTTAATATTTTCTGTACATTTATTTCCGGTTATGCTATACTAAGCAAAATATTAATTTCCTTAAATAACAGTGGACATGTTTAATGAGTCATTGTTCTATTTGAGTCAGAAGGGAGAATATGTTATGAAACTGGGAACTGGAAAATCTGTGAATATTTTTGATAAATTGGCTTATATACGGGATGAGAAAATAAAGACTATTACGAATACGACATCTGAGATCTTGTGGAGAGAAATTTTTAAAGACACTGTGAAAGGATATGACTGGTATACTGTCAAATCTCTATCTTTAGGACGCTGGGCCATCGGATATAATTATGCTTATGTTTTAGCAAGAGTTTTAGAAGGATTAAAACCAAAATCTATATTAGAATTAGGATTGGGACAAAGCTCAAAAATAATCAATTCTTATGTCGCTTATCAAAAAAACAAACATACCATTAACTATGAAGTAGTAGAGCAAAGTAAAGAATGGCTGCAATTTTTTTTGGAAGATAATTCGGCAGAGGATAATATAATAGTGCATCAGAGAGAGATAGAACAAAAAAGATTCAATAACAAACCTGTAAATGTATATTCCGGTTTCGGAAGTGTAGTTAAGAATAAAAAATATTCTTTGATATCAATTGATGGTCCAAAGGGAAGCAACTATATTTCCAGGATAGATGTTTTACCTTTTATAACGAATATATTAGAGGAAGATTTCGTAATTATGATAGACGATTATAATCGAATGGGCGAAAAAAGAATGGCAACTCAAATAGAAAAGAGATTACAAGAAGCTAATATAAAATTTTTTACGGGTATATATAAAAGCCAATGCGATGTATATGTTATTTGTTCCAGTAACTGGCAATTTTTCACAACTCTATGATTAAAACATGCTCTCGACAACTGCATCTCCGAAACAAATTCCATACGCTGGCTGTTCTGATCTAGGATCGGATTTTTCCCATGACAGAAAAATACCATTTATGGATTACTGTAACTTTATATGATCCAGATGCAGAGAAAATCCCTTCCGAATGAAGTCATGGATTTTTTCGGGTACACAAATGACTGTCCGTCAGAGCATGAAGCATAATTGCTCTAGCGGACATAAAAATCGGCTGATTCTGGACAAAAAACACTGGATAGTTTTGGACAAAATCGGTCGGCAATAACTGTATATCGTTTTTGTTTTCACCTTTTAAGAGGTGTCCTCTGCAAAACAAATATTCCTGTATCCCTATACTTATCGAATGTAATTACTTGGTATTTTTGTGAACTATCCTTAGTGTTATTGTTATAGCCAAAAAATTTCAGATACTCCTTATAGGAATACATCCAACCGCAAAAAGTGATCTTATTGCCAGATAGAATATTATGTAGCAACATTGCTTTTTCCTTGAGTGCAATGCGTAATGTCATAATCTCAGTGGGAACAAAAATAACATATTGAATGTTTGCGTTGTATATTTTGTCAAAAATTAATTGCCATTGCTCTGTGGAAAACTCGGTGGATATTCTGTACATAAGCAGAATGTCTCCTGTCCCCCCCCATGTTCCATAGTCTCCCGACAGCATATCGAATGTATCAAACTCATCACAATCAATAAAGACTTTTGCTAATTGCTCAATGCTTTTTTTCGCATAGTCTGTACATTTTATGTGAACCTCAGGCATAATCTGCTTAATGTGATATTCCACAATTCCTTTGCCACATCCCAGTGAAACCAATCGATTTCCTAACTCATGCTTCTTGATAAAATTGCAAATAATTTCTGCCGTTTCCTTATAGCTGACCGAAGTTTTACAATTTTCCTCAAAAGCACTAATCTCCTTTTCAATGGAAAATGCACCCGGAGCATTTTCTGTACGCAGTATATCCCAGTTAGCAGAACTTAATTTTTTGAAACCATTTTTTTTGTAATGTTTTTTATCAAAAGAAAAATAATGCTTGATTTTCATTATCCTTTTCCTCCCTTTTTTATATCCAATACTGTTTATCTAGTTTTTTTGCCATTTAAATATCGTTTCATTTCCTTGAACAGCCTTACAAATGGAAATAAGGAATAACACTCAATGACTGCTAGTCCCCGTGTTTCTTTAAAGAAAAAGCTACTCAGAAGCGCTGCCAGCATTTGAGCTATGATAGTAGCCCAAACAGCCCCTGTTGCACCATATGTTGGAATAAGCCACGCATTAAGTAATACATTCCCAACAGCCCCCATGATAGTACCATAGACACTTATTCTTGTACACTCTTTAATACTTACATATGAACCTCTGATAAGTCCGAAATTAACAAAAACACCTGACCAGACATATAATATCAGCAGATTATCTGCCGACAAATACTTGCTCCCAAATAAAATATAAATAATCGGTTTGGCAAAAAGAACAATACCAATAGAAGCAGCATATGCTATTAGCGTCATTCCATCTGCATAAACCTGCATCAATTGGTTCATTTTTTCTTCACTTTCTTTATAGGACTTAGCAATAAAGGGCAAAACCGCCGCACCAACTCCTATCGGAATAAAATACCAACTTTCTGCTAATCTCACTGCGACAGAATATATCCCCAGCTCATAATCACCCAACATTTCACCGATCATAACCTGATCGATTTTCATATATATACTTGCTGCTATCCCTGATAACATCAATGGCCATGAAAGACGAAACAGTTTCCCAAAAATAGCTTTATTAAAGCTTAATTTTCCCGCTTTTATGCTGTTATATTGATAAATAAACACTAAAGAAACTGACAGGATTATCGTTTCAATAGTAGTGATTATCACAAAATGTAATAAATTCCCCTTAAATACAGCCAATAATAATTTTAGTATAATAAAAATAATCCTTATAAAGTTTTGGCATAATACAACTGTCTTGTTGCTGGATTGCGATTGAAACCAATATAAAAATATATCAAAAGCTTGAAAAATAAAAGAGATAGAAATAATAATAATATATATCCTTTTATCATAGGATATTTTAACAATATTTGATGCTATAATTGTTAAAACACAAGCCGATATGCCTCCACATAGCTTTAATATAAAACCTGAGAAAAGAATGCTTCCGCTATCATCACTTCTAATATTAAATTCTTTAACAGCGATTTCCTCCATACCCATTCCCGATATCGCAGAAAATAAAGTGGTAAATGCCAATACATAATTAAAAATGCCGTTTTCTTCAGGTCCTAAATACCTGGAAATAATAACACTGACCACCAAACCTGATAACGCCAAAAAAAGCTTTCCGGTAAAAATCCATGATGCATTTTTTAATACGATCATCAAAGTAGAATCTTTCCTGGAAATATTTTTCGTTTTTTTATGTTTTTCAAAAATATTATTCACCTGCCTTTTCAATAACTGGTTACAATTAAAGCTATTATGAACAGCAAGTCACAGTAAAGTTATACTATTTTCAACACTTAAATAAAATTATAGAGGCAGAACTCCGTTGATTTCACTGGAGCTCTGGCTCTTTTTATGTTCTACAAAATGTGGTACGGAAATTCTAATTACTTTATCCCATGCTTCCAATGCTCATCAAAAGGCAAAGTACCGTCTGACGCATAGAAGTATAAGTTATGTCTGTCTTCATAAATTGTCTCAAAAACATAAACATTTTCAAAATATGGCTTCAAAAATCTTCTAAGATCTTCCATATCATGAAATTCATACTCATGCTGTTCGAGAGATTTCCCATCGGCTTTTTCAACAATGGTATAGCCACTAAGAATCCCTTTATTACGAGATAACGTCTGCTTAATGTCACGCATAATATTATGGATCTCATCAGGTGTAAAATGTTCTATAGCCGCATCCCAAATAACATTAGTTATACCTTCAGTAATTTTTTTATCCCCCCCCGATAATTTTATTAATCCCATCACGGATATCAGCTACTTTATATACAATATTATCCCGCTTATTTTTCCTTTTGGCTGTGCGTATGATAGCTTTATCAAAATCACATGCGAATATTTTGTCTGCGGATGTAGAATAAAAGTGCTTCGCATTAAAACCATCTCCACAACATAACTCTATAACAATTGGATTATCAAATATTTTTAAAGCCTGAACACTATAGACTCCTCTTTCCAACCAATAAGGCACGCATTTAGCATCCCACTGCCAGTATAAATCTATTTCATGATCAAAATTTTCAGGATTATCAACAAACCATTCTGCTAAAAACAATCCCTTATATGCAAGCGAGCAGATTGGTTTTGTTATGGCAGATAAACATGAAAAAACGGTACCGCAATTTTCTTAATTATCCTTTTTAAAAATAAAAACATTTCACTCTTACCTCCCAAGCATTTTATCTGATGAATTTACAATAAAATTCAAAATTACTATATCACACACTTCTTTTTTTTTCAAGTAATCCTAACTCATTTACACCAACTGACTTATTTGTATTCTACTGATGTATATAATATCCGCCGAATTATTCCCAAAAAGAATATTTGAAATTTTCCAGATTGTAAAGTCATAAAAAAGGCATGTGAGAAAGAAACTAATCTCTATAATATATATCTCTGCAATAAACCTTATCCATTACATCATCTAAGACCTTATCATAGCGATTTGCAATAATCTGACTACTCATTTCTTTAAATTTCTGCAAATCTTTCACAACCTTACTCCCAAAAAAATCCTCAGCCTGCAGAGTCGGTTCATAAATCACCACCTCCACACCTTTTGCTTTCAGCCGCTTCATAACTCCCTGTATACTGCTCTGGCGAAAATTGTCAGAATCAGCTTTCATGGTCAAACGATAAATCCCAATTGTACATGATCGTCCTGGCGTCCCATCACGTCCTGCTGTAGATTCATCATAATATCCCGCTCTTTCCAGAATTTGTTCCGCAACAAAATCTTTTCTGGTACTATTAGCCGCTACAATAGCACTTATAATATTATTGGGCACATCTGCATAGTTTGCCAGAAGCTGTTTCGTATCTTTGGGCAGGCAATAACCACCATAGCCAAAAGATGGGTTATTATAATACATTCCGATTCTGGGATCCATGCCAATCCCCTCAATAATTTGCCTCGCATCCAAACCCTTTATCTCTGCGTAAGTATCCAGTTCGTTAAAAAATGAAACCCGCAATGCCAGATAAGTATTCGCAAAAAGTTTGATTGCTTCTGCCTCGGTCAGATCAGTAAAAAGAATCTCTATATCTTTTTTTAATGCCCCCTGTACCAACAAATTCGCAAATACTTTTGCCGCTTGGCATGACTCTTCATCATCTTTGGATGCTCCTACGACGATTCGAGACGGATGAAGATTATCATATAAGGCACGTCCCTCTCTCAAAAATTCCGGACTGAATATTACTCTGTCCATATTCATTTTTTCTCTTATTCTTTTTGTATATCCCACCGGAACCGTAGATTTAATAACTACCACTGCCTTTTTATTATATTCAACTATCTTTTCTAACACCGCCTCCACAGAACTGGTATCAAAAAAGTTTTTGACCGGATCATAATTGGTCGGTGTTGAAATAATAATATAATCCGCTCTCTCATAAGCCTCTTTCGTATCCATGGTAACATGAAGATTTAAATCCGAATTACGCAGATAATCTTCCAATTCCTTATCTACAATTGGCGATTGTTTATTTTTAAGCATTTCAATTTTTTCTTTTACAATATCTACGATCCAAACTTCATTATTCTGTGCTAGCAAAACCGCGTTTGATAAACCTACATATCCCGCTCCTGCTACTGCTATTTTCATTTTTCTCCTCCTTATATTTTTATCCCTATCCGAAACAATATTTTTGACAATATTCTGATCAACCAATCAACCGGCTTTCTCGTTTCATATCTTCCCACCTGTTTTGCGATTACCGGATCCACCTCAAGATTTTCAAAATGATATTTCTTTTTTTCATTTTGAAGCGTTCCCTCAACTTCACGAACCGCTTTACAATGTGTCCCGCTCCCGTCAAAGCCAAAATTAATGACTTCGGAGGTCGTCGGATATACCGTCATCAAATGATTTTCAAACAAATGATAGACCCATCTTACCGCCCAGGAATCAATTTTTCCTGCCATCTGCATATCCAACATATGCACCAATCCAAATTCAAGTTTATCAAAGTCCTTTCTTTTCTTCCTGTCTTTATAAAATTCCTGATAACTCTTGACTTCCCAATCAACTTTTTCCCAACGGTCTTTCCATGTACCCCATCCCCAACATTCACCTTTATATGTCATATAAATATCTTTGTCATATTCTTTTAATGCATCAATATCATAAGTATATGCACTAATAGAGCCAATTTGGGGATTTTTTTCATAAAAATCAAGTGCTCCATTCATATATGTCAAAAAACTGCTGCTGGTCAAAAGGTCATCCTCCACGATAATGGCTTTGTTATGCTTTCGAATTACCTCTGTCACACCGGAAATAATAGAATTCGCTAATCCTTTATTTTTTTCTGCCTTAATAATGGTAATACTTTTAAACGCTGCCTCCTGCTTAAATTGATCAATATATCCTCTAACAGCATCTACTTTCTCTCTGTTATTTTCATTTTTTGCATTATCTGCAAAAATATATAAATCAGTTTCGGCAGCAAGTTCATTTACATTCAATGCCTGTAGAGTTTTTTGAGTATGTTCCAATCTACAATATACAAATACAATAACCGGTGCGTACATGAAATTCTCCTTACTTGATATCTGATATATCAATGATATCTTTCTTTCTGTTTTTTTGATACCACATATATTGCATTAATCCAAATACATTATATCCTTTTATTTTCTTTACAATGCTATCCAGACGAAACTCTTGCAGCATAGCAATCGGATTTGTAGGATGGATTTCTTTTTGCTGGTAATCTATTCCATATTTCTCTGACAATAAACGCCTTTTCTTTTCAATTTGTTTTATATAAGGAAAATAAATTTCCTCAACTAATGCTTCTGATGTTTTTGAAGCCCTTGAATAAACCTCGATGTTTATCTTATTTTCACCAATATGGGACATATTATGAAAATGATAAAATATCAGCTTGCATCTTTCCCCAGTCGGCAAATATTGAAGGAAAATGTTCTCCCCCTTCTTTTCCAACAACTCATAGTTTGTAATATTCCAAGGGGCTACACCCGCCCCCTTATTTTCAACTACATGAACCCCCTCAAAGCGTTCCAGCCAATCATCTAAATATTTTTGATCACCAAACACTTTTCCATCTGCACTAACAGTGCAGCTTTCCAAACATCGATCCTGCCACCATTGCAACACAGTTCTTGAATTCTGATTTCTTGTAAATGTATTAAACTCTACACAGTATTTTCCCGAACGCTTCATCATCTGCCTGCTTAATGTACGGTCATCAAATCTCTGCTCAATAATCTGTATCTGACAGTTACTTTGTTCCATTTCATCCAGAACACATTGCGGATCCTCATAAAAGTACATATCTGCATCAATATACGTACACTTCGTTTCAAAGTGGTCTAAAATATATGCAATAGCATGCGAAGAACATGTCCAACAATACTCACCCCTTGAACGGCTCTTTTTTACTTGCAGTAATTCTTCTGATTCAAATTCCTTCATTGAAATAGGAATCAGGCTGTCTGATTCCATCTCTTTCAAAACTTCGTAACATTTGTCATCAAAGGCAATCACATAAAACTTAAATGCATTTGAAACAGCTTTTAAGGAATCATACATTACTAAGCCTTTATCCAAATAATGACTGTCAAACAATGTACAAAATACCATTATTAATCTCCATTCTGTGCATGCATTAATTTTTCATATACTTCTTTTTCCCTAATATATTCTGACTCATCATAATGCGCACTTGCCAACACCAAAAGTACGGAATCTTCTGAAAAATCATACATATCTTTCCAAATCATGGACGGTAAATATACTCCTGTCATAGGCTTATCAAGAGAAAAAATCTTGCTGTTCTTCCCATCATATACCTTTACCTTGGAACGTCCACTAACATTAATCAAAACAAACTCAGACTGCCTATTCGCATGCTGGCCACGGATAATATCATGATCCGAGTCATATATATAAAAAACTCTCTCAATTTCAAAAGGAATATCCCTGCTGCCTTCAATGACAACCAACTTACCTCTCTCATCACCAAAATCACGAAATTCTACCATTTTTACATCATCCACTGTATTCATATAAATACCTCACTCTAATATTCATTAAGCACATCTGTAATATATGTCATTTCCTCATGTGTCATTCCATTATAACTTGGCAAAGACAAAATATGCTTCGCATATCTTTCTGTAATCGGAAAGTCACCCTCACGATGTCCCAGCTCTTTATAGGCTTCCGCAAGATGAGGGGGAATCGGATAGTGAATCGAAGTCCCAATGTCATTCGCTGCGAGATAATCTGCCAATTCATCCCTTTTTTCTGTATATACCACAAACTGATGCCAGACATGTCTTAATCCTTCTACGGTTTTGGGTAGCATAATCTTATCATTTTGAATATGCTCCAAAAAATAATTTGCAATCCTATTCTTTTCTTCTATAATTTCATCTATATACCTCATTTTAATCCGCAAGAATCCAGCTTGCATCTCATCCAACCTTGAGTTGTACCCTATCACTTGATTATAATACTTCTTTTCGCTCCCATAATTACGCAAAACCCGTATGCTTTCAGCTAAACCTGCACTATTCGTCGTAATGGCACCCGCATCTCCAAATGCTCCGATATTTTTACTCGGATAAAAACTCCAACAAGCTATATCGCCAAAGCTTCCAACCTTTTTTCCATTTTGCATAGCCCCATGAGCCTGTGCACAATCCTCCACAACCTTTAG
Source organism: Lachnospiraceae bacterium (assembly GCA_022510685.1). GTDB lineage: Bacteria > Bacillota > Clostridia > Lachnospirales > Lachnospiraceae > Butyribacter. The sequence continues at coordinate 90,702 of JAFLTA010000003.1, read as the reverse complement.
ATGATGTTTCTCGGCAATTTGCATAATTCGTTCCATATCAGCCGGCTGACCATACAAATGTACAGCCAGAATTGCCTTCGTATCTTCATCTATTGCATCCTCTATTTTGGCAACATCTATATTATAGTATTCATCCGGTTCTACCAAAACAGGAGTTGCCCCATTAATAGTAACACCCATAATGGATGCTATATAAGTATTTGCAGGAGCAATTACATGATCTCCCTCTCCAATTCCCAAAGCACGGAATGCTAAAACAAGAGCATCCAGACCACTGGCAACTCCTACACAATATTCCGTCCCTGTATACAAAGCATATTCTTTTTCAAAGGATTCTACTTCGTTCCCCAAAATATACCAACCACTCTGAAGCACTTCTATTGCTTTCCTGTCATAATCTTCTTTGTGCTTTAAATATTCTCTGTCCAAGACATTCGACAATATTTTCATTATTATGCTCCCTCTTTCTTCTTGGTAGGCTACTCTTATTTCCAGAGTAAAACCTTATAATCAGTATAAAACCATTTCTTAAAACTCTGCGTACCAATAGCCCTTTACACCTCTAAATCAATTCGTCTTCCCCGATTAGATTATACAAAAACTTTATTGATACTTCAAGTTCCATTTCTCATCTTTTATTAACATCTTCACCCTGTCTTACATAAGGATACACCACTCCCTCAAACAACTCCCTCTGATAAATATGACTCCACATTATATACGGGCACAATGCACGATACCAACTGATTTTCCATGATTCCCTCCAAATGCATTCCTTAATCTCCCACCAATGAACACTATCTTTTCATACTTTTCATCTCGTCCCGCACCCTGTTATCCCCATCATACACATCCTTACGGATGATGGCTATCTCTTGGGACAGTTTCCGCACTTTGTCGGAAAGCCTGCTCACGGACATAGAGAGTAAAAAAATCACCACCAATGCCAAGCACAACCCCATGAAAAGTACCATATTGACCGGGGCGGCGATTCCCAGAACACCGGCCAGCCAAATCATAACCTGAGGGAACAGAGCCAGAATGACAATGCAGATATCTACAAAAAGCCATGCTAGGGCATAGCGAAAATCTATACTCTTTTTCCGCAGGAAGTGTACAATAATACCTGCGACTAGAACCATAACTACTATAATACCAACCTGTAAGCGCACAGACATCATAAGTTTTTCCTCCCTATCGCTTCATTCGTGCAATCAGCATAGCAAAACTTACCTTGACCATGTAATAAATCCCATTTCCTATTGAAATAGAGGAATTCCCTTCCACCCTCTCGTTCATGATCACGGGTATTTCTGTCACTTGGAACCGTTCTGACAGAACTGTCACTACGCTCTCTGGTTCCGGATAGTCCTTGGGGTACTCCTCCGTAAACTTCTCCATCAGTTTCCGGTTGATCATCCGCATTCCGGACGTGGGGTCTGTGATCTTCTTTCCCGTCAATATCCTAATCAGGAATGAAAAGTACTGGATACCCAACCTGCGCAGGGCAGTGGATTGAAATCCCTCCCCGGTGATAAACCGGGAACCGATCACCATATCTGAATTGGTTTTTTCCATCTGCCCCACCATCTCCGGCAAATAGTCGGCACTGTGTTGCCCGTCCCCGTCAAACTGCACTGCGATATCATATCCGTGGTAGTAGGCATATCGATATCCCGTCTGTACCGCCCCCCCAATCCCCAGATTGACCGGCAGATTCAGGTAACTGAAACCATGCCTTCTGCACATGGCAAGGGTCCCGTCTGTGGAGCAGTCGTTGATAACCACATAATCGAAACCCGGAGCCTTCTCCCTGATATCCTGTATTGTCTTCTCCAAATTCCCCTCCTCATTGAAAGCCGGAATGATCACTAATATCTTCATCTCCTGTTTTTCTCCTTCCAAACAATATATTTTATATTATATATTTTATCCGCTTGCAAGCTTCTAATTTCTCTGAAAGAATTGCTTCAACACAATAAGCACTCTTTTAAAATTAATCAACACAGGATGCGCCACATTTAAGCTCTTTAATATTTCAACCCCCTCCTTAAAGGATCTCAAATATTGCTTTATACCTCCTGAACTGGTTCCACCATAAAACATATATAGCAATATTTCCGGAATATACGATACTTTTAACTTCTCATCTTTAAAAATGCGCACTTCAAATTCATAATCAGCGCTATTGCGATATTTTGTGTTATAAAGCCCATATGTCTCATATACCTCTTTTTTCACATATAGCGTTGGATGCCCTGCCATCCATCCATCCTTAATCTTCCCTTCACCCATATGCCAATAACGGATCACTTTATCATTTTCACCAATATAATACAAATCTCCATGAAGCACATCACAATGTTCTCTGTCAAATGTATCTGCAATTTTTTGTAAAACATCCTTATTTGCATATTTATCGTATAAAAGACCAATAATCTCACCCTCTGCCATCTTGATCCCTTTATTAATTGCATCGAAAATACCATTATCCTTTTCGGATATCCAATGCATTTTCCCATTCATTTTCTGATTATATTCTTTTATAAGTTCTAATGTTCCGTCTGTTGATCCTCCATCTATAACGATACTTTCATAATCTGTATATGTCTGCTTCAGCAGAGAATCAAGAGTCAACTTTAAATGTTCTTTGTCATTAAATGTTACTGTAACAATAGATATCTTAGGTTGCATATTTTCATTTCTCCTCAATACATAATATTACAAGCTGAATTTTTCCTTTCTTCGTTGTAAATAAATGAATTCCACAGCTCTCACCAACAAACACTATTTTCTCATACTTTTCATCTCTTCTCACACCCTATTCTCCCATCATACACATCTTTGCGGATGATGGCTATCTCCCGAGACAGTTTCCGCACTTTGTCAGAAAGCCTGCTCATAAACATGGAGAGGAAAAAACATCACCAATATCAAACATATCCCCACGAAGAGTACCATATTGACTGGGAATGCGATTTCCAGAACACCGGCTAACCAATCCCCATATTGACTAGCAGATTCAGGCAACTGAAACTATACTGTCTGCACATGGCAAGAGTTCCATCTGTGGAGCAATCGTTGATAATCACATAATCAAATCCTGGGGCATTCTCCTTAATGTCCCGTATCGTCTTCTCCAGATTTCCCTCCTCATTGAAAGCCGGAATAATCACTAACTTTTTCATAGATATCCCTCATTTCTCTCATACATTTGACACTCGCATACCATTTTATAGCATATCATAAAACAAATCAATATAAATAATACTCCAAATACTGATATTGTAGTATCAGATTACTGTACTCATTATCTTCATCAAAAGTATGCCACACACCGGTTTTATCCTGATAGCCATTGGCATTGATGATGGGGATTTCTTTGCTGAATTCTTCAATAAAGAGTTCATATCGGCTTAAGGATATCCCAGCTGCTCTCTTTACCAGACCGCTGAACTGATTGGGCGCGACATCCATCTCCTTCTCCTCTATGTCGTAATTCGTCCACAGCACATATGGTGTCATATATTCTATCTGCGTTTCTTCTAAGTTCATTTCCTCAGTAGATTTTCCAAAAATTTTTTCATAATATCCGGTCCCCACGGACGGCCAGTGGTCACCGAACATCAAGATCACAGTAGGCTCCTCCACTTTTGCAAAATATTTTACCAATTCCTGAAATGCCTTGTCTGACACATATGTGGAAGATAAATATTCTGTCAACTCATCATTTCCCTCCGCAGCAACCACTTTGGTATCCCACTCCGTATGGTTAGCATATCCGCCATGCCCCTGTATTGTCACATCAAACACAAATAATGGTTCTTCCCCTTTCTCTTCATACAGTGCAATGATTTTGTCATAGGTAGCTTTGTCACTCACCCATCCTCTTACCGTCTCTGCACCTCCAAAAGATGACCATGACAAGAAATTATCAAATCCCATACTGGGGTAGATAATATGCCGATTATAATTTTCTGCCGGGCATGGATGTATGGCAGTACAGGAATACCCTCTTTTCTTTAATTCCGATGCCATACCGGTAATATTATCCCTGGGAAATACAGAATATACCACACTTCCCTGCGGCATAAATGCCACGGTATGACCTGTCAATGCCATAAATTCAGAATTTGCTGTGCCACCACTAACATTGGATACATAACAATTTCCCCTAATCGTATTTTCCTGTAAACCGTGAATAAATCCCAACGGATCCGGCGTGATTTCACCGCCCAATTCAGAGAAATCTGTCAAACTTTCATTCATAATCATAATGATATTGGGATTTTTCTCATCCCCCTTCTCCGCTTCCCCGCTGTATTGTTCCAATATGGCTTCTGCCTTTTCTGCGGTGTACCCGCTGGGTTTCTTTCTATAAGAGTCCTTGATATCAGCCATAAAATTCATCAATGGCCCATTGGCGTGATATCCCAACGATGGTCGCCATCTAAGCGACATGTCTACATGAAAGTATCCCAGTACTTTTGGCGAGGCGAATAAAGCGACACCAAACACACCTAATGCCCCCACTACGAAACTGACAACGAGTTTCTTCTTATTTCTGATTCTATGGCTCAGTGCAATAAACCATGCGGACATATCCATACGTATCAGCAAGATAATGGGAATCAACATACCAAAAAGCAGTTCCGCTTGTTTCGGTGCTAAAGATATTTCATAATGACCTATAACGGTATTCACTGTCCCCAACAAGAACAAATCTGTCGGTCCAATAGGTATACCACGATATTTCATTACCATGTAATCTGCAAATACAAACATAAAGTACAGAACATCTGTAAAAATGAGGGCAAAGGAGATTCGACCACATATCGCATAGACAACCATAGCTATTATCATAATCAATAAGGCAGTGGCAACCCACACAGAAAATCCTGTCCCCGTCCCCAATTCTGCCAACCAAATACCGATCCAGACTGCCAGCGCTGCATTTGCCACAAAGCATATCACACTTGCTATCACACGAATAGAACGTTTCTTGATCTTAGGTATCGTGATAAACAGTGATAACATCACAGCCAAAACCTCTAATACAAGGAAAGCGGCAAAGGTAAAAGACCCTGTTTTATCTTCCCACTGATACGTGTATATAGTGCAGATTACTTTTCCATTCTCCTCTCCATTAATCTCCAGAGATTTGGAAAGTTCATCGGAATCTGTAGTCCAAATTGCTGCAGGAAATGCGTTTCCATCATTTTCATCCAATCCCCGCAACACAAAGTAAAATCGATTCTCTGGGGTATTAATATTTTCCAGAGAAATCACAACATACTGGTTATCAGCCATCCTCTCTCGCAAGATATCCTCTTCATATAACAAGTTATCATTTGTGGCATCATACAGGGAAAAATGAACCCCCTTCGTAATAACCGTGTCATAATAAGTTGCAAACATAATCTGAATACTCTGCAATTCCATATCTTTCTCCGGAAGTACAAAATATTATTTCAACTCTGTGTCTTGGAAAATAGATCCCAATGCTTCCTGATTTTGGGAGGGCGGTGTGGTATCACTTAGCATTACCAGATTCATACGGTGAAAATTAAAGACCCCCACTGCTATCACCAAAAACAAAACGGCCAGTATACCCCTCTTTTTATCCACAGAAAAAATGCGTTGTCTCTTGAGTAATCGTAAAAAATTCATCCTTTCCCTCCTGTTTGCAATCTCCGTTAAATCATCTGCCCATATCAATAACGCATGACATAGGCATCCCACACCGCAATCATCCCTGCATATAACATAATTCCTACTAATATCATATCTACTAATCTTGTCAAACCTTTTTCATCCATAAAGGTCTTTAGTTTCCATTGAACAGGAATTCTGGTTAAGACGTATACTGTGGGGAAAACTGCCGGCAGCAGATATCTTGACTGACATCCTGCAACCCACGTGGCACCCACCGGTGTAAACATGATATACATTGACACAGAACAAATAATTCCCACGCCGACATATACACACAGTGTACCTGCCCGATACCACCAAGGTATTCTGGCATCATCTTCATGGTGGAAGAAACTCCCGGCTACCATCACACATAAAACAACACGATACGATACCCTTGATTTCTCCGCTACGTAGGCAAAAGAAGTGAGATAACCGCCCCCATTTTCCAATGGGTTTAGATAACCCAGTAAGAATGTATATATTGTCTTTGCAAATGCCCCAAAATTATTTTTGATATACTCCAGTTGAGTGTTGGCACTTACAGCCTCACCACCTCGTTTATCCCCATCCCCAAGGGAACTTGCACCTCCACTGCTCCCAAAGGTGCTAAAATATAAGACCAAAAAAGGCAGCAACATCACGCCGATTATCATCGCATAATATCCGTACTGTTGCTCCTTCGATTTGAATTTATGCTTCGGCATAAACAAAACCATCAACGTAAGGGGAAAATATACCATTTTGGGTATAACTGCCAGGCACATAGAGCCTGCGATAGCAATCATGGTCTTCACCGTAATTTTCTTGTCCCGTTCCTGCAGCTCTCCCATAAAGAGGGAAATCCCCAAAATAGACCATCCCGTCAGCCAGGTGTCATAGGTATAATTGGAAGCAATGAAAATATTCGTGGGAATCAATGCTACTAAGAGAACAACTATCTTTCCGTTTCCCAATTTGCGCATAGCAAAGAAACATAAAATAGCTAAAAGCCACACATTCATCCAACGCCCGCTGATGAGCTGCATATGATAGGGCATTCCTAACCCCCTTGCCACCGCGACTCCCAAAGCACTGGGAATATAGGGAACCCATGAGGTCAAATTATTCCATGCCACGTCTTGATTTGGCTCGTAACACCCTTCCTGTTCCAGAGTATCTATGATTACATAACTGCTTTCCTGCATCCCTCGATCGTAGTTTCCTCTCGGAATAAAGACATACTCACAAACAATGCTGTCAGAATACGCCCTAAAATCATTACCAACATTTGATGCTCTGCATGAAAAATTATAATGATCCTGATCATCCCAGGACAGCCCCACATTACCCGGTGCAATCAATGCAAATAGACTTCCCGCCAAAAGGATAATGATAAAACCAATGATCTCTGTCTTATAAACAAAATATTTATTCAAGAACGCAAAAGTTGCGATTAGCCAAGATGTTAAAATGCAATATAGTACAGATTTTACTGTCCAGTCACAGATATTCCCCACAACGAGGATTTTCAACACGCCTAACCCTGTCAGAGAGAATACAAACAGTATTACAAAAAATCGTAGTATTTTCTTTCTATTATTACCTAGCCAATGTTTGGTTTGTCCCAGGCGTTCCAAACACATTCCTGAAAAACATTTCCCAAAGCTGGAAACCAAGAACCCTAGAACTATGGCAATCAAAATCATCTGTGCCTCCAAATGCATTACGGCACGGCTGGTTTCTTTTTCTCTTTCATTTATATAATACAATGTGTCCATAGAAAAATCCGCTGGAATAGACACTTGTATCCCAGCACAATCCTTCTGTGCAACGTCCAATGCCACAGAGAGCATTCCCTTTTTCCAAATAACCTCCTTTTTCTCACTGGATATGCTGTTTTCACTGATTGCCCTGTATGAGATAGAAATGTCTCTGTCTGCAACTGTATTCAACTCCAAAAGAACTTTATTGACATCCTCTCCTCCCACCAAAGTAAGAAAACATTCTTGCTCACTGTTATATTGATAAACTCCATCGTTTTCTGTGTATCCTGTAACTTCTGTAACCACAGTTCCCTCCGACCATTGATACCTGATAAATTCATTGGGATTGATATAACTTGCATTGACATAAATTATAGCAAACATAGCGATAGGTAAATAAATCACTAAAAATCTTCTCAGAAAATCTTTTTTCCCCTGATGACCGTACAAGGAAATACGGCCATATGTCGCATAAGCAACCATGGCTATCATCATAATCAACATGGTAGCGACCACCCATACGGAAAGACCTGCTCCCGACCCCAATCCAGCTAATTGTCTACCAAGTGAAACTACCAGTGCTGCATTAGCCACAAAGCATATCACACTTGCTGCCACCCGAACAGAACAATTTTTTATCTCAGGAATCGTTATAAACACCGATAACATCACAAGCAAGACCTCAAGCACAAGGATAAAATACCCAGAATTTTCTTCATACTGATATGTGTATATGGTATTGATTACCTTTCCATTTTCCTCCCCATTGATCTCCAGAGATTCGGAAAGTCCATCGGAATCTGTAGTCCAGACTGTTGCCGGAATGGCGATTCCATCAAATTCATCTGCCCCCCGCAACACATAGTAAAATTGATTCTCCGAAGTATTAATATTGTCCAGAGAAATCGCAACATACTGGTTATCGGACAGCCTCTCCCGCAAGATATCCTCTTCATATAACAAGTTGTCATTAGTGGCATCATATAAAGAAAAATGAAATCCCTTTGTAACAACCGTATCATTATACGTGGCAAACATTATCTGAATACTCTGCAATTCCATATTTTTCTCCGGAAGTGCAAATCTCTGTTTCAATTCAGTATTTTGAAAGACAGGACCCACTACTGTTTGATTGGGGACAGAATTCGTAGTCTCACTTTGCATCATCGGGTTCATATAGTGAAAAATGAATATTTCCACTGCAACTACCAAAAGCAGAACTGCCAGTATACCTCTCTTTTTATCTACAGAAAAATTGCGATGTTTCTTTCTGAATTTCCCGTTTTTCATCTTTGCGTTCCTCCCGAATCTACCAGCGCCGTATTGCATAATCGCCTGTTACTCTTGTCAAATTCGCATTGTAATAGGGGTCATCCACATTCAGATATTCTCCCCATTTCGCTTTAATATCTGTATTATATTTTTTCATGCCACGATAGTTTCCCACCATATCGCGGTTGATTTCCTGATAATCAAAAATCACCTCTGCGTAAGGATTAACCACATTCAGTTGCCCCAGCTTTCTGACTTTCAAAGACAAATCAATCCCCGCATACCAACTGGGATAGTTCTCTTCAAACCCTCCTGCCTCAATAAACAGTTGCTTTTCTATCATCAAACAACTATCACACAGGGCAGAGACATTGTGGGCAAAATACATATTCCCCATAAAACCTAAATTGTCTGCATTTACCCGAAAAAAACTGTTTCCACCTATCTGGTTGAAACCCAGCCCGAGCGTGATTCCCACATCTCGGATTGTGTCATTTCTATAGACAACCTTTGCCCCTACAGCTCCCACATCCTGACGTTGAACCACCGCTAACATCTCGTCCAGCCAATCTTTTTTGGAGCATCTACAGGAATTGTCCAAAAATAATAGATATTTTCCCTGTGCCTTTTTAGCCACCTCATTGCGACTCTCATATAAACCACAGGTCAGCACTTCATAATTGGCATAATTTGTGTGCTTTTGCACACTTTCTATGCACTTTTTCGTGTGCATTTTACTATCCTTCTCTGTTTCCTTCGCCCGCTTTATATACTTGTGATAACTTGCTCCGTAATTCTCCCATATAATGATGGACACCATGGGTTGTTCCCGCAATTTATAGGAGACACGGTAGATTACCGGATAAGCCTCCGAAGAACATACCGTCCCCTCAATTCCCATACGCTGTAAATGTGCTTCCACTGCCCTTCTCCCTGCATCAATACAGTATTCCTTAGCAGAGATATCAGACGCCACGGAATCCTCATGGCATCTCCAAAAATACAACACCTTTGGAATGTGTACAATATTATGTGCCTTTTCCGTCAACCGCAGCACCAGATCAAAATCCTGACTGCCATCAAACTCTTTATTCAAACCACCAACCTGTTGCAATAATTTTTTGGAAAAGCAGGTAATATGACAAATATAATTATTGGAGCGGATATCATCAATTGCAAAATCCGTTTTAAAATGGTAACTGTCCGGCTTTGAAAACTCTTTTGAAAAGATTGCTTCATCTGTGTAGATAAAATCTGCCTGCCTTTCATCAACTGCCCTCCGCAATTCATACAATGCCGCCTCATGCAGAATATCGTCATGATCAAACAGTACAATATACTCTCCTGTCGCCATATCTAAACAGGCATTTGTATTGTCAGATATTCCTCCATTATTCTCCAACACTTGATATAAAATCCTGTCATCTTCTGCTGAATACTCCTTTACCACTTTACCCACATAGCTGTGCTCCGCGTCACTCCCATCTGCCAGACACAACTGCCAGTCAGCATATGTTTGACGTTTCACCGACTCTATCATTTCCCTCAAAAAAATTTCCGGAGTATTGTACAGTGGCACCAATATACTAAATGTTATTTTTTCATCATAACTTTCTCCCTGTTGAAACTTCCTTTCTCCCTTGCTCAGAGAAATTTTTCTGCTGTAATTTACCTGTGATGTCCTCCTGACGACAGCAAAAAAAATCCGTTTCATGTCATAGAGAAGTCCATATCCCGAATGAATCCGGGAAAATAAAAACCTTACCTTATGAAACACATATCGAATTCTGTATAGTATTCCCAACAGCAATACCTGGATTTTATGGAGCAAAAATATCACTCTATCTCGCAGTCTGCCCGAAAAATCCTGTACAGCAATCTTTAACCCCTCTCTCACTCCTATTTTTCTGCACCTGATAATAATAGCGTATACCTCACGAAAGGGTGCCAATAGTCTGCTTTTTCTCGCCCAACCATGTATCTTTGATAGTTCTTCCTTTTTTGCATCCATTTATTCAACTCTCCATACTGATTTCATATTACAAATTCCGGATTTCGGTTTGTCATACTGCACAGAAAAACGGATAGTATCGTGAATGCTATCCATCAACTCCCCACTAAAATCCAGAACATCTACATCCAGCATATAATTCCCGGGCAACAACTCCAATGCCGGAAATTCAACAATTAATTTCTTTTTCTCTATTATTCTCTCCATGCATTCATTTTCTATCAGTGTATTACTGGCAAAACAATTTGTATTGTCGTCTTTGTATATACGCAGTGAAAACATAACATTATCTATATTTTTTTTATTCTCAAAGGTATATTCAACTCGCATATATTCTCCCGTAGAGAATATCCTCTCCTCTTTCGATTCATTATAGAGTAATACACCGGTAAAGTAAACATCACCATTCCCCGAACGCAGCACTTTACGCCCATTAAACGTATTTTTTATCTCCTGGTGCTCCTCACCTTCTGACTCTTTCAACCGTTCTTGACGCTCCCGCTCCATATGCTTCAGATAGTGACCAATCACATCTTTGGAGTGATTATTCTCTTTGACTTGTCCACTCTCTATCCATATGGATTTATCACAAATCTTTTGAATTTGATCTAACGAATGCGATACCATGATTATGGTAGTGCCTGATTGTTTGAGTTCCAGCAACTTTTCAAAACACTTCTTTTGAAAGCTTACATCCCCCACTGCTAAAATTTCGTCTATCAGTAAAATATCTGCCTCCACGTTGATTGCCACGGAAAAAGCCAACCGCATATACATACCGGAAGAGTACGTCCGCACCGGATTTTCTATATCATTACCCAATTCGGAAAAAGAAATAATCTCCTCCAGCTTCTCGTCAATCTGCCTCTTCGTCAAACCAAAAATAGAGGCATTGATATAAATATTCTCCCTGCCGCTCATATCCGGGTGGAATCCGGCGCCCAACTCAAGCAAGCTGGATATTCTGCCATTGACTGTTATCTTACCTGATGTAGGATAAATAATTTTATTGATCAGTTTCAATAATGTACTCTTACCACAACCGTTTTTTCCAATCAAGCCAACAGCTTCACCCTTTTCTATGGAAAAACTAACTCCCTCCAACACCCACCTTTTCTCATAGCGGTTTCTGTTGAAAAAAAGCACTTTTTCTTTGATGCTGTTATTTTTGTCAGGATACACTTTGAAAAATTTTTTTATGTCCTCCACAATGATAGCATCTTGTTTTTTCATTATAGTTCCTCCACGAATTTTTTCTGTAAATGATTAAAAACAATAATTCCCACGATTACCAGAGCAATTCCCATCAATGCAGCCTGTAACAATGTAGAAATCTGTGGCTGTCTCTTGTAATATAAAATATCTCTGTACGCTCTGACGATGGGAAGCATAGGATTCAACTGAAAGATTATACGAAAATCATCCGGAATCATACTTTCCGGATAAATAACCGGTGTCAAATACATCCATCCTAATCCTACAATGCTTAACACATGCTGCAAATCTCTGACAAAAACAGTACAGGCAGAGGTAATTAATATAATCCCTATTGCCAGGATTAATTCTACCAGCATGGTAATCGGCAAGTATAACAATGCCACTATATTTACCCCAAATCCTGTAACAAAAATGACAGCAAAAATGACTACAAAGCAGAACAGCATATTGATAAAATTGCTAAGTACATAGGACAGTGGCAATACCATCCTCGGAAAATATATTTTTTTTACCATTTCCTTATTGTCTATCACACAGGTAGCTCCCATCTGCAGGCAGGAATTAAAAAAAATCCAGGGAACGAGGGCAACAAAAAGAAACATATAAAACTTATCAATTCCCATTTTCATAAAATAAGAGAATACGATAGTGTATATGATCAATTGGAATAGTGGATTGATAAACGTCCACAAAAAACCAAAAAAAGACCCTTTATATCTGCCGCGCAGATCTCTTCTGACCAGTGAACTAACCATTTCCCGATATTCATATATTTCGACTATAAAATTCATATATTACTTCCCACTTTCCATATTTGTACAGGAATTCTATACATTTCTGCAAAACATAAACATTATATATGAAGCAATGATATATTGCAAGACACCGGCTACTCCTAATTCTTCCATAAAAAATACATGTTTCCAAAGATACCCATGTCCGGGTGACAGCAGCTGCCTCTCTCCATTTCTCCTATATCCACCTCGCCCGACCAGTCACATTCTATCGCATCCGACTTTTTATCCACATACTTCCAACGAATACACGGAGACAAGACACACTCTTTCCCTCTTTCTCCGGCAAGCATACTGAGACGAAACCATTGTCTCTGTTCAAATATACTATCTCCTGCTTCCCCTCTCCATACCTCAAACAGTTCACGGGACATTCCCAGCACGGCACCGTCTAGTATATCCACAGTCTGTCGAAACAATAATCGGTTCATATAGGCAGGATCTTTGATAGGAACCCCCTGATACAATGGACGTATTTTCTCATCCCATTTCCTATCAAAACAATAACCTGCCTGGATGTATCTGCCCTGCGCATCATAGGTTGCCACTCCCACCAATTCATTTTCCTCTGTCTGCAGACATTGTAATATTTCCTCCAACCATTCGTACCCGGTTTTTTCAGGGATATACCCTCTTTTCACTAGGATAATACAGTCATATATCCCCTGATTTTTTTTCATCAACTCTCCGCTTTCTATACACACAGAGTATGGACAGGATTTCAAGGTTTGGCTGATGAAGCTCTCCGTAGCAGCATCCTCAACAAACACCAATACCCGTGTGGCTGTATTCACCTGATACCTTATATGATAATATGGTCCCAGTTCCGTCCTTGCCACTACTTCCCCACCTATCCCCATTCTCTCCATATGTTGTTCCAACGCCTTTCTTCCTGCATCTGTCACATAGGGCTTCGCCTGTAATCCCGATGCTGAAGAACCACTATGCAGTCTCCAGTAATATAAAACCTTCGGTATATGAGCAATTTTGTCCGTTATTTCTGCCATGCGCAAAAACAGGTCATAGTCCTGAGCACCGTCAAATTCTTTGCGAAACCCTCCCACTCTTTCCATCAATTCCCTGCGGAACACAGAAAAATGACAAATATAATTTGTATTTCTAAAACTTTCCCAGTGAAAATCCGACTTGAAATGGATACTCTGTACTACGGATGTTTTTTTAATAAAAGATAATTCATCGGTATATACAAAATCCACATTCTTTTCCATGATTTCTTTGACTGCATAATATAATGCAGATGGATGAAGCAAATCGTCATGATCTAACAATGCAATATATTTCCCATGCGCCATCTTCCATGCCATATTGCTGTTTTCTGAAATCCCCCTGTTTTCTTTTATGCGATGATATCGTATTCTGGAATCCTTTGCGCTGTACTCTGCAATAATTTCTCCTGCCTCATCCTTGTCACTGGCATCTGCCAGGCATAATTCCCACCGAGAATATGTTTGATCCAGGACAGAATCCAACATTTCCCGAAAGAATTTTTCCGGAGTATTGTATACCGGTACAATAATACTCACCAGCGGAATATTTTTTTGTTCACATAGCTCTTGCTGTTTTTCCCTGTCTTCCACCGAAATACTGTACGGATAGTATTTCTTTCCCAAATAATATTTTATCAAAAAACGATTCCGGATCTTCCGAACAGTATATCCCCATCCGTACTCTTTGATATATCTTATTATCTTTTTCCATGCCTGCATGAATCATCTACTCCTATCACTGCAATCAATAACTTCCTTTTAGTATGATCACTTTGAAGATTTGATCGTCCGTTTTTCGCTGCCTGTATATCTCTCCCCCCTGCACCAGCTTCACGCGCGTCTTAATTGACTTTTTCCCTTCTATTAACTGCTTTGCCAATTGTATTTTTTCTTCATCTATCTGTAATTTCATTTCCTCTATCGCAGAAGCCATCTTCTGCCCCTGATAAATTCTCAAAAACTCTTCCATCTGGTGGCTGATATTACCACGGTTTCCCTGATATCTTTTTATCCGCCCCACAAATTCCTTCCATCTGCTCACATTACTTCCCACCGCATTCTCCCCATGCTGGCGATACAAAATATATGACTGCTCATCAAAATATACATTGCCATAAAAGCTTGCCGTCAAATAACACCACCAGTCATGCATAACCGTATATTTAGGAAGTTCCACCAAAATCAAATCCTTTAAAGTACCGTTCATCAGAATCGTACACCCTGCCACGATATTTTCCACCAGTGCATTCCCAAAACTTGGACGCATGGGAGGACGATGGATATTTGATTTCAACTCTTGCAGGTGTTCATCCACCGGAGTAAAACGACAGCAATATAAATTCGGCGATAAAGACGACTCCTGCTCTAAGTGTTCGATACCTGTTCTGATTTTCTCAGAAAGCCAAAAATCATCTTGGTCTGCAAACCCAAAATAGTCTGCATCCATCTCAGATTTTTGCAGCAAATCAAAAAAGCTTCCGATAACGCCCTTATTTTCACCTTGATACCACTCTACCCTCCCTGAAAATTTTTCCGAATACTCCCTCAGTATATGTTGGGTATTATCCGTGGAGCCATCGTCCCGGATAAGCAGTTTCACTTTGGCAATCCCCTTTTCTTCGCAGTCCTGCTCTAGGATGGAATCAATTTGCTCTCTCAAATATTTCTCTCCATTATACGTCGACATCAATATCTGTACCGTTTTCATTGCTTTTCCACCTTCATCACTTCGCCACCACGCTGTAAATGCGTCGCATCTGCTCCTCTACCACTTCTAACGAAAACTCCTTAATTCTCTCCTGATTCCATCTTCCCATCTGCTCTCTTCTCACGAATCAAACTGCCCCATATTTCTTCAAACACATCTTTTACTTAAAACGCCAAAAATCAAGCGATTCACTGAAAACATTATACAAAAGTCATCAAGGGGTTACAATACTTTTTTAAGAATAAAAAATTCCACATTGATTCTGGTATCATGACATTTGCAATTTCCCCTGTTATCTGATATATTATTATTCGCGCTAAGGCGCTTAAAACAAGAAAGGAATGCAAGATAATGAAAATTGTAACCCAGCTGAAACAAAATCACAAGAAAGTGATTGAAATACTCCTTATATCTTTGATTATATTTGGTATAGCATCAGTAAGTAGCTTACCCATTTCTTCCATGTTTGAAAATGACAAGTATAATATACGCCTGACATATAAAGATAGCGTTCCTGATTCACCACAATTATTTTATGATACTGGTAACTCCTTTGTTGCACAGCAATGTGTAAATGCTACGGTTGTAGGGGAGAGACAGGCAGATTTCCTTTTAAATGATGCCATACGAAAAAATACGGTCAGTTACCGCATTGACCCTATTTCTTCTTCAGAAAACATTGACCTTGCTTTGCAATCGCTCTCCATTGTAATAGATGGAAAAGAAATCAAAACATACCAGGGACAGGACTTTATAGATATCATCGATTCTACGAACGGTATTACGGGTATCAAAGTACAAAATGGCTATATAATGTTATCTGACATAACCGTTGATCCCTATATCGTCTTCTCCAAGGATTTCACAACATCTATCCCGGAAGAAAGCGTGCAGTATCGTCATGCTGTTTTATTGCGATGCATTTTATTTTCCATAATATGCGCTGTTTTATTTGTAGTATGTCTTTTCTTTTTGCGCAAACCCTTGATACGTTTTGGTGATTATTTTGAAAAGAAATTGAAAAAAATCCCGTTCTTGAATAAAAGTTTTATGCTTCGTGAAAAACTTTCCATTCCAAGAAAACTATTATACTTTTTATCAGTTTTGCTTTTTGCGACAGGCGTCATATTATATTCAGTAGGACAATATTTTCTAAAAAATTTTAACGGTCTTTCTGTGGAAGAAATTATTTTCCATTTGAAAGTTCCAAAAACTGGAACAGGAAATGATATGATCATACAGTACTTTGTTTCCGAATGGAAATTGCTTGTCATCTCGTCATGTATTTTAGCGGGGATAATAATTGTACTTAGATTGCATAAGTCCATTCGCAACCGCCACTTTACAAACTCTATGGCAATAGTACTCTCACTAGCTGTCCTGATTGTCAGTATTGTTGATGTATCTCGGGACCTGGGCTTGCCGAAATATATTGCAAATCTGTCTGCCTCCTCTACTTTCATAGAAGAAAACTACGTATCACCGACAGATATAACCATTACATTTCCTGAAACCAAGAGAAACTTAATATTTATTTATTTGGAATCCATGGAATCTACATTCATCTCCAAAGAAGAAGGCGGATGTATGCCGGTAGATTTAATTCCGGAACTGACCCAGTTGGCAAAAGATAACATCAACTTTTCTGAGAGTGATTTGGTGGGCGGCGCCACCTCAACTACAGGAAGTGGTTGGACGATTGCGGGTATTGTGGCAACCACCACAGGTTTACCATTGCTCATCCCCATAGATGGTAATTCCTACGGGGAATATTCATCCTTTTTACCAGGCGCAACAAGCCTTGGAGAAATCCTGCAAGATAACGGGTATAACCAGGAAATCATGGTTGGCTCCGATTTATCCTTTGGCGGCAGACGCAACTACTTCACCCAGCATGGTGATTATACAGTATACGACCTTTTTACTGCCAGAAAAAGACCGGATCTTCCTGACAATTATTCCGTTTGGTGGGGTTATGAGGACACAAAGCTCTATTCCTATGCCAAGGAGGAGATCACAAAACTATCACAAAATACAAAACCGTTTAACTTCACTATGTTGACAGTGGATTCCCATCATATTGGTGGTTATCTCTGCGACCTATGCAAAAATGAACATGAGAGCCAATACGAAAATGTTCTTTCCTGCGCTAGCAGGCAGGTTGCCTCTTTCGTAAAATGGATACAGTCACAGGATTTCTACGCGAACACCACAATCGTTATTACTGGTGATCACCCTACCATGGACAACGATTATATCACATCACACTATGATAACTCAAAACCAAGGAAAGTGTACAACTGCTTTATTAACTCAGCGATAAGCACCACCAATAACAAAAACAGAGAGTTTGATTCGTTTGATCTTTTTCCAACCATTTTAGCCGCCATGAACTGTGAACTCTCCGGCGATAGATTAGGTTTGGGAACCAATTTATTCTCATCTTCAGATACGTTGGCAGAAATATATGGGTATGACATGATCAATGAGGAACTTTCCAAAACATCACGCTTCTACAATGAGAAAATGTTATCATATTAGACTCAAACTTCGCACATAGCTATATTTTAGCTATGTGCGAAGTTTGAGTTAAATATATTTTATCTGGCTCTCCTGATGCTGCCAAATAAACGATTCCACATTATAAGCTGCAATGGAAATCGTTAATATTTTCTGCATTTGTTCTTCCATCTAATCACTTCAAAGTCTCCATCTACACCGGCATATATTTCTCGCATCTGCTCCTCTACCACTTCTAACGAAAACTCCTTGATTCTCTCCTGATTCCATTCTCCCATCTGCTGCCTGCGTTTATCCCGTGGCACCGCAGTTTCCCCCTCTTTTTCTGTAAACATCCTCCGTACCTTCACCGCATAATCCGTGGCATCAAATCCCTGAACCAGGTATCCCCCCTTACCATGCTCTATCAAATCTGTTACCCCGCGAATTCGCGATGCAATTACCGGTAAGCCCGCCACCATCGCTTCCATGACCGCAGCCGGCAATCCTTCCCGAAAGGACGGAAGTATAAAACAGTCTGCCTGTTCCATACATTGCGAAACTTGATTTACATATCCCGCAAAAATCACCTTTTCTTCCAGCTCCAATTCTTGAACACGCTGTCTCAGGTACTCCTCTTCCTGTCCTAATCCACATATTACGTAAACTATATCCAAATCTCTCAATTCTGCCATTGCCTCTACCATAAGTCGATTATTTTTATTTGCGGAGAGTTCTCCCACACTGAGTAAAATCCCCGTACTCTCCGGAATATGATATTGTTTCCGAAACATAAAGGGCTCTGTCCTTTCTCTATCTTGTCCGACCCCATCCTGTCTATCCGAATTGTCAGCTTTTCCCTCCATTTCCGCCGGAATCCTGGCACCGATACCCGGCACATATTCCACTTTTCCCCGAATGGGAAATTTCTTTCCTCGCTGATAGTCCTCCTGATTTATGAGAATCAATCTGTCTGTATACCTTGCCAGAAATCGCTCCGCAGGATAGTAAAGCCAGTTGCTAAGGGGTGCTCCTGTGTAAAAATGCAGTCCATGTGCTGTATAAAGTACAGGAACTTTTCGCCCTGTCTTTCGGTAAACACTCTGTGCCGCCAGACGTCCTACTACAGCACTCATGGGCATATGGCAATGAATCAGATCGAATTTTTCCTTGAGCATAAGCTCTTTTAACTGCTGATAAGATTTTCTTACCCCCGGCGAAAAGGGAGAGCGGCAGAAGTCAATCTGATGGGTAATGATTCCTGTCCCTTCCAGCCGGCTATTATCTGTTCCATACACCACGGTATCTAAGTCCGTAGCATAGTGCACTTCATATCCCATTTCCTGTAGAATCTTCACATTATTCATCTCGTGCTGGGGTACAAATCCACTTACCCGCGTCACTAACAATGCCTTCTTCACGCCCAACCTCTCCTTTTCTTACCCTATATAATCAAGCAGGATGTCTTTTTCATCATACATTGCCAACATGATAGCCACAACCTCCTTTTCCAGTTCTTCCATACTGTCAAAACGATACTGTAACGATTCTTATTACAACAAAAGACAGGCAAATATCAACTTAAAATCCCTGTCTTTGCTGATTATTATATACTATTTCTTTTATACTTACGCCGGCTGCAATACCTTAACTGCTTTCACTTCCTCCAAGGTCAGCCCTGAACATTCTGCAATTTCTTCCAAGGTCAATTTGCCATTGTTCAAGAGATTTTTCGCAAATTCAATACGTTCTTCTCTCATTTCTTTTTCTACAATGTCTTCAACAATTTTACTCATAGCCCTTTTTCCCTCCTTATCTATCTTGAAATATCTAGCCCGTTCTGCCAGCTCCTTATAATTCATATCATCTGGATTCGTGCAACCCAAATCATACATGAGCTTCCCAAGTGGCGTATCATCCTTAATCTGACCATTCACATATATAATATGTGCTTCATCGCCAAAAAGCTCTCCCGTTTCTTCAATTCGTCTGTCTATATGATAAATCGGTAAATTTTTGCCCAAAACATCATTTTCTGTAATAAAAATCACATAAGTTTCCGGAAGATATTCTGTATCATCCCCGGGGAGGATGGCATTGGCATCCATAATGCTACTATTATACCTTGCGCGCTTTGGTTTTGCACCAGAATCAGTACGTTGTGTTTCCACGTCATATTGCCTGGAGCCACCATCTACTGCTGTTACATCCATACGGATGGAACGTCCCTGTAGATTTTTTACTACAACCTGTGTATGTGACTTTTCGACAACCAGATTTTCATCGTTCATAACAATTCGTAAAACTAATTCAACGCCCTCTTTATATCCCTCAAAACATTTCGTCATAAAATCATCGTCGAAATAGCACATGTTTTGAATACGATCTAAAATATACTGTCTTTTTTCTTCCCTGTTCTGTTTTTCTTTTGCCAATTTAATCACCTCTAATTATACAAAAGGTTTCCCGATACTTCAAGTGTCATTTACCTTGAGCATATCGGACGCATTCACTCAACAATTCATATAAAAAGAGGAAATACCACATTGAAACTGGCACACCAAAGAAAATACCATGAACATTCTTGTAATCATAAAACCAAAAGAATTTCCTATTCGATAAAAAAGAGTTGACCTTCAACCGTATATATGACTTTTTATATCTGAAGGTGTGTTAACAAACACATCTGCCCCATGGCGTTCCAACAATTCTTTATCCCGAAATCCCCATAGCACAATAATACTGTCCAGCCCTGCATTCTTTGCCGTCTGCACATCCACTTCCGAATCTCCGATATAGACAGCATCTTCTCCGGCAATTTGCATCTCTTTTAGTACATATTTTACAGAATCCGGCGCCGGTTTCCGTTTCATCCCTTCACGCTCTCCTATGGCAATATCAAATAATCCATCAAAATATTGTCTACACAATTCCTGCACTGCACTGTCCGCTTTATTGGACACCACTGCCGTCCGGACGCCTTTACTCCTCAGTGTGCGGATTAACTCCAATATACCATCATAAGGTTTGGTCTTATGTGCACAATGCAATTGATAATATGCCAGAAAATCTTCATGCACTTTGTTAATTTCAGTTTCAGAAAGACCATCCGGCACTGCTCTTTCAATCAATTTACGGATACCATTTCCCACGAAATCACGCACATTCCCTAGAGAATGCATCGGGTATCCGTGTTTCTCAAGAACTGCATTCAGACTGTCCGCCAAATCATCCAATGTATTGAGTATAGTTCCGTCCATGTCAAAAATAACTAATTTATATCTCAATGTTTACTCACCTGTAATAAAGCCCTCTCCGGCAATCCCGCCGGAAAGGGCTCCTTTGTTTGCTATTTCATTGCACAAATCAGAAAAAAACACTACCTTCACAATTCCGGTCGGTGCACCAATTATACACGCTTCAAATACTCACCGGTACGGGTATCAATTTGAATCACATCACCTGTCTCCACGAAAAGAGGGACATTCACCTGTGCACCTGTCTCGACAGTAGCCGGCTTATTAGCACCGGTAGCTGTATCTCCCTTAAAGCCCGGCTCGGTCTCTGTTACCTCAAGTTCTACAAAAAGAGGAGGCTCAATCGCAAATACTTCACCGGCATGGGAAAGCATTTTTACCATTTCATTCTCTTTCACGAATTTCAAGGAATCTCCCACCTGATCTGCCGTCATATCAATCTGGTCATATGTCTCTGTATTCATGAAATGGAACATATCATCACTGTATAAATACTGCATATCTGAACGCTCAATGTGCGCCTGTGGACATTTCTCTGTAGGACGGAATGTTTTCTCAACTACACCGCCATTCTTGATATTTTTTAATTTTGTACGAACAAATGCAGCACCCTTACCCGGCTTTACATGCTGGAACTCAATTACCTGATATACATTCCCCTCAAATTCAATGGTCAAACCATTTCTGAAATCACCTGCTGATACCATGATATAAAATCCTCCTTATTGTATATGCGTTTTACGCAAAATCCTCAGGATAACAAATATTATCCTTGTACAGTTTATCCTATTTATTGGCATATTTCAAGTATTTTATGCCAGATATTTCACCAACTTATCCGCCACCTGCTTTGGTGAACATCCGTCAGTTTCAATCACCACATCTGCTGCCGCGTGATATTTGGGATTTCTAGCCTCAATAAGCTCTGTAATATAAGGTATGTTCATGTTTCCATTCAAGAGGGGACGGTTGGTACTATCCTTCACATGCTCGTAAATAGTCTCCGGTTTTGCCGTCAACAGGTATATCTTCCCCTGTTCTTTCATTTTCCGGACATTTTCTTCACGCATGACCATACCGCCGCCACAGGAAACAATACACGGCGACATACTTTTCAGCTTGTCTAAAATGCCTGTCTCCGTCTGGCGAAAGTACTCCTCACCTTCCTGGGCAAAAATATCTGCAATCGCTTTCCCCTCCTGTTTGACGATCATGGCATCTGTGTCCACTTCTTCTACAGAAAGCATACGGCTTAACACCCGGGAAGTCGTTGTTTTGCCCACTCCCATAAATCCAATCAAGAAAATATGCTCCTTTAAGTTCTTCAACTTTATTCCCTCCTGTCAATCGATACGTAATTTTTCCATAATATCATACAATTCCTCCACGGGAATCTGCCCCGGCGCACTTGTTTCTCCGCAGCACCCAAACGTTACAGCAGAACCGAAATTAGCTCCCGCCACTCGACTCACCGCCCCCAGTGCTCCCATGGACATAGATATCACCGGTGTATCCGGCATGGCTTCTTTTGCGTGTAAAGTCGCTGTCATCAGTTGCAGGACATCCTTTTTCGACTGTGGCATTACTGCTATTTTGGTTATAGACGCCCCCATGTTTTTCATCACGAGCAATCGTTTTGTAATTTCTTCCCCATGAGGTGTCTTTGCAAAATCGTGATAGGAGCCAATGACATCCGCCTTCCCTTTCAATTCCTGTACCAAATTACGGACAGAGATGTGACAGGGCTCCTTTGCGATATCTTCCGGCAATTTAATGGCACAATTGTCATAGAATGCGGACGGAGCATCTTGCGTTCGATAGCCCCAAAACATTTCAACATCCACATAATCAACACATTCTGTATTTACTGCATGTCGCAATATTTCGGCATACTCCTCAAATGAAGGAGAAATTTCTCCACCTTCAGAAGCCGTGCGCAATGTAAATAAAAGCCGTTTATCTCCTAATGCTTCCCGGAGCTTACGCAGCAAACCTTTTACCAACCCGACATCAGAAATCCCCTGGAAAAAGTCTGCACGCCATTCTATCAAATCGGCTATACTTTTTCTTAATTCCTTTGCAACCTTTATAATTTCCGCTTCCGTCTGTCCCACAATCGGTACACATATTTTCGGCATATCCGAATCAAATACTAATCGGTTCATACTTTTCTCCCTGCTGATATATTATGTTCCCATATAGAGAACAAAGTGTTTTTACTTTATAGGAAACATTGTGTGCCATACACACATTAAAAGTTTCCTATAAAGAAATCAAAGGGCATCCGGATCGTTCCAGATGCCCTCCTTCATTCATGGGATTTTATTGCTCGTCATCCCCCAATGTATTCTTTACCGCTGCGACAATTGCCGCAGTTACAGCAATCACTACTACAACTCCAATGATAACAATTCCACCTATACCTGCTAATAATGCCATGACAAATCCCATCCTTTCTTTATACTAGTATTGCATCCCCTAAGCATGCACTTCATACTAATTATTGATTAACTTGTCTTCCTCATTGTTCCAGCTATACAGCTTGCGGATTTCCTCGCCAACCTTCTCAGCAGGATGCTCAGACGCCAGTTTTCTCATTGCTTTGAAGTGTACCTGACGACCTGCATCAGACATATCTAACAGGAACTCTTTTGCAAAAGAACCATCCTGGATATCAGAGAGAACTTTCTTCATAGCCTTTTTGCTCTCCTCTGTGATAATCTTTGGTCCCGTGATATAATCACCATACTCTGCTGTGTTAGAGATGGAGTATCTCATGCCTGCAAAACCGGATTGATAAATCAAATCAACGATCAGTTTCATCTCATGGATACACTCAAAGTATGCATTTCTTGGATCATAGCCAGCCTCACACAATGTCTCAAAACCAGCCTGCATCAATGCGCAAACACCACCACAGAGAACTGCCTGCTCACCGAACAAATCGGTCTCTGTCTCTGTGCGGAAGTCTGTCTCCAATACGCCGGCTCTCGCTCCACCGATACCCAATGCATAAGCCAGAGCAATCTCCTGAGCCTTGCCGGTTGCATTCTGCTCTACCGCGATCAGACAAGGAACACCCTTGCCCTCCTGATACTCGGAACGTACTGTATGTCCCGGTCCCTTTGGTGCAATCATGGTTACATCAACATCTGCCGGAGGTACGATACATCCGAAATGAATGTTAAATCCATGTGCAAACATCAACATATTTCCAGCCTCAAGATTTGGCTCAATCTCATTTTTATACATGTCAGCCTGCTTCTCATCATTAATCAGAATCATGATGATGTCAGCTCTCTTTGCAGCCTCAGCAGTTGTAAACACCTCAAATCCCTGCTTTTCTGCCTTTGCCCATGACTTGGAACCCTCATACAGACCGATGATAACGTTACATCCTGACTCTTTTAAGTTCAATGCATGTGCATGTCCCTGACTACCATATCCGATGATTGCGATGGTCTTTCCGTCTAATAAGGATAAATTACAATCATCCTGATAAAAAATCTTTGCATCTGTCATTTTTGTTTCCTCCTTAAAAATAAAAAGTAATTATTGCAAAGCCGGGTCTTGTATGACCGCCCTGATACTGATGCATCAACACTTTTTCATGCAAGCTTCGGCAATTTACGCACATATAGGATAACAGTACCTATGAAACATTGTTTTAGCTGTCAAGCCCTTCGTCTAATTCGTCAAACATATCCTGCGCACCACGGCTCAAGCCGGTGATTCCCGTGCGGACCATTTCCTTAATCTCATATCCGTCCAACAGCTTGACGAAGGCGTCCAGTTTATTCTGGTTACCTGTCAGCTCAATCATCAACGTATCCACGCCTACATCGACTATCTTGGCACGGAAAATATCTGCAATCGCAACGACAGCCGGTCGCTCTTTCGCATCTACTGACAGCGTCACTAAAATCAACTCACGGCACACACGGTTGCCATGCTCTAATACTTTGACTGCACGAACATCCTCCAGCTTCGCCACCTGCTTTTCAATCTGGTCAAGCACCTGATCGTCTCCACGTACCACAACGGTCATACGGGAAAACGCCGGATTCTGCGTCTCACCCACAGTCAGACTGTCAATATTATAACCTCTACGGCTAAACAATCCGGCAATACGGCTAAGCACACCGGATGTGTTATCCACTAAAATGGATAGAATTCTCTTTTTCATAATGAATTACCTCATTCTTCCATAAATACACTAACTTTGATTGTAACAAGATGTCCAATTTTTGTCAAGAATGCATCCTCCTATAATGGGGAAAGATGTTGACATAACAGATATCCAATGATAATATACATAGTATCAAAAACCATGTCACTTTGTTATACATACGAGGACAACCGCCGTTTTATTTTGCGGCAGATTGGAGAGAATCATGTCATACTTAATTCTTTGTGATAGTTGCACTGATTTTACGGATGAGATGAAACAGGACTCTCACTTTACCCACATCCCCCTTACGATACACATCGGGGATTATGATATTGTGGATGATGACACATTTGACCAAAAAGATTTTCTACAGCGCATTGATGCCTATCCGGAATGTGCCAAGTCTTCCTGTCCCGGTCCGGAGGAATATTCAAAACATTTTGAACGTGCAGACGACATCTACGTTGTCACCCTTTCCAGTCACTTGAGCGGCTCATACAACAGTGCTGTACTGGCTGCCAATATGTACTGCGAAGAACATCCCGAAAAGAGGATTCATGTATTTGATTCTCTGTCTGCCTCCGCAGGACAGACTCTGATCGCATTAAAGATACAGGAGTATGCGGAAGCAAATTATTCTCGGGAAAAAATTATAGAACAAACTGAAAACTTCATCCATGAGATGGGGACGAAGTTTGTGTTAGAGTCTCTGGAAACCCTGCGAAAAAACGGCAGATTATCTACATTGACAGCGACCATTGCCAGTGCGCTGAATATCAAGCCTGTCATGACCTCCAACGGTAATGGCGAAATCGATAAAGTGACTCAGGCGCGAGGTATGACGAAAGCTATCATAAAAATGGCAGATGCCATCAAAGAAGATGCCATTAATTCCAAAGAGAAAATTCTAATGATTGCCCACTGCAATAATAAAGAACGGGCAGAGTTTGCAAAGCAGGAAATCTTGAAACGCCTTCCGTTTAAGGATGTCAAAATAACTGACACCGGCGGCATCAGTTCCCTGTATGCCGCCAATGGTGGAATCGTTATTTGTTATTGAGATGCATAACAACAATTTTCGTTTTGCTGCCTCTCAACATGCGTATCTCCAATTCTCCCTTTTGATACCGCAATTGTGTTAAATTGTATTTATTGTAATCGATTACTCCGTCTAATACGAGGCTGACCCGGTTGGATTTTCGATTATACAGATAAACACGGTTATAATTTATAAAATAATACTTATTTTTACTTGCCTTAATAAAGGAAATACCTCCTGCATGACTCAAAGTTTTTGATGAGCCGCTTGCAATGCGGGTACGTTGCTTAATGGCACTGTTTGTTTGAAACAGCCACTTCCCGCTGCGATATGCAAATCCGCTGTTTACCTTTTTCCAGTATTTATTATCGTATTTTTTAGAGGTCTTTACACTGCAGCGTATGCCTGTATATCCTCTTTTCTTCATATTTGTTGTGCTGCACAGAAAATTTTCATGCATTACCAACCCATATTGATTTTTTTGTGTCACCGGATGAACCGGATCATCCCATGTCACGTCAACATGATACCACTTTCCATTTAATTTAATCACATTCCACATATGCTGCATTTCGATGGAATCCGCATATTTCACGGGAATACCGACTTTTTCCAGCAAAATGGCATATGCTTTGGAGTACCCCTGACAATTGCCCTTTCCTTTTAAGAGTACACCCCATTCACTGGTTGCGTAGTCCTCATTGCCGTCATAATAAGATGTGTTCTGTACCAGATAATCATGAATCACCAATGCTTTTTCCAGCTTTGTCATATTCGAAGACACCTGCGATAGTACTTTTTTCACCTTACTCTTTATCTGGCTGCGTGTCTTCTTAATCTTAGCCGTATTAATCTTTCCGGATGACGTTTTAAATGCCTTTACGTAACTTAATTCCAATTTTATAATCTGATTAGAGGACGCATTTACGAGCTTTGAAAATTTCTGTCCCGCATAAAATAAATCTGGAGTCTGGGCTATAATCTCTGTCATCATATCAACAACGGCACCACTGTCTCTCCCGTTGATCAAATTGTATGCAGATACATCCACCTCTGTCTGATACTGCTTATATGCTTTCAAAACTGCAGCCTTCGCCCCTTTTATATTTGCCTCTGCCGCCAATGCGGTATTTCCGGATATCAGCACACCGATACCGCATACCAGACAAAATAACATTGTATATTCTAATATTTTACGAAATACTTTACCCATAGAACCTCCATTATAATTGTTGACACTACAACCGCAAAGCCTTTATCACTCCCCGGTACGCCCCGCCAGATAAGTTACAAACTGGCTGGCTGTACGCCCGGAAATTCCTCCGTGGCTTAACTCCCATTGGTTTGCTTTTCTACATAGCTCCTCATCTGACAGAGTAATCTGCGGATACTTCTTTGCCAACTCTTTCACAATCTCAAAATATTCCTGTTGCTTCGGACGATAAAAACCGATTGTCACGCCAAAACGTGCTGCGAGAGAAAGCTTCTCCTGCATAGTGTCCGAACGATGCAGTTCATCCTGAGACATATCCGACCGGTCGCTCCATGTCTCCCGAATCAAATGTCTCCGGTTTGATGTGGCATAAATCAGTACATTTTCCGGTTTCGTCTCCAATCCACCCTCAATCACTGCCTTGAGGTATTTATATTCTATCTCAAATTCCTCAAAAGACAAATCATCCATGTATATCACAAAGCGATAGTTTCTATTCTTAATTTCCGCAATTATCTGTGATAAGTACGAAAATTCGTGTTTATACACTTCTATCATCCGTAAACCCCTGCTGTAATACTCGTTGAGAAGCGCTTTAATGCTGGTGGATTTTCCTGTGCCCGCATCACCGAACAGCAATACATTATTTGCCTCTCTGCCCGATACGAACGCTTCCGTATTTTCAATCAGCTTCTGCTTCTGGCTTTCATATCCAATCAAATCCGACAGGCGCATATCTCCGGTGCTGGTTATCGGCACCAATACCTCATGCTCTCCGGATACGGTAACCCGAAAAGCCTTATTGAGTCCAAACTTTCCAACCCCATAGGTTTTATAAAAGTTTGTGACAATCCGGTACAAGTCTTCGTCATTCTGAGCCTGCTCAATCTCCTCGCTAAGCTCCTGCACTTTCTCGCTGACACTTTTGTTGAAAATCTGTTCGCTTTTTCCCACTGCCTGATAATGACATATGACGGAAAAGCAATCTATCTCCAGTTCCTTTTCCAAAACAGAAAAGTCATAGTCAAACAACTCCTTGAAAATGCGAAAGTCACCTTTAGCAAAGGCATTGACCGTCCCGTCATTGGCCCCCACTTTTTCCGAAACAATAGTAAACGGATTTTCACTCATCGCCAACTGGAACGCAAGATAATTGTGCCATAAATTTTTGTCAAATCCGTAGCGGGTGGATAAATCCAGTAAACGATGAATCTGCTCATAAATTTCCGTAACCAGATTTTCCTTTTCATAGTTTCCGCTGTTAAAACGCCGGCAAATATCTGCCAGCTTTAGCAAAATACTGTCCTCCTCCATATCCCGGTAAATGACCAGGCGGGATATCAAACGATACATACTAATCCTCCGTTCCGTCACGCCTCAACTCTCTGAAACCAGCTAAATACTTATAATCTTTTCATCATAGCCTACATCCGGTCCGGTGCCTCCAATCCTAAAAGCTCCACTGCAACCTCCAGAACATTTCCAACCAGCATACTAAGCTTGATATAAGAATCCCTCACTGTTTCCTCCGGATTCGTTGCAATTTTATTGTCATGATAAAATTTATTAAAAGCATCTGATAATTCATAGATGAACTGACATATTTTGTGAGGAGCTAACTCCGCATACGCCGCCTGTACTGTCTCACCCCACTTGGATAATGACAGCATCACATCTGTAACACTCTTATTTTGTGCCGGCAGGATTACTGTCTCCTCTGCAACGGCGATTCCCATATCCGCCACTTTTGCCAAAAGGGACTTAATACGCACAATCGTGTACATAATATACGGTCCGGTATTACCTTCAAATGAAGTAAAACGCTCCATATCAAACACATAATCCTTAGATGCCTGATTGCTCAAATCACCGTATTTGATTGCCGCCAGTCCTACTTTTGCAGCAACCTCTGCCCGTGTCTTCTCATCCATATCACGGTCTGCCATTTTCTCTGACACCTTTTCCGTCACATCCTGAAGCAAATGCTCCAAGCGCAATACACCACCGTCTCGCGTCTTAAACGGCTTGCCGTCTTTTCCGTTCATTGTGCCAAAACCAAGAAAAACCAAATCTACATCTTCCCCAATGATTTTCGTCTTTTTGGCACAGCGGAAAACCTGCTCAAAATAGAGAGCCTGTCTCTTATCAACTACATACACTATGCGAGTCGGGTCAAACAGCTTACGTCTTTCAACGATTGTCGCCAAATCCGTTGTGTTATACAGAGTTGCCCCATTGGATTTTAAAATCATACAGGGAGGAATCTCCTTCGTATCCGTCTCCTCCTTCACATCGACCACCAATGCCCCCTCATCAATATGGGCATATCCGCCATCTTTCATCCCCTGAACCATGTCCGGGATATACGGCTGTGCATCGGATTCTTTTTTCCATAAATCAAAATCCACGCCCAGCTTGGTATAGATTTCACGCAAATCTGCCACAGACACATCCACAATATGCTGCCAGAGAGCCCGATACCCCTTTCTGCCAGCCTGCATCTGTGCCGTCGCCTCCTGCGCTTCCTCCTTGTATTCCTCATTTTCCTTGGAATACTTATTGGCATACGGATAAATTTCCTCCAGGTCTGCCATCGTAAAAGGTGCCTCTGCAGGATATTCTCCATCAAAATTCTCATCAAAGTACACTAAATCCGGTTGTCTGTGCTTTAACTCCGTGATAATGAGACCGATTTGCAGTCCCCAGTCTCCCAAATGGGCATCTCCAATCACCTTATGCCCCAAATACTTTGCCGTGCGCTTAATACTTTCTCCAATAATCGCAGAGCGCAAATGTCCTACATGAAGCGGCTTTGCCACATTTGCCCCACCGTAATCAATCACAATCGTTTCCTCATGCTCCGACTGTTCTACCCCATACCTCTCCGCTTTCCTCATGGCATTCATATAATCTGCCAAAAAAGCGTCACTGACTGTCATATTGATAAATCCCGGCGCCTGTGCCGTGATTTCCTGAAATGTTTTTGATTCCTGAAGCACCGTCACAACCTGCTCTGCCATTTGAATCGGTGCCTTGTGATATTCCTTTGCCATCGCCAGGGCGCCATTGCACTGATACTGGCATAAATCCGGACGATTAGACAGTGTCACCTTTGCATATTTTCCGTCATATCCTGCCTGCTCAAATGCTGCCTTCACTTCTTCCTGTAATATATCTATAATTCCTTTCATAATATGTGTGTTTCCTTCCTAAAGTTTATTTTGTTTGAACACTTTTGCAAACACAGTAAAATAATCCGCGAAAGTTTTTCGGCAACATTCCGGATTAAGAATTTCTATTCCCTCCGTGCGCAGCCCCGTGAGAGCAAACGACATTGCCACCCGGTGATCCTGATACGTTTCAATCTGTGCCCCTGTCGGAGCCCCCGGATAGATGGTGACTCCATCCTCCAACATCTCACACCGTATTCCCATTTTATTTAATTCGTTGACAATTGCCTGCAGCCTGTCTGACTCCTGCCTGCGAATATGTGCCACGCCATGAACCGTCACCGGTCCGTCCGCAAAAGGCGCAATTGCAGCTAAGGTCAATGTCTGGTCTGAAAAGTCACTCATATCCACATCTACGCCTTTTAGTATTCCGTTCTCCGGTCCGATAATTTGGAGAGCCGGCTCCCCGGTCTCCTCCATACGTCCCCACTGGCGTTTACAACCCATTTTTTCCAATACGTCCAGAAAACGCATATCTCCTTGCAGGGATTCCTTTTGCATATACCGTACAATGGCACTGCCACCGGTGATAGCGGCTGCCGCATAAAAATAACAGGCTGCCGAAACATCCGGCTCTACCGTATATTCCATGGCATGATAAGATGCCTTTCTCACCTGATAGCAGTCCTCTCCGTGCTTTAGCACACCGGAATGCCCAAACTGGCGCATCATTTTCTCTGTCATCGCCACATAGGAGCGCGCACTCCGCTTCCCAGTCAATTCCACAGTGAGCAAATCCATTGCCAGTGGTGCTGTCATAAGCAGAGCGCTTAGAAACTGGCTGCTGCGGTCTATATTCAACTGAATTCGGTACTCTCCAATCCGTCGTCCCATACCATGTATTTCCATAGGAAATCGATAAGGGTCCCCAAGCCATGTAAAACGGGCTCCCAATTCCTCTAATGCCTGAAACAGTTCCCTCATGGGGCGTTTATTCATCTGCTCTGATGCATTGAAACGGTATCGACCGTTAGACATTGCAGCAAAGGCTGTCAAAAAGCGAGCTGCCGTGCCGGCACTTCCCACATAAATCGTTGCCTGTTCTCTGGGAATATGACCTCCAAAACCGCGCACGCGTATGGTGCATGCCTCCTGATCTGCCTGAACATCAAATCCCATATCCTGCAATGCTTTCATAAAATACAGGGAATCTTCGCTAAACTGTACTCCCTGTAACAGTGTGGTTCCCTCCCCCATGGCTGCCAACAACATGGCACGATTGGTAATGCTCTTTGAACCGGGCACCCGCACGCAAATAGCAGGCGGCTCTTTCAAAGGTTTTACTTTAAAACTTTCCATTGGTACCCTCATTTCCATATTACTACGATGGTTAAATCCACTACCTTTTAGAATAGTCTGTATCCGTCATTTTGTCAAATAGTCCTCAGATGGCAAAAGCCAAATTTAGCATAACAAAGCCAAATTGTAAGCGAAAAAAACGAACCGGTGCATTGGTATACACCGGTTCGTCTCCGAAATATCATAAATAGTTATCTGATATTATTTTTTTGCGATTAATTTTTTTACAGAAATGCTTTTACTTTCTGATATATGCCTTCGCTGTCCAAACCATACTTTTTAATCAATTCCACTGCCGGACCGGACTCACCGAACGTATCGTTCACACCGATTTTCAATACCGGTGTAGGCGCTTTTTCACTAAGGACATCGCATACAGCACTGCCCAGACCGCCGATCACGGAATGTTCTTCTACCGTTACCACTTTGCCTGTTTCCTTTGCGGCAGCCACCACCAGCTCCTCATCTAACGGCTTAATCGTATGGATGTTGATTACCTTAGCGTCTATGCCGTCAGCAGCCAGCTTCTCAGCGGCATCTAAAGTTTCAGAAACCTCTAATCCTGTGGCAATCAGGGTGACATCCTTACCCTCGCGAAGCACAACACCCTTGCCCAGCTGGAACTTATAATCCGGCTTATCATTGATAACCGGCACCGCCAGACGTCCAAAACGGATATATACCGGACCCTCATGGTCTAATGCCGCTTTTACAGCAGCTTTTGCCTCCACATCATCGGACGGATTCATGACAACCATACCCGGAATGGTACGCATCAACGCCAAGTCCTCACAACACTGATGGGTAGCTCCATCTTCACCTACGGAAATTCCTGCATGGGTAGCTCCGATTTTTACATTTAACTTCGGATAACCCACGGAATTACGAACCTGCTCAAACGCACGTCCCGCTGCGAACATTGCAAAAGAACTTACAAAAGGAATCTTTCCTGTGGTAGCCAGTCCTGCTGCAATACCTACCATGTTACTCTCTGCGATACCGCAGTCAATATGTCTGTCCGGAAATGCCTTTTTGAAAATTCCTGTCTTGGTTGCCGCTGCAAGGTCAGCATCTAAAACAACCAGATTTGGATAGTCATTTCCCAGCTCTGCAAGAGCATTACCATAACTTTCTCTTGTAGCAATTTTTTTCACTTCTGCCATTTTTTTCCTCCAATTCCATTTCCACGGCTTATAATGCCGCACCAACCTTTTCAAGCTCCGCGATTGCATCTGCAAACTGGTCATCGTTAGGCGCTGAGCCGTGCCAGCTAGCCTGATTCTCCATAAAAGATACCCCTTTGCCCTTGACACTCTTTGCAACAATCGCCGTAGGTTGTCCCTTAGTTTCTTTTGCCTCTTTAAATGCCGCATCAATCTGTGCAAAATCATGGGCGTCAATTTCAATCACATGGAAATTGAATGCCTTGAACTTATCAGCAATCGGATATGGGGAACATACATCCTCAATATCTCCGTCTATCTGCAGACCATTGTTATCCACAATAAATACCAGGTTGTCCAGATTTCTGGCGCCGGCAAACATAGCTGCCTCCCATACCTGTCCCTCCTGAATCTCTCCGTCTCCAAACACGCAATATACACGATAATCTGCCTTATCCAGTTTGCCGGCGAGCGCCATTCCCACTGCCGCAGAACCGCCCTGTCCCAAAGAACCACTGGACATGTCTACACCCGGAATATGTTTCATATCCGGATGTCCCTGCAGATAAGAACCTACATGACGCAATGTTTTCAAATCATCAACCGGAAAGAAACCTCGCTGTGCCAGCGTAGAATACAAAGCCGGAGCGATGTGTCCTTTAGACAATACAAAACGGTCCCTGTCTGCCTTTTTGGGATTGGCAGGGTCAATGTTCATTTCCTCAAAGTAAAGATAAGTCAAAATATCTGCCGCAGATAAGGATCCGCCCGGATGACCGGACTTTGCGCTATGTACAGCCGTCACAATTCCTTTGCGAACCTCATTTGCCGTCTTTTTTAATGCTACTGTATCCATATTTTCCTCCATTCACACACGCTATATTTCGTACTACTCTCCGAATACTGCCTTGTAATCTGCCTGGAACTTAGCAATACCCTGATCCGTCAACGGATGTTTCGTCATCTGCTCAATAACATCATATGGAACAGTTGCAATGTCTGCTCCCGCAAGAGCACAATCTGTTACATGAATCGGGTTACGCACACTTGCAGCAATAATCTCCGTATCAATTTCCGGATAGTTTGCAAAGATAGCAGAAATCTGCTCAATCAGGTCAATTCCCGGCATAGAAATATCATCTAAACGTCCCAGGAATGGGGATACATATGCTGCACCTGCTTTCGCTGCCAGCAATGCCTGATTTGCAGAAAAAATCAAAGTTACGTTACACTTAATCCCCTCGCTTGCCAAAACCTTAGTAGCCTTTAATCCTTCCACCGTCATCGGAATCTTTACAACCATGTTAGGATGCAGTTTTGCAATTTCGCGGCCCTCCGCAATCATTCCCTCAGCATCCACAGTAGTTGCCTTAACTTCACCACTGATTGGGCCATCCACAATTGCTGCAATTTCCTTCAATACATCAACCTGGCTCTTGCCTCCCTCCTTGGCAATCAAAGACGGGTTGGTTGTCACGCCACAAATAACCCCCATGTCATTTGCTTTTTTAATGTCCTCAATTTTGGCTGTGTCAACAAAAAATTTCATGTTAAAATCCTCCTCTATTTTATTGATATTGAGTCTGTGGCACATACCTGCCACAAGACCTTAAAACCCAGGATAACGGCACCCGCTTGAATCCTGTTCATAGGATAAGTATACTCCTTTTGCCATTTTGGGTCAACGATTGCTCCCCTTTAGTAAAACCAAAAACCTTTCCAATCGGTCTTATAAACTCGATACGGAAGCACCGCAGAGGTAAACTTACGAATGAGTTTTCCTTTCTTGTCTGTCTCCTGAATCGTTTTCTCACCACTGTTGCAGTAGATGATAACGTTATCTCCCATGATAACATTTCCGTTTCCTGCCGTGTAAGACAATGAGTGCATCTTATTTAACTGATAACTACCCGCTCCCTCATCCACAAAATACTTATAATAATAGGAGCTTCCATCCTGACTGGCACCTTTCCCGGAATTGTTGTTTAACATTTCCAGATAATATTGCCCTTCCCCTGATTTTTGGGTGTATGTCATGCTGTTCTGTCCGTATTGGGACTCAAACAAATCCGGAATTTCCGGTGTTTCCAATATGGACTGCACTGCAGGCTCCGGAGTCTCCTCCACTTCCTGTCCTTCCGCTAATGCCTTGGTAAGCACTTTTCCCTTCAATTCCTTATCATCTTTCCACAGTTTACTATCCGCAATTATGTAATCCACAGATGGCAGTAAACTTCCCACCTGGCTTACCTTAAAGATACTGGACAATGTCTGTGAACTGACTAACAACTGATTTGAGCCTGTACATTGGATGGAATTGACCTGCACCCAGTTTTTTGCTTTCTTTTTCCCCTGCTTCTTAACCGCTTTTTTGTATACATTAGGCAACAGTGTATCCATATCCAGTTCCTGACTCACCTCACCGCTTTCTAATTCAAGTTTCAGAATCTTGCTGTTGATTGTCGCATTTTTGGCATTGGCAGTCGCTATCATATACAAACTTCCGCTACCATCATAAACATATTCTCCACTGATATTGTATCCGTACACCGGATAGCTATTGGTCACCTGACCCAGGTAATTCATCCGCACAATCTGATTCGGCGCGCTCTGGAATACAAGAGAATCATAAATAATCTGCATATTTCTTCCAACGCTGCCATTCAACGGAAAATTAGCCCGCAAAATACCGGAGTTATCATACTGCAATAGCGCGTAATGCTTTTTGCCGTCGCTGCCTTTTACTCCATCCGCAAACACAGTATATAAACCATTGGTAATGGTTTGTTTACTATATCCCTTTTCCACCGTCATCCTCTCAGGAAATCCCTTCGTATCTGCCGGCACATCAATGGACCATGTACCGGTGCTCGCTAACTCTTTCTTTTTGTTATACATTTTTATGGTTATATAATTGGTCCGCCCCGGAAGAAGACCAATCAACTGATACTCATGCTCCTTACTTAAATTACCGGAGCCATTATTCAGCAGAGTCCTGGTGAAGTCCGCTATCTGTTTGTCTTCCACGGAAACCGTATACCGGCAGTATGCACTTCCGTTTGATCTGAAATATACATACATAGACTGCGGATTCGTCCCATAAGGATTGTATGCCCACAGCGGTTCCTGAAAAGTAAATTTTTTATTTTTCTTTATATCTGTAAGTGTTTTCTCTGCTCCATTTCCTTTGCTGCCCTCATAGATTTCTGCCTCATTGGCATAACCTACCGTCACAACATTCTTATTTTCTCCGCTAAGATACAACGGCACGATATTTACCTTTTCTACTTCGTCAATCACTTTCAACTTGCTCTCACCCAGCAAATCTCTTTCTTCTTTGAGAAGTGCCTCCTGCTCTGCCGTCTTCTCCTTGGACAGGCCATTCATTTTCCATAAAAACACTCCCATACCAATCATCATAATGACACTGGTAATAATAATGACTCGCAGTTTTTTCTTCATATTATCCCTCCACTAGTTCTTTCATTTTCTGAAATATTTCCGGATACACACGTTTCATTCGTACCGGTTTCATATCTTTATCTAAAAAGCAGTGCTTACTATTTCCTGTCGTACAAAGCTGCCCTTCCGACCAGATTTCATATACAAATTCCATTTTCAGACCGTCAAATTTCACCAGACGGGAGTGAACTTCAAAATCTTTTCCAAATAATACCGGCTTGCCGTAATGGCATTCCACAGACAAAACCGGAATGATCAGACCATTCTCCTCCATATCTGCATAAGGTAGTCCCACTTTCTCCATCAAATCAATTCTTGCTTCTTCAAAGTATCGGATATAATTTGAGTGATGCACAACTCCCATTTGGTCAGTCTCATAATAATTGACCTTTCTCCGATAAACTGCCACTTCCATCCCTATCCTCCATTCTGTAGTCCGTGTTTTATGCCTGCTCAACGTAAAAGCACTTTTTGACACACAAACCTACATAGTAAAGTATAACATATATTGAACAAATATTGTAGAGTATTTTTATCGAATAGGACGATTTTCCTATTAAGCAAAAAAGGACTGCGGAACGCCTGTTCCACAGTCCTTTCGGTTACAACCTGTGTTTGAAATTCTAAACTTTTAATGAATAAACGATATATACACTTATTTATAAAAATCAGAATGATTCATGCATTGATTATAACGCTTGGTAGCAATCGGATTAACC
Organism: Lachnospiraceae bacterium; assembly: GCA_022510685.1. Lineage (GTDB taxonomy): Bacteria > Bacillota > Clostridia > Lachnospirales > Lachnospiraceae > Butyribacter. The sequence continues at coordinate 53,201 of JAFLTA010000003.1, read as the reverse complement.
AATCTTTACCACATTGGATGCCTGAGGGCCCTTCTCGCCGTTGACAACGTCGAACTCGACTTCTTCGCCTTCGTCAAGAACTTTGAATCCATCCATCTGCAAAGCAGAAAAATGTACGAATACATCCTTGCCTGTCTCATCAGAGATAAATCCAAATCCCTTTTTTGCATTAAACCATTTTACTGTACCTTTCATTGTACTGCCTCCTAAAACTAAAATATTATTCCTATGCCCTCCGGCAGGATAGCGGTGACAATTTGAACTACGTATAGTCCTGCACCGTTTCCTAAACTGATTAGGGTGTCAAAAGGGTGCTTTGCACCAACCGAACACAATATGTGGCGTTGCAAGCTGGCTTGCATACACACATACTTGCGTCATTTTAGCCCCGAAGGGGCTTTTGACACCTGAATCCTAAACTGGAAGAACAAACAACATACTTAACGTACCACATATTGGGCATGGTGTCAATGCCGATTCCTGCATCATCTTAAAAATCACCCTCAAACATCAAGCAGGAATCTTTTATTTTAGGCGCATACGGTAAACAACCGGTTTATCGCTGTCCACAAAAGGAGCATGGATAATCATTTTATCCGCCTCTCTGGTATACTCCGGCTTTTCATCGTATCCGAGAGCGGTAAACTCTGTAATAATACCATGGAAGTCTTTGCTATCCTCTCCCATGCTCTTTACAATGACATCCTCTCCATGCTGCTGCATTGGGATAATATAGATACAATCCTCCTTACAGGTAAATCGCACATCAGAGGAATCAAAATCCTTGCGCCCTTCCTCGGAGAACATACCCTCAACCACTTCCGTATTACCCTCTGCCTGTACACGCCACGGATGGGTACCATAAATCGCCTCACCGTTCACATCCATCCACTCACCAATCTCGGTAAGCATCTTTACTTCCTCATCGCAGATAGTACCATCTGCCTTTGGTCCGACGTTTAACAACAGGCAGCCATTCTTGCTGACAATATCTACTAAATCCTGCAGAACATCCTTCGTCTGTTTGAAACGGTTCTGCTCTGTATAACACCATGAATTAAACGCCATGGATGTATCTGCCTGCCAGTAAAACGGCTTCGCTTCTGAGAAATGTCCACGCTCCATATCCAAAATGGCAGTGCCAAGCATCATGGCATCGTGCTTGTAGGAAATCGCCACATCCATCCCCCACTCTACACCGCGGTTATAGTAATATGCCGCAAACTTTTTCAAATACGGCTTTACCGAATCATGCTGAATCCACCAGTCAAAGTAAACCATAGCAGGACGGTATTTCTCCACGAGCTCCACATTTCGTGCCAGCCAGTCATCCATGAAATCCTCCGGTGGCGCCGGACTGAATAAATCCTGATTGTCCGGCTCCGGCATTGCCGGATAGTAGAAATCCCCCAGCTTCATGGGCTGCTTAATATCACTCTCAAACTCACATCCATGTCCCATGAAAAAGGAATGCTCCACACGGTGATTGGATTCGCAGAAAACCATGTCCTCACCCTGGATTGCCTCTTTTAACTCCCCGAGAACATCCCGCTTCATCGCCATTTTCACACTGTTCCACTCACTGATTTCCGAATCATACATCTGGAAACCGTCGTGATGCTCTGCCACCGGCATAACATATTTCGCACCGGCTTTCTTGAATAATTTTGCCCATTCCTTCGGCTCAAATTTTGGTGCGGTAAACATAGGGATAAAGTCTTTATATCCGAACTTTGTATGCTCACCGAATGTCTTACGGTGCCATTCCCATTCTTCCATATCCTTTATATACATATTACGGGAATACCATTCATTATTATGTGCCGGTACACTAAAAATACCCCAATGGATGAAAATACCAAATTTTGCATTTTTAAACCATTTTGGTGCCTCATATTCTGCCAGTGAATGCCACTCCGGCTTATAGGGTCCCTTGGCAATCACCTCATCGGCTATTTTCAGATACTTCTCCTGTATTGTCATATCCAATAATCCTTTCTTATTTTCTATCATCACTGCTGGAAACGGTATGTCTTATCCTCCGTATAATATCCAATCGGCAAACCGAACTCCTGCAGAGCATGAATATCCTCATAGATACTTTTTCGCTCTCCGGCAATGCCCTTTTCCGCCACCCAGTCAAGAATTTCTTTCATGGTGAGACCATGCTCCTCGTCTGTCTGCTCGGTTAATACCTGCATCACCAATAATAACCTCATGCGTACATTTTTTACCATTTGTTCTTCCTCCAAATTATCCTGCCTGGACACGAATCAAATCCAGTTCGTCCGGTGTCCGGCTAAATAATACCTGTATTTTCTGCTTCGGATGTGGACAGCTTTCCATCCGGTTTCCATACTCATCCAACATATTTTCCACAGTAACTGCAATATTCTCACCAGATGGTTTCATGATTTCCACCCGGTCTCCCACCGAAAATTTATTGCGTTGCTCCATTTCTACAAATCCGTTTTCGTCTGCTTTGCCCGCCAGTCCCAGATATGTGTACTCTTTTACATATGTGTTATTGTCATAAATCTGAGATTCGTGGCTGGTGGCTCCATAGAAAAATCCTGTGGTAAACTGCCGATAAGTGCATTTGGAAATTTCCTCCCGGTAGTAATCCAATCTCTTTATATATAAATCCGGCGAAGTAAAATAATCATCAATTGCCTGTCTGTATGTTCGCGCTACATCTGCCACATACAGTGCCGTTTTCATACGACCCTCAATCTTGAAACTGTCTATGCCCGCTTTCACTAAATCAGGAATGTGTTCAATCATACACAAATCTTTGGAGTTAAAGATATAAGTTCCCCTCTCATTCTCCTCTACGGGCAGATACTCGCCTGGTCTGTTTTCCTCCATAATATAGTATTTCCATCGACAAGGATGGGTACAGGCACCTAAGTTGGCATCCCGTCCGGTAAAGTAATGACTGAGTAAACACCTTCCGGAATAGGATATACACATGGCTCCATGTACAAAGGTTTCAATTTCCAGTTCATCCGGAATATTTGCCCGGATTTCTGCAATTTCCTTCATGGATAACTCTCTGGCTGACACCACACGCTTTGCACCGAGTCTGTGCCAGAACAGATAAGTCTCATAGTTTACATTGTTGCTCTGGGTACTGATATGTATCTCCATCTCAGGGCACACCTCTTTTGCAATGGTAAATACCCCCGGATCAGAAATAATAAGGGCATCCGGCTGTATTTCACGCAATTCGCCAAAGTACTCACGCACCCCTGCCAAATCCCGATTGTGGGCTGTAATATTTGCCGTCACAAACACTCTCTTCCCATGGGCATGGGCAAATCGAATCCCTTCTGCCATCTCCGCCATGGAAAAATTTTTCGCCTTGGCACGCAAACCATACATTTCCCCGCCTATGTACACCGCATCTGCCCCATACATTACCGCAACCTTGAGCACTTCCAGGCTGCTTGCCGGTACCAGAAGCTCCGGTTTCCCGTTTTCTAACATATCGGTTCCTCATTTCTACTTCTTTTCGCAACGTTATCCATACTTATTATATATAACAAATGTTTTATTTACAAGTATTATCTACAATTACAGGAACATCTCCTTTTTTCACGGAGATTGCCACACCATCCCCAACGGGCAGAATCACGCTGTCCCACTGCTCAGAATGTGTCAGATAATACAAAAAATCACGCATACGTCCGTGGATTGTCCTGTCCCTTCGATTCACTGCATAGCGGGACTGAATGATTTCCCCATCCTGCAGCACGTTATCCGTGACAAGCATCCCGCCGGGGACGAGCAGTTTCTCAATAAATTCCAAAAATACAGAATACTGCCCTTTAGCAGCATCCATAAATATAAAATCGTATTGTTTTCCTTCGCTCACAAGTCTTTCCAGCACCTCTGCCGCATCCCCCTCCAGCAGATGTATATCCTCTTCGTGATTAAAATTTGCAAAGTTCTCTCTGGCATCCCGGATTCTGGCAGGTACTTTTTCTATCGTATCAAACACTGCTTCTTTCGGAAGTTCCTCACGCATAAGCATGGCAGAAAATCCCACTGCAGTTCCGATTTCCAATACCCGTTCCGGTTTTTGTAACCGAATCAAAAAGGCGAGGAGTGACTGCATGGAACGGCGAATGATAGGCACTTCTCTTTCCCGTGCCTTCTCCTCCACTTCACGAAGGTGAGGAGAAATCTGCCAAGATATGCTCTCCAGATAAGTTGCCATTCTCTCATCTACAATCATCCTTATCTCCTACTCATTCGTCGTCAACTGGTCTATAATTTCCTCATAATCCATACTCGTATTTAATATATATGTCCCCGGACGCAAAATCACATCATCTGTATCCATCAACTGTGTGCGGATATAAAAACTGTAACGGTCTACAATCAACCCCTCCTGCTCCAACTGTTTTGCGACCAAGCGCATATCCCTTCCATGCTGCACCACAAATTCCCGGTCAGTACCCGGCGCTTCTTCCACAACCACAGAACCGAATATTTCATAACAAAAATGATATCCACTTACGCATATCTGCCCAATGCCATAAGCTACAAGCGCAAAAATCAATATATTGACGCAAAAGGACAAGATATAACGCAGCGAATTTAAAGTTAATCGTACGTTTTGACTAAACTCCATACCGTATCATCCTCCATGCTATCACTTTTTATATCTTGCACCGAAACCGGCACCGTCAACCGGTCCATTATCCGTCCAAAAATGTAGTATCTAACGATATTCCTTCCAAAAAATGGTCCTGTATTTTTCGAATCATGGCAACATACTGATGCTCCGCTGCAAAGAACTCATTGACAAGTCCGTTTTCCTGCAAATCCGCAAAATCTTTCTGTAATTCGCTATTGCCATGAATGAAATCCTCTCCCTCCTGCATCTGCACCCACAGACTGCGCCGACGGTAATCTCCTATTCTGGCATAGACTTCATTATTGCTTTTCACTCTCTGCAGCAGTTCATAATACTGTGTGTACTCATTCGTACTCATAATTTTAGCAATCATCTGCTCCAGCAATGTCTCAATTTCATTCATACTATTCGACCTCCATGATAATCGGCAAAATCATAGGATTTCGCTTCATTTTTTTCCAAAGAAAATCACTTAGGCTGTCCTTAATTTCCGCCTTAATTTTCGTCCAGTCTGTCATATGCACATCGAGGCATCTTTCCAACGCAGAGTATACCACATCTCTGGCTTCCTCCATCAAATATTCAGACTCTCTCACATAGACAAAACCACGGGAAACAATATCCGGTCCTGCCAAAAGCTGATTCGTATATTTCTCCAATGTCAATACAATGATAATCAAACCATTCTCTGATAAATATTGACGGTCGCGCAGCACAATGTTCCCCACATCGCCGACGCCCAAACCATCCACCATGATGCCCTGTGCCTGCACCTTTCCAATCAGCGCCGCATGGTCCTCACTGATGTCCAAAACATCCCCCGATGATAAGATAATCGTATTTTCCTTGGGGATTCCCATCTCCTGGGCAAGCTCCGCATGGCTCTTCAGGTGCTGGTACTCACCGTGTACGGGAATGGCATATTTCGGTTTCACCAGGGAATACATCAGCTTCATTTCCTCCTGGGAGGCATGTCCCGATACATGGGTATCCTGAACGATTACCTTTGCCCCTTTTTCTGCCAACTCGTTTATCACCTTGGAAACACTCTTTTCATTGCCCGGAATCGGACGGGAGCTGAAAATAACGGTATCCCCCGGCATGATTGTCACCTTGCGGTGAAGGTTTGCCGCCATACGGGACAGGGCTGCCATAGCCTCTCCCTGACTGCCGGTGGTGATTAACACCAGCTTCTCCGGCGGATAATTCTGCATCTGCTCCATTTCAATCATAATGTTTTTCGGAACATCCAAATACCCCAGCTCCGTGGCAGTAGAAATCACATTTACCATACTCCGTCCCTCTACCACAACTTTTCTGCCGTATTTTTCTGCAGAATTAATAATCTGCTGCACACGGTCTACATTGGAAGCGAACGTCGCCACGATAATACGGCGTTTATCATTCTCTGCAAATATGGTATCAAATGCCTTGCCCACAGTCTGCTCCGACATGGTATACCCCGGTTTCTGCACGTTCGTGCTGTCCGCCATGAGCGCCAGTACGCCTTTCTTGCCCAACTCTCCGAAGCGCTCCAGATCAATGGTCTCTCCACTGACAGGCGTAAAGTCTACTTTAAAATCTCCCGTATGGACTACCGTTCCTACCGGTGAGAAAATCGCCAATGCGGCAGCATCCGAAATACTATGATTTGTACGGATAAATTCCACTCGAAAACAACCCAGGTTAATAGACTGACCGTATTTCACGACCTTCCGTTTCACCGGTTTGGGCATCGCAAACTCTTTCAGTTTATTTTCAATCAATCCCATCGTAAGTTTTGTGGCATAAACCGGCACATTGATTTCTTTTAACACATACGGCAACGCACCGATATGGTCCTCATGTCCGTGTGTAATGACGAAACCTTTCACCTTATCTGCATTTTCTTTCAGATATGTCACATCCGGGATAACTAAGTCAATTCCCAGCATATCATCTCCCGGGAAAGACAAACCGCAGTCCACCACTATGATACTGTCCTCATACTCAAATGCCGTGATGTTCATTCCAATCTGCTCTAAACCGCCCAGTGGAATTATTTTTAACCCTTGTCCTATCTCTACTTTTTCCTTTTTCTTTGCCACACCTCTGGTTCTTGGTTTTTTATCTTCTACGGACTCGTTCCGTTTCACTCTGCGCACCTGTCGCTTTTCTCCCGCCTCCGGCATCACGTCATCTTTCCAAATCGCTCTTTTTAATGTTTTCTTTGCCGGTGCCTCCTCTGCAAACACATCCGTCTGTTTTTCCGTTCCTCTTTTCAAAGTTCTACCTTCCTTTCTCATTTTTTAAGCGCACAAAAACAAGCCCTCGACAATTTTCGCTCCTTTAGATACAGTGAATCGTAACTAACCGACCGGACATCTGTTACACGCTGTACCAAAATCGCCTTGGGAATCATTCCTGCACTTCTATAGAAACATCGTCTAAAAGTTCTGCAAATACTTTCGAAATCGCTTCTAATTCCTGCCCGTCTTCTACAAATTCACAGACAAACTCACCGTTTTCACCGTCTTCACCCACATTTTTCATAATGTAAGCGTCGGCTTCCTCCCCATCACCATCTGTCACTAACAAATAGTTCACACCGGCAAGCATTGTCTGCTCTATCACATAAAAACGTATGTCTTCCCCATCTTCGTTTGTAAAGACAATCTGCTCTGTCATAGTTTCCTCCTAACGGGGCATAGTATCCAAATATCCCTGTAAAATCAATGAAGCCGCCATCTTATCAATATACTGCTTACGACGTTCCTTTCGAACGCCTCCCTGCTCCAGAAGAACTTCTGCCTCTGCAGTTGTCAGCCGCTCATCTTGAAAAACCACTTCGAGTCCCGTTCTTCTGATCAACATATCCGCAAACTCCCGGGTTTTTTCGCAGCGCTCGCCCTCCTCGTTATTTAGCTTTTTGGGTAATCCGATTACAATCCGCTCCACTTCGTATTTTTCTAATATTTCCTCTATCTGCGCCAAAGTCTGGCGCAATTTTGTAGGTCTCTGCCGATATATGGTCAGCAATGGCTGTGCCGTCAGCATCATCTCATCGCTTATTGCCACGCCCACAGTCTTTGCACCATAATCCAAACCGATAATTCTCACTATGTCACCGTTCCTTATACCGTTTCTCTTTACAATACACCATTCTCCACACAGCCTGTCCTGTTAAAAATTATTACGAATATAGTCCTCTAACAACAATTCTATCATCTCGTCACGCTCCACACGACGAATCAGACTTCTGGCTCCCTTGTGGCTGGTAATATACGTTGGATCACCGGACATAATATATCCGACAATCTGATTGACTGGGTTATATCCCTTCTCTATCAAAGCAAGATACACCTGTTCCACCACATCCTTAACCTCAATATCCTGCTCTTTTTGTACATTGAAATATTGTGTATTGTTGATTTCCTGCATAAAGGCACTAACCTCCATTCTCTTTTCACGTACTCTTACCTATCGTATATAGTAATATAATCATTCAAAAAAAACAAGTTTTTCTTTTTAGATTCTACCCATAAATTTTCATATCTAACAAACAAAAAAGCAACAAATCAAGAAACAGTACATTCTCCCACCAAATAACCGGATATCGTCTGCTTTATTAGGTTCACATCGACCATCTCACCCGGCTTTATATGTGCGTTTTCTCCCACAGGAACCGCTACGCGCACATATCTCGTGGTGTAACCGACAAAGTAATCCCTCTCCTCTATAGACGTAACTTCCTCAACGAGAATGGTTTCCTCTGTACCCAAGAACTGTCGGCAATATGTTTCCTCCAGCCGTGCCTCGATTTCCATCAAAACATCGCTGCGCTCCCCCTTCACGGCTTCTGTAATCTGGTTTTCCAACCCGTCTGCCACCGTTCCCTTTCTCCGGGAATATTTAAATACATGAATCCGGGAAAATCCTACCCGCTCTGTAAAGGCGCAAGTTTTCGCAAATTCTTCCGGCGTTTCTCCCGGAAACCCCACGATAATATCGGTAGTGATTGCCGGCTCATCATAGTATTTGCGAAGTACCTCCACTCCGTCCAGATACTCTGCTGCCGTGTAATGACGGTTCATCCGGCGCAGTGTCTCATCACAACCACTTTGCAAAGAGAGATGAAAATGGGGACAAACTTTGGAACATTTTGACAGCTCTCCCGCAAATTCTTCGGAAATGATACGCGGTTCCAGAGAGCCAAGGCGAATCCTCTCTATACCCTCCACCTGATTGACCTCCTTAAGCAGCTCCAGCAGCGGACGTCCCTGCAATTCCAAAAAAGACCCCGCCTTTCTGTCATCCACGCCATATGAGGACAGGTGAATCCCGGTTATAACCACCTCTTTGACACCTTTCGCTGCCAGTTGTTCCACTTCTGTAATCACATCCGCTATCGGTTTGCTGGTCAGCGGACCTCTCACATACGGAATGATACAGTACGAACAATATAGATTGCAACCATTTTGTACCTTGACATAAGCTCTTGTATGGGACTCCCCCTTTGCCTGCTCTGAAAATCCTGCACATTCTTCCGACAGACTGTCCCCGCCGCACTCATACTGCTCCTGCAGTATCTTTTCCTGCCAGAAATCCTTTACCAATGTGGCTATGACATCTTTTTTGTCATTTGGCACAAAGAGGTCCACGCTCTCATCTTTCTCTCCTCTGGCAAGTGCAGAATCTACATAACACCCGGTTGCTACGATGAGTGCAGCGGGATTTTTTTTCTTTGCCCGGTGAAGCATTTGTCTGGACTTGCGGTCCGCAATATTTGTCACAGTACAGGTATTCACCATATAAACATCTGCCTCCTCATCAAAAGAGACAACGGTATTTCCCGTCCGGATAAACTGTTGTTTCATTTTATCCGTCTCATAAGAATTCACTTTACAACCCAGGGTTAAAAAAGCAATTCGCATAACAAAATCCCCCCTTCCCGTATGTTTTTACTAAAATGTTCTATGTTTCTATCGTTTTTTCTTTCATTTTTGGCAACATTGCATATTGACTTTTTCTCTCATAGTGTCTAGTATGTTAGATGGAAAAAACAAAAGGAGGTATAAACATGAAAACGGTAAAGATTTCTTTAAATTCCATCGACAAAGTAAAAGCATTTGTAAACGATATTACAAAGTTTAATACGGATTTCGACCTGGTATCTGGCAGATACGTAATTGACGCTAAGTCCATCATGGGTATTTTCAGCCTTGACCTTTCAAAGCCCATTGAATTAAACATCCATGATGATGATAATATGGATGATATACTCAACGCATTGAAAGCATATATCGTGGAATAATGTATACATCCATCGGAGAAAATTGCAGCATCTCTTCACACGGAAGGGGTGCTTTTTGCTGTGCAGACGCTTTTTTCCCTCGAATCATCCCCTTGCTAATCCTGCACAGCCAATTTACACCTACTCGTCAATCTCTATGATCTGAATGGTTTCCATGGCAGTATTTACCATATCTTCAATTTTTTCAATCAAATTTTCTTCGGAGCGGCGAATCACTTTGAGCTCCGGTCGGGTTACCGGATGCTTTGCCACAAAAATCGTGCAGCAATCTTCAAAAGGCTGTATGGATGTCTCAAAAGTACCGATTTTTTCTGAAATGTCCACGATTTCCTGCTTGTCAAACCCAATTAACGGACGATATACCGGCAAAGTGCACACCTCATTCGTTGCCGCCAGACTGTGCATGGTCTGGCTCGCCACCTGACCAATGCTCTCCCCCGTAATAAGTCCCAGACAATCGTTTTGCAGTGCCAGTTTCTCAGCAATCCGCATCATGTATCGCCGCATGATAATCGTCAATTCCTCGTGAGGACACTGTTCATAGATATACATCTGAATTTCCGTAAAATTTACCACATGCAGCCGGATAGGTCCCACATACCGTGAAATCAGTTTTGCCAGGTCCACCACCTTTTGTTGCGCCCTCTCGCTGGTATAGGGCGGTGCATGAAAATATACCGCATCTATATACACTCCCCTCTTGGCTATCATATATCCTGCCACCGGACTGTCAATTCCTCCCGACAAAAGTAACATCGCCTTGCCGTTTGTTCCCAAGGGCATTCCACAGGCACCCGGATACACTTTGGAATATACAAACGCTTTGTCTCGCACTTCCACCCATATATACACATCCGGCTCATGCACATCCACAGAAAGTCCCGGGAATCGCTCCAGCAGATAACCGCCCATCTCCACACAGACCTCCGGAGATGTCAGAGGATATCCTTTATCGCTACGACGGCACTTCACCTTAAAGGAAAACGACTTAGAGCCATACTGCCGCTCCACGAAGTCTCCCACTGCCACTGTCAGATTGTCCCAGTTTTTATCCTCTATCACATCTACCGGACTGATTCCCGACACACCAAACACATGGCTCATTTCCTCAATGGCATCCTCAAAATCATAGTCACCATCTGCCTCCACATAGATGCGCCCCTGCTCCCTGACAACCGTAAATTCACCATCAATCTTTGACAGGCGGTGTCGAATCTGTTCACACAACGCATTCTCAAATTTATAGCGGTTTTTTCCCTTGATACCAATCTCCGCATATTTACACAAAAAAGCTTGTTTTCCCATTCCAACCTCCAAATGTTCTAGTGGCGCACAAACCGACGCAGTGCAGGCAGTAGTTCCTTTAACTGTTCCAGTGCGTATGCAATTTCCTCTTCCTCCGTATCCACAGAAAAACTGAACCGCAGTGTGGAATCTAACAGCCCCTCCGGCACACCGATTGCCTGTAATGTTCCGCTTAACTCCGGATGATTGGAGGAGCATGCGGAGCCGGACGAAACATACACCCCCTTCTCCGCCAGTGCATGTAACAACACCTCACTGCGAATGCCCTCAAAACTCACACTGACAATGTGGGGTGCCGACTCCCTCAGGGAATCCAAATCCGTACCATTTACCGTAATGCCCTCCAGTTCTTGCAGTCCCCTTAAAAATCGTTCCTTACAGCCGTATAATTTATCAACCTTTTGCTGCCTGTCCTCCATCATAAGGCGAATCGCCTCCCCCATTCCGGCGATACCGGGGACATTTTCCGTTCCCGGGCGAAATCCTTTCTGCTGTCCGCCCCCGAACAAAATAGGACGAATTTTTGCACGCTCCCTCACATAGAGAAACCCCGTACCCTTCGGTCCATGCAGCTTGTGCCCGCTCACGGACAGCAAATCGATTCCCATTCTCTTAGGTACGATTCGATATTTTCCATACGCCTGTATCGCATCAACATGAAACAAAATATTAGGACCGTATGCATGTACAACCTCTGCAAGCTCTTGAATATCCTGCACAGCGCCCATCTCATTATTTACATACATCACTGACACGACCGTGGTTTCCGGTGTCAACGCCTCCTTAAGCACATCCGGAGACAAATGGCCCATCTCGTCCACCGGCAGATATGTCACGGTAAATCCCTGTTCCTCCAGAAAGGCAAGTGTCTCATGCACAGAAGCGTGTTCAATCCTCGTGGTAATGATATGCATACCAGCCCGTTTATTTGCCATGGCGGCACCAATCAAAGCCATATTGTTGGCTTCCGTCCCCCCCGATGTAAAAACAATTTCCGCCCCCTGACATTTTAATGTTTTTGCAATTTCATCTCTCGTCTGCCGTATATATTGCTCTGCCTCCATGCCTTTCGTATGCTTGGAGGAGGGGTTTCCAAAGTCTTTCTCCAATACCTGCACCATACATTCCCGCACCTGCGAAAAAACCCGCGTGGTGGCAGCATTGTCTAAATATGCTTCCATATTTTACAATTCTCCATTCGTTATCATTCTGCCTGCATTTGAAACATCAGTATAGAAAGCAGTGCCATTCCCGCTGTCTCCGTGCGAAGAATCCGTTTTCCCAGCGTCATAGGCTTGACACCCCTTTCCATCGCCTGTTTCACTTCTTCTTCCTCAAAGCCGCCCTCCGGACCGATGAAAATTCCCAGAGACTGCTTTGTACAGGCAGCTTTCACTATCTCTCTCGCCTCCCGCATGCCCTCCTGTAACTCATACGGAATAATGCCGTATTCCAACTGTCCTGCCATATCCAAAGCTTCCTGATAAGTCACCGGCTCATGCACCTTGGGAATGATTCCCCTGTCACACTGTTTCGCTGCCGACTCTGCAATTGCCTGCCAACGCTCCATCCGCTTCTTTATTTTCTTTTCCTCCGTCAACTTTACCACGCAACGTTTCGTCAATACAGGGACAATTTCACCCACACCCAATTCCACCGCTTTCTGGATGACCAGTTCCATCTTGTCTTTTTTGGGCATCCCTTGAAACAAGGTAATGCGGACAGGAAGCTCGGTACCGGTATCCTGTATCTTTTCCACACCGAGAATCACTTCCTCCTGCTGCAATGACCGTATACGGGAAACATAATCCGTCCCACTGCCGTCACAGGCAACGACCCAGTCTCCGGGCTCGAGACGCAAAACATTTTTCATATGGTTTACATCACTGCCGGTAATGCAAATCTCTCTCCCGGAAATCTGCTCCGGCATCACATAAAATCGGTACATAGACTGTTTCCCTCCGGAATAATTGACTGTATAACAGTACAAAAACAAATATTTCCCAACACAGTAAAACTGCCCAACCGTATACACGGTTGGACAGTGAATCGTCAGATTTATATGTCATCTGTATCTCATTACAGAATCTGATCTAAAATCTGGTTGGCATTTCCCAGCGAAGAATAATCACCACTGCTACTGTAACTGGAACCGCCATTTGCACTGTATGTAGCACTCTTTGCTGTCCGATAAGTCTGCTGAGCGATATCTCCTACTTTCTTACCAAAGGAATCATTGCCCTCGAACAATGCTTTAATCTTCGACATATCAGCCTTGTCGAACTTCTCCTCGTCCATTACGAGATTTCCCTTTTTATCTATGGTAATTCCAATCTCCGCAAGATCTTTGGAATTTGCAGAAACTGCCTTAAGCACTTCCAAATTCTGACTCTGAATTGAGCTGGAATTGGAGGAGCCTGTACTGCCAACATAAGAATTGTAAGCACTGATAAAATTCTTCACAGCGGACTTTACAGAGGCACGACTGTCTTTCACAGTACCATCCTCAGCAACCTTATTTTCATACAGGGATGACTTATTCAGTGCTTCTGCAGCCTTGGACAAACTCTCACTGCTGCTCTTAACCTCCTGCATTCCCTGATTCACTTTAAGGTTATATTTATACTCTCTTACCTCTGCCTTTTTAATCGGTGACTTATTTGCACTTTTTGCCCCGTCGTCAGAATCCGAACTCATTTTGTTTGCGGTGGAATAATAGGATTTTAATAATTTCCCATATACACCACTGCGTATCATATTGTAATCACTTAAAGAAGTACTCAGACCGCCGAACAGACTGTTATCGTTACCACCTAAGCCAAATAAACTGTTAAAATCATTATAAGACATGACCATCCCCTGCCTTTCTTAAAATATAAATGTGTATCTCCTATACACATACAACTACTACTTACTCTAAATATAATATCGGCAACATGTAATAATTACCAAACCCCCTTAATCAATATTACTTTAACTCCCACCGGTACTTTTGTCAACTACTTCCTGCGGCTTTTTCGTTTGTCCCACGCTTTCTCCTGCCACTTTTCCTTCCGCGGTCGAATCAGGCATTTTTTATCAAATCCAATCAAATCCTGCCTGCCGGCTTTCACTAATGCTTCTTTCACCAAATCATAATTTGCCGGATTCCGGTATTGGATAAGTGCCCGCTGCATTGCCTTCTCATGAGGATTTTGGGGCACATACACTTTTTCCATGGTGCGGGGGTCTAACCCCGTGTAGTACATACAGGTAGATATGGTAGACGGGGTGGGATAAAAATCCTGCACCTGCTCCGGCATATATCCCAAATCCCGCAAATACTCTGCTAACTCTACAGCCTCCTTTAACGTAGAGCCCGGATGGGAAGACATGAGATAAGGCACCACATACTGCCTGCCACCAAATTTACCGTTCACCTTCTCATATCGTTTCAAAAACCGCTCATAGACTGCATGAAGGGGTTTCCCCATATGTTTTAATACTTCGTCAGATACATGCTCCGGTGCCACACGCAGCTGCCCGCTGATGTGATTCGCACATAACTCCCTGAAAAACGTATCGTCCTTATCTTCCACCAAATAGTCAAATCGGATGCCGGAGCGGATAAACACCTTTTTCACTCCGGGAATATTGCGCAATTTACGTAACAATTTCAAATAGTCCCTATGCTCGATTTTTAAGTTGGGGCAGGGCTTTGGAAACAGGCATTGTCTGTCTGCACAAACACCATGTTCCTTTTGCTTGTCGCAGGCGGCATGGCGAAAATTGGCAGTGGGTCCGCCCACATCATGAATATATCCCTTAAACTCCTTATCTCCCGTCATCTCCTCCGCTTCCTTTACGATAGAAGCATGGCTGCGGACTTGAAGGGCACGTCCCTGATGGAACGTGAGAGCACAGAAATTACATCCGCCAAAGCAACCTCTATTGCTTGTTATACTGAATTTTATTTCTGCCAATGCCGGCACCCCTCCCGCCTCCTCATAGGAGGGATGATAGTTTCTCATATAGGGAAGTGCATACACATCGTCCATCTCCAGTTCAGATAATGGCTGTGCCGGTATGTTCTGCACGACGTACAGATGCTCGTTATACGGCTCCACCAGACACTTGGCAGTCAGGGCATCCGTATTTTGATACTGTATATAAAAGCTTTTTGCATAGGCTTTCTTATCCCTGCAGATTTCATCATAGGAAGGCAGAATCTTAGCATCATATACGTGTTCCAAATTTTTTGTCCGATATGCCGTACCCGCTATGAATGTGATATCTTCCACGGCAATGCCGCTGTCTAACGCTTCCGCAATTTCTACGATGGAGCGCTCCCCCATTCCGTAGCTTACTATATCCGCCTGGGAATCCACCAGGATAGAATGACGCACCTTATCTGACCAGTAGTCGTAATGGGCAAAACGGCGCAGACTTGCCTCCATGCCGCCGATAATGATAGGAATCTGCTTATACACCTTGCGAATCAGGTTACAATATACCACCGTGGCATAGTCGGGGCGTTTTCCCGTCACACCGCCCGGAGTATACGCATCCTTACTGCGACGTTTCTTAGATACTGTATAGTGGTTGACCATGGAGTCCATATTGCCAGCCGAAACCAAAAAGCCCAACCGCGGTTTTCCGAATACCTGAATGCTCGCATCATCCCGCCAGTCCGGCTGGGAGATGATACCCACACGAAATCCATGAGACTCCAGTACGCGTGATATAATCGCCATACCAAAAGAGGGATGGTCCACATAGGCATCCCCACATACATACACGAAGTCAACTTCCTGCCAACCCCGCTTCTCCATATCTTTCTTACAAATCGGCAAATAATCTTTCACAATCATCTCCATTCCACCTTGCATCCTACTTTGTTTTTCGCTATCATAAATGAGTACTTCCCGCACTTTCATCCTACTATGGTACTGGGGTGTGACTTACAAAGAGACAGCGAGGTAATCATCATGAAACCAAAACTTATTTTTTTTGATATCGATGGCACGATTGTTACCGAAAACGGCGGCAAACGTGTTATTCCCCAAAGCACAAAAGATACCATTCATGACTTGCAGCAAAATGGTCATTTATGTTTTATAAATACAGGTCGTACCCTGTCTGAAATTGATAAAACCATCCATGAGTTATGCATGGACGGTTTCGTCTGCGGATGCGGAACCTATATTATATATCATGATAATGTGATTTTCGAGAAAACCATTCCTTTCTCTCTTGGAAACCGCATATTAAAGGAATTGGAGCAATGTAATCTGGAATGGCTGCTGGAAGGAAGCCATACTCTCTATTACAGCACACGCCCCTATCACTCTCATATCGGTGATTTCCAGGAGGAACACCGCACAGTATTCTCCGTTGCCTTTGACTTAGTTGCTCCGGAAAATGCCTGCAATCTCAAATTTGACAAATTTTGTATCTGTACAGACGAAACCAGCAATCTACTCCGTTTTCAAAATGCCTTCAAAGATGAACTGACTTTCATCGACCGAGGAAGCGGTTTTTATGAGGTTGTCCCATCCGGCTGCTCCAAAGCGAGCGGCATACAATATTTGATGGATTATTTTCATATTCCTTTGGAGGATACCATTGCCATTGGCGATAGCACCAACGACTTACCTATGCTGGAATTTGCCGAAACAAGCATTGCCATGGGCGGCAGCTGTCCGCAAGTATGCGAAGCCGCTGACATGGTAACCGATGATATCCTGCAAGACGGTTTACAACATGCTTTTCACAAACTCGGATTAGTATAACGTCGCCAATTTGAACCCTGCTTCAACTTGACGACGTCATACTAATATAAAGCGGGTGGTTGCAACTTTTCCAGCACCGCTTTGTAAACCATTACCAAATAAGCATCTATAAAACAATATTTATTCGTGAGGAACTCTACCAGCTTATATAAGAAACAAGCACCAATCAACGACAGACTGATACAAGTCACTGTATAATCCAATTCCAAACCTATCAAAACGATATTCGATAAAATATAAAAAATGATTACGGAAAAAAACTGTCTTCCAATCTGAAAGGCGTGATGCATGGTATCTAACAACCTTTCCGCTCTATCTGTAAGGCTCTCCGGTGTCTCTTGTTTTAAAAGCTGGTACATGTGCTGATATATTGGCTTATTTTCATAAGACATTTTTTCCGGAGTCTGCCCGCGTAATTCCTCCCGGCACATTTGCACATATAGTAAATACTCATATTCTCCAAAATCTCTCCGCAAACACTTTTGAAATACATTTTTCATTCTACATTCACCACTCTTTTCCGATGCTATATTTTATGTGGTGTTTCACAAAATGTTCATAAGTTCACCACAGTCCTCTCACGCATTTTCTGTACTCTCAATCCCAAATCGATATATGGTGGTAGATTCCATTTCTTCCCCTGCCTTCAGAATCGGGTTGGGGAAGCTTGGCTCATTGATTCCGTTAGGAAACTGCTGTGTCTCAAAGCAGACACCTCCAAAGTGACCGTAAGTAATACCACCTTTTCCACCCGTTTCTTCTAATTCCTTCGCAGAATACAACTGAATTCCCGGCATATCGGTAAATACTTCCATAATACGCCCGCTCTCAGAATCTTTTACTGCTGCCGCGTAAATGATTTCACCGTCTTTCTGTGGCAGGATATAATTGTGGTCATAACCGGATACCGTCTGTACATCCGGGTCATCCCTCCCGATTCTGCTGCCCAATGCTTGAAATTCCCGAAAATCCATTGCCGTTCCCTCCACGGAACGTATTTCCCCGGTAGGAAGTCTCTTATCTCCGATGGGGGTATAGCGGTCCGACGCAATCTGCACTTCCAGTCCCAATACATTACCCTCACCCTGTCCACCACTGCCAATATTAAAATAGCTGTGGTTTGTCAGATTCAAAACCGTATCCTGATCACAGACTGCGTTGTATTCTATCAGCAGTTCACAGGCATCATTCCATGTATATGTAATCGTCAGAGATAAATTCCCCGGAAATCCCTGCTCCCCGTCCGGACTGAGACGGGAAAAAGCAATGCTGTCTCCCTCTGCCCCCGGCATGCACTCTGCCTCATACATCATATGATTATAGCGGAGATAACCGCCGTGGAGACAGTTGGTATCATCATTTTGCTCTAATACATAAGTCTTTCCCTGCAATGTAAACTGTCCGTCGGAAATCCGGTTGGCACAACGTCCTACCGGTGCTCCGAAGCTGGGGACATTGGTCTCGTATCCGCTGACAGTATCATATCCCAGCACTACATCCTCCAGTTTTCCGTTTTTATCCGGCACCAGAATACTCTGTATCACAGCTCCTAAATCCAGAAAAGAGACACTTGCCCCCTGGCTGTTAGTCAAAATATAACGTGTAACTTCCTTTCCGTCTTTTGTCGTCCCAAATAGCTCTTTTTTTATACTCATAACTCCTCCATTTTAATGTATTAGGAAAAAATGCTTCCTAAATCCAGCATCCATCAATCAATAGCTATATAGATTCAGTATAGCAAATCCAACATTCTTTGACAAGCACAGATGCCTTCCAGGTAAAAGCTTGTCTAATAATTCAATTTACTGTTATTGCTCTAGATCATCGGATAAATCAATTAATTCATTCCTGCACCAAACGCCCTGATATAAATCCTGCGACATAACCAAAAATTGTTGTAATTTTATTAAAATGGAAATACTACTTTCTGTCTCTCCTCTGTCAAAAGCAGAAAGAGATTCCTTCCATAATCGTTCCAATCCATCCAGTCGATAAAATTTCTGTTCCAAATGATAATTCTCCCGAACTACATCTTCAATCATTCCCGCTTCTTCCACGCGCTGCAGTATCATGTCCTCATAATGCTGCCATATGGCTTTCACCCGGCTGGTGTTCAATTTCCCGGCGTTTAAATATTCTTGATATAATATTTGATGAAACTCAGATAGAATACTTTGCATCTCTCTAAAAAGAAGGTATCCCAACTTAAATACTTCCCGGTTTTCCAGAGTTCCCTGTACCTTTTCTTCTTTTTCCGCATGCAAAAATATGGACAGGTCATATGTTTCATCCGGATAAACCTCGGCAGCCTTATCCCACAGATCATTTGTCATTTTATATTCCAAAGTACGTAACAAAAAAGCGAAAGCATTATCTTTACAACAGTATTGCTTGACAAAATTATCTTCGTAATATTGGGGGTATATATTCAAAACTTCTTCTTTCATTTGATTGCATATTTCATACGGTATGGCAGACTGCTCCCTCATAAAAATCAGATGTAAAGTGTTGACGTAATATAGATGGAGAAAATTTTTTTTAATATTAGAGTCATTAATATCTGCCAATCCCCGTTTGCTGATTTCCTGCAATAATCTTATTTGAATCTCCAGACGATCCAGTATATGATCTAAATTTCCTGACACAATAATCGAATTCTCATACTGGATATAGTGATACAATATCTCGTCCACAACATAATAGGATTTTATATAATACTTCAGTAATAGAGCCCAATAATTCTCTGGATAAGATAATCCCTCCGGAAAATACAAATCGTTGTCTACCAAGAGAGATTTGCGGTATATTTTAGACCAGACTTCTCCCGGCAATGGGGAAACTCCATCCGGTATGGGTTTCGTTGCATCCACCGGCACATTTTTCTTTCCCTTTGGCATAGCAAATGGAAAACGATAACCATTCTCCAGTTCTCTGGCATATAACACACCTACAACATCACAGTTATGTTTTTTAGCTGCTGAATATGCCTTTTCGTACATCGTCTCATCAACCCAGTCATCATTATCCACAAATCCGATATATTCTCCACTAGCATGTTGGATACCCAGATTTCTGGCTCCTCCTGTCTTCATATTCACAGTACTGTCAATCAACAAAATGCTATCCGGATATTTCTCTTCCCATGCTTTTAATATCTGTAATGTCCCATCTGTAGAAGCATCATTCACTAATATGATTTCCATATTTTCCAAACCCAAAGTCTGATTTACCAGAGAATTCAAGCAACGCTCAATAATATTTTCTGCATTATAGCATGGAATAATAACACTTAGCTTCTTTGCAAGCATACCAAGTAATACCTCCTTCAAACATTCTTTCTATAATCTTGTTTTCGATGAACCATATATCAAATGTATTATACAATGCCAATGGTTTTTCATCAACTACTCCCCTTAAGCACTGTCACAGTAGAAATTCCATAACGCTGAAACAACCTGACCATCTCATGCGTAATCCTCTCCCCGCAAATCGCAATGGGTATGGCTGGTGGACAGGACACTGTCTCAGCTCCCAAAATACGTCCTACCGCCTCCTCCACCGGTATTTCCTCACCGGGTGCAAACACCGCCTCCCGAATAGAACAAGCTCTAGTCACTTCTCCCATATATAGGGTTGCGGGACTCGGAGAGCCCTCTTGACATTTCTCTTTTACTTCTCTATTGACAGACTGTCGGGAATCCGTATAACAACCTTTCTCCCTATATGCATCCGCAAAACGTTCCAATCGTTGTATATCTTCCTCCGTGTTTTCCGGCGTAAGCATCAACACCACATAATCCCTGTCGCTATACTCACATTCTATACCTGCCACCCGAAGCTTTTCTGCCAGACTCTCTCCGGAAACTCCCATATTTGCTGCCTCAATGGTAATCTTTAACGCTTCCGACTCACGGATGACAAAGCCACACTGCTGCATATGGTTACGACATTGCTCCAGACGTGCCACGAACAATTTCAAACGTTCCCTGTATCCATCTGCCAAATATCGGTTACACAAATCCAAAGACTGTAATAGCAGGTACGATGGGCTGGTGGAGCCAAACAATGCCATTCCCCCGGGAATTCTCCATGCAAAATCTTTTACAAACTCCTCCGCCACATGCAGATACGCCCCCCCTGTAAGTACCGGCAGTGTCTTATGGGCTGAATCACAACACATTGCCGCTCCCAGTGTTATGGGATGACGGGAAGGCTCCAGAAAACGCAAATAAGCACCGTGGGCATTGTCAACTACAAGCGGCACACAAAACTCCCGACAAACTCTTGCCAGTCCGGCAATATCCTGCATTTCTCCCAAATAATCCGGCGAAGTCACATAAACCCCCAGCGGTCTTTTATCCATAACCGATAATTCCCTATGCAGATTTTCCGGAGTCAGACGGCTCGTACAAATATGCCGGGGATTTGAGCCCTTCACAAACCGGATGTCCAAATCCAACAGTGCACAGGCATCCACCATAGAGCGGTGTATATTTCTCGCCGCGACTATTACCGGACAAATCTCTTTTCCGTATGCCGCCTGCACAAGTGCATCTAACATCGCCTTGATACATAGTGAAGACCCTTCCGTAGAAAAAAAAGTGGCACCACTCCCAAAAAGAGAGGCCACCGTTTCTTCGCTCTCCCGAATAATTCCCGTGGCATGGTGTAACACATCCGCACCGGGAATCTCTGTAATATCCATGGACTCACACCCTAAAAATGCATTTCCCTTATGCCCCGGCATATGCATCCTGCTGGCGTTCTTTTGGGTATATTCCGAAACAAAATCAAAAATTGGTGTATTCAATCTGCATTGTTCCTTTCGTCTTATCTGTACGGGAAGCACCCGGATTTCACTTATGTACCTATCATTCAAATGGCAGTTCCTATTCGTTCACCCTGTTTTACAATGGTCTCTATGCCCTCATCTGAATTTCGCAAAATATCATCGTCTATGCGAATTCTGTCCTTTTCCACAGCAAGAATTACCGTAGAACCGCCAAATTCAAACATTCCCTTTTCCTGTCCCCGAACCACTGATGTCTTTCCGTCGCCATCAATGAAGTTGCATATTCTTCCTACCAGCAGTGCACCCACCTCCATCATCAACACATTTCCAAAATGTGTACTGCGCATAATAGAAAACTGCCTTGTATTTTCTCTGTAAATGGGATATAACTCCCCTGCAAGAGGATTTACTGTATGAAATACTCCCGGAATGTGATAATTTCTTGTCACCACACCGTCGTCCACATAGGCATAATGATGATAATCGTCTACTGTCAATCGAAACACAAGAAGCAATCCCCCCTCATACTGCCGTGCAATGCGCCTGCTGCGTGTCAGACTTTCCATCGTGTAATTCATAGATTTAATGGAAAACTCAGAGTCTTTAGATATTGAATATACTGACAATTTACTATCACAGGGAGCACAAAAAGCCTCCGGTTTCCAATCAAATTCCCGCTCTCCCTCACGAATCTCCCTCGTAAAAAAGTCATTATAACTATTAAATTTTTGTTTTTTATACAGACCCAAATCAATGTGATTACGCTTAACAAAACCAGATACCATGAATGCAGACAACCCGGAGTCAAAAAATTTTCCTGCCATAGCAGATACAGGCGGAGATATCAGCAAAGGCAAAAGCACCTTTCCCGGCAGCGAGCGATATAATTTGTCTAAAATATAATCCTGTCCCTCATTTCCCTTTATTTCCCTTCCCTGTCTATCCCGATACATGGCACTCCATCTCCATTTCTCTGTTTCCCACTGATAGAGCATTCTACATACTCTGATTTTCACGTGATTTCTACAGCATCTTCATATCGCAGAATATCGTTTATCCGCTTATAAAATATTTGACAAACCAGTCATGAAACGGTGTCTGCGGAAAATGCATTTTCGGAACGCGTAATTTAGAATACATCACTACCATAAACACTGCTACCCACCCAAGAAGCACCATGAGGACGAGAGTGATAATGCTGGGTTTTTTTACTCTAATATCCAGGATAAATAAAGAGCCGACAATCAGCAGCATTGCATATAATAAAATAAGAAATACCTTATCATCCAACACCATGTGTATCAAAAATACCATAGGCAGAATAATGGCAATTGAAGTAATGGGAACACCATGAAAATAACGGTTCTCGCCATCTTCCATATGCTGCCTCTCTGACTCCAGCACATTAAAATACGCCAGACGAATGACACCGCAAATAGAATAATAAGAAATGCACATCCAGCCTAACAGCCCTCTTACACCCATAAGATAACAAATCATTGCCGGAAATATACCGAAACAAATACTATCGCACAGCGAGTCAATTTGTATCCCAAATGCTTTTTCCCTATCTGTCCGGTTTTTCTTACTGCGGGCAATTTTTCCGTCAAACATATCACACACACCTGAGAGAGCCAGACAAAACACTGCCGAACGAAAGCTCCCTTCAATTGCTAATGACATTCCCACCAAAGAAATCACCAGACTCATATAAGTGACTACTACCGTGTAGTCAAACACTCCGATTAATGGTATCTTTTTCATTTTATTCTCCCTCCATGGTCACAGCTTTATCACCTCGTGTCAAGCTTTGTAACCGCCTTTTACCGATGCACTTATATAGGCATATGCTGTCATTATACCACAAATTCCGACCTGCGTATAATAACTAATTCCACGACTCAAAATCAATACCGGAAGTGTCAGATTTTCCCCACACAGCGGGGTGAAAATACACAAAAACAAAACTTCTGTAATTCCCATCCCTCCCGGCAAAGGCAACATATCCACTGCCACAGAAATCATTCCCTGCAGGATTACGAGCATACCTATGCTTCCCTCTGTAATCCCCAAAGAGCGACAGGCTACTGCCGTTACCAAAAACAGGCAGGCTCTCTGAAAACAGGTAATGACAAATACGTTCAGCACTACTCTTTTGTGATTCCTAAAATATACTGCTGCCTGACTATACTTTCCCATTGCACGGTCAAGCCTCTCCAAATATTTTTTGCCACTCCTCCAATGAAACAAACGCACCGGCACATCAATCACACCTTGCGCCAAACGATACATCAGCTCCGGACGAAACACCAACGCAAGCATACCCCAAACACATATCACATTTAATATAATGCCCAGATAACACCATGCCATGACCGGTTGCAGATAATACATAACTGCAGACGGGCGAAATATGAGCACTGCCACGCCCAATACGATAAGCACCGCTTTGTATGTAATCGTTACCACCATCAGTATGAGTGTGGATATCGCCAGTGGCAGCTTATCTTTTTTCATAAAATACAACTGTGCCGGCTGTCCGCCTGAAGCAGAAGGTGTGATGGCACTAAAGAAAAAGCCTACAAAAGAATACAGGCAGCAATGGATAAATACTACTTTTTGTCCTACTGTATGCATCAAATACCATATAATAACTGACTCACATAGAATAAATATGATGACAAGAAATACTGCAAATAGTAAATACCCGATTTGTGCCTGTTCCAGATACCCCCAGATTTCCACAGGATTCTCCTCATGAAAAACCGAGTATAGGGTAAGTGCCAGTATTCCAATCAAAAAAAGTCCCTCTAACAATATTTTTTTATATGTTTTCTTTGATTGCACCATCTTCCGCTATCTCCTCCGGCTCCTGTGTTTGCTTCCTATTGATGCCGGCTG
The DNA here is from genome assembly GCA_022510685.1 of Lachnospiraceae bacterium. Lineage (GTDB taxonomy): Bacteria > Bacillota > Clostridia > Lachnospirales > Lachnospiraceae > Butyribacter. Next base: position 28,494 of record JAFLTA010000003.1, on the reverse strand, counting down.
CCTCTGCAAAGGCTTTCCGGTTCTTCTGCTCTGAACTTTCTACCGGTTCCTCCCTGCTAAACATCCGATAAACCATCTGTACCACGTATATCAGGAGTGGTACAAAAAGAGTCAAAACGACACTGGCGATAAATAATGTGCCGGTCATTGATTTTACAAATATGGCAGATAAAAAAGTTACCACATACATTCCGATAATCAGAACGACACCTACAATTGCTAAAATTCGTTTTACCTGTTTCATTGCCACCTCCTGTGCAGCATAATTGTGCCTATCCAAACCCTGTTTCGACCTCAACCGTTATATCGACTTTACTGTATTGATGCTATTCCTCCTCATGAATCCAGCGAAAATATTCCTGTATATCCTTCTCATAACCATGGTCTGCCGGATGATAAAACACCTTGCCCACCAGTTCATCCGGCAAATACTGTTGTTTGGCATAGTGTTTCGGATAGTCGTGGGCATACATATATCCTTTACCATGTCCCAATTTACCGGCACTTTTATAGTGCGCATCCTGCAAATGAGCGGGAACGCCGGAAATACGGGTACTCTGTACCGCCTCCATAGCCGCAAAGATAGCATTTGCCGCCGAATTACTCTTTGGAGCACTTGCCACATAAGTTACCGCCTGGGCTAAAATGATCTGCGCCTCCGGCATACCGATTCTTTCTACAGCCTGTGCCGCACTGACTGCCACAACGAGTGCCATCGGGTCTGCATTAGACACGTCCTCCGCAGCACATATCATAATCCTTCTGGCTATAAACTTAATATCCTCCCCGGCATTTAACATCCGCGCCAGATAGTAAACTGCCGCATCCGGGTCAGAACCGCGCATACTCTTGATGAAAGCAGAAATAGTATCGTAATGATTATCTCCGGATTTATCGTAGCGTATCGCCCGTTTCTGAATACACTCCTCTGCTACCTCCAACGTAATCACAATCTTACCGTTTGCACTGCGCTCTGTGGTTAATACTGCCAACTCTATGGCATTCAGTGCTGACCTGGCATCCCCGTCAGCCATGTCCGCCAAAAACTCCAGTGCATCATCTTTTAAATCCACATCGTAACTTCCCATGCCCCGCTCCGTATCCTGCACAGCACGCAGTAATAAGTCCTTGATATTTTCCTTGGCAAGCGGATGTAACTCAAAAATAACAGAACGGGAAAGCAACGCTCCGTTCACCTCAAAATAAGGATTCTCCGTAGTAGCTCCTATCAGAATGATAGTTCCGTCTTCCACAAAAGGTAGCAAGTAATCCTGTTGTCCCTTGTGAAAGCGGTGAATCTCGTCCACAAATAAAATTGTTCTCTTTTGGTACATCCCCGCATTGTCCTGCGCCTGTTTGACCACAGCTTCCATATCCTTTTTACCGGCAGATGTGGCATTTATCTGCATAAACTCCGCACTGGTGGTATTGGCAATCACCTTGGCGAGAGTCGTCTTTCCGGTACCGGGTGGTCCGTACAGAATAATGGAGCTGAGTTTATCCGCTTTAATGGCACGGTAAAGCAATTTATCTTTTCCTATAATATGCTCCTGTCCTACAACCTCCTCCAAAGAAACAGGGCGCAGTCTGGAAGCTAAAGGAGACTCCTTCTCCTTTGTCTGCTCTCTCATATAATCAAATAAATCCATAGTCTTGTACTCCTGCTCATTCCCTTCTTCCATTCCGCCGCAGTGCGATTCCAATGCCAGCGCAGCTGTCTACGGAGCATTTTTTAATCGAATAGGAGGAATTACCTATTCAATCAAAAAATAATGACCTCACCTTGCACAACTCCGAAATAAACCCTCTCATCCTGTCCGGAAATTTGCGCCTGTCCTGCCGTTGCCTCTGTCACCTTGTGAATCAGTTCCCCACAACGGCTTTCCGGTACTGCCACAGAAAACACTACATCTTCCCCATACTGAGTGTCAATTGCCGTAATCTCCATTCCTGCCAATATATACTGTAGTTTCCCCACACCGTTATAATCTGTTATAATCTTAAGTTTCCTGCCGGTCAATTTATCCACAACGATACTGGCAGCCAATCCCTCCTGTGTTGCCTGGGAATAGGCTTTCACCAATCCCCCTGTGCCAAGCAGCGTCCCGCCAAAGTATCTGGTGACAATCACTAAAACATTGTGCAGTCCCGCCCCTGTCATCACTTCCAAAATCGGTCTGCCGGCTGTTCCTGAAGGCTCCCCGTCATCCGTACAACGGCTGATATCTCCCCTCTCTCCCAGTATATAGGCATAACAGTTGTGTCTGGCATCCCAGTATTTCTTTTTCGTCTCCTCAATAATACGGAGTGTTTCCTCCTCCGTCTCCACAGGAAACACCTGGGCGATAAAACGGGATTTTTTCTCAACAATTTCTCCCGTGCCGCCTTCATATACAATGCAACCTATCTTATCCGATGTCTGTCCTTCCATGATTTCCCCCATTGGCAAATTGTACAATTTCTCTGTATTTGCACTACTTATTTCCGCTTTTTTTGTCCCTGAATATGAGGGACAGGTGCGTCCCTATCGTAATCACAGCACTCATGATCAAAAGCCCGTAAAAACTTACACCACGACTCAACAGCATTGCCGGATTCACATAACGTTTTTCCATAATCTTACGAAAAAGAAGCACACAAAAACCCTCGTTAGCTCCCACGCCTCCGGGAACCGGTAAAATGTCGATACATACAGATATCAAACTCTGTAAGATAATGACCTCTATAAATGTGCTGCCGGAAAGTCCCAATGCCCGATAGACGAACCATGCTATCATAAAATAAAAAATTCTTTGACAAAGAGTGATCAGTAATACCGTGCCTGCTGTACTCCAGTGGCTGCGAATATAGTCTGCCCCATCCTTATAAGAAGCAAGCAATGTATCCAGTTTTTTCTCAATCCGTTTCCTGCGCTTCACAATATGAAGTTTATGCAACAGCCACATGGCCACACGAACAATATACTGGGCACCGTTTTCAGAAAACACAATAATACCATACAGAAAAATAGAAATGATATTAACTGCCATTCCCACCCAAAACAGCCAACGGTAGTTGCCTATCGTATCCACAAAAAAAGGATGATAAAACAGAAGGACAAATGTTTCAAATATGACCAATGCCACCTTGTAAATAATCGTCCAGAATAGCATTGCCACAGAAGACGCTCCCATGTTGATGCCGTCCTCCTTCATATACAACACCATCATCGGCTGTCCACCACTGGCAGACGGTGTAATGGCATTGAACAAAAATCCTATAAAAGAATAGCGCAACGAAGGAAGTACCTTTAATTTTTCACCCAGGGATTTCAGTATTACAACCAATGAGATGGATTGCAAGATCAAATACATGACCGCACAAAACATCGCCATAAACATCATGCTTACAGACGCAGTTTGCAATAGCTGCCATAATTCAGAAAGGTCTTGGTCTTTAAAAATAATATATAACGTCGCCCCCAGTAATGCCAGCATAAATAAGATATTCAAGGCTAAACTCTTTTTTTTCTGCATTTCCCTCTCCCGTCATTTCCCTGAAACCGGAAATATCTATTCCGTCATTTCTCGCCTGTCGCAAGATGTATATCCGGAAACAATTCTATGCTACGCTGTAAAATACCATTCACATATGCTATGAAAATACCATAGTTTACAATGGGCACACCTTGCTCCTTCGCTGTATAAATCCGATGCTTCATCTCTTTTTCATGCAGTGTACAGCCTCCACAATGTATAACCATCGCATAGGATGATAAGTCCGCAGGAAAGTCCATGCCACTACATGTCGTAATCTCCAACCTCTTTCCGCTATGCTTTTTCAACCAGTTTGGAATTTTTACCGTACCAATATCCTCACACTGCCGTCTGTGGGTACATCCCTCTGCAATGAGAATCCGGTCTCCGTCCTGCAGCCTGTCCACAGCCAAAACACCGGATACCAATTCTGCCAGGTTTCCTTTGTGTCTGGCAAACAAAATAGAAAACGAGGTTAGGGGAATTTCCTTCGGCACGATAGCATCCACCTCATGAAATGCTTGCGAATCCGTTATGACCATACGCACATTTCCCTGTAATCGTTTCAATGTATCGGAAAGCTCCGGCACCTGTGTCACAACAGCTACAGACTGATGATCCAAAATATCCCGTATCGTCTGCTGCTGCGGCATAATGAGACGCCCCTTCGGAGCAGCGGAATCTACCGGAACGACTAATACGATAAAGTCCCCTTCGGAAATCAGATCACTGACAATATGAAGTTCCGAATCCTCCTTTGGCGCCAGGGATACAAGAATGTCTTTTAATTCCTCCATGCCATTTCCGTTTACGGCACTGGTCAGAGCCACCGGAATACCCATATTTTTTTGCTGAAAGGCTCGCCTCATTGCCTCTCCATCCTCTATGGATAATCTATCAGACTGGTTTAATACCAGAATACTTTTCGTCTGCTTGTCATGTAACTCCTTCAGAATCTCCTGCTCCAGCTCCGGCAGATTCATATCTTCACCAATTTCTTCTTTCAGGGTGGCAGCATCCATGACGAGCAGTGCAACATCCGTTCGGTGCAGCACATCTTTTGCTCGTTCCACACGTTTCTGTCCCAGTTCTCCCTCATCGTCTAACCCCGGTGTATCAATCAGCATACAAGGTCCCAGAGGCAGTATTTCCATCGCTTTGGATACGGGATCTGTCGTTGTTCCTTTCACCTCGGACACGATGGCAGTCTCTTGTCCTGTCAGCGCATTGATTAAACTTGATTTTCCTGCATTTCTCCTACCTAATAATGTAATTTGCAGCCTGTCCCCCTGCATAACCGAGTGTAATCCCATGATGTTCTCCCTTCTATCACACAATGGTGCCAATTCCACCCTGGTTTCGCCTCACACCATCATGCTATGCCGGACTCTCTTTATCGAATTTGTCCTTCTCCGGAAATCAAAAACTTCATAGTCGTCATTTCTCTAAGCCCCATAGGACCTCTCGCATGGAGTTTCTGAGTGGAAATACCGATTTCCGCACCGAGTCCGAATTCTCCTCCGTCTGTAAATCTGGTGGAGCAGTTGACATATACACAGGCCGAGTCCACTTCTTCCTGGAATTTCTTTGCACTGCGGTAGCTTTCCGTGATAATGCATTCGGAATGTCCCGTAGAATACTTGTCGATATGAGCGATTGCCTCCTCTAAGGAATCCACCACACGCACTGCGATAACATAGTCGAGAAATTCTGTCGCATAATCTTCTGCCGTAGCAGATACCACACAGTCTCCCAATATCTTTTTCGTATTGTCACATCCCCGAATCTCCACCTGATGCTCGTCCAGTTTCTTCTTTAACAACGGCAAAAATTTATCTGCCACTGCCCTATGCACAAGACATGTCTCCAATGCATTGCACACGCTGGGTCTTTGGGTTTTCCCATTGTTTGTAATATCCACCGCCATGTCCAAATCCGCTGTCTCATCAATATAGATATGGCAATTTCCGGTGCCTGTCTCAATCACCGGTACCGTGGCATTTTGCACCACCGCCTGAATCAGACCGGCACCCCCTCTTGGCACCAGCACGTCAATATAACCGTTTGCCTGCATCATCTGTGTAGATACCTCACGGGATGTATCCTCCACCAACTGGATAATATCCCTGGCATATCCGCAAGACTCTACGGCATCCTGCATAACCTGCATCAATTTAAGGTTAGAATGAATTGCCTCCTTGCCTCCCCGTAAGATAGCCGCATTGCCGCTTTTAATACAGAGCGCGGCAGCATCCACTGTCACATTGGGGCGGGATTCGTAAATAATTCCCACCACACCCATAGGAACCCTGATTTTGGTAATCTTCATACCGTTTGGACGGGTGGAGCCCTCTATCACTTCCCCCACCGGATCCTCCAATCCAACCAGTTCAATACATGCATCCGCAATTCCGTGAATGCGCTCCCCCGTCAGGCGCAGTCTGTCCACCATGGTATCTGATATGCCGTTCTCTTTCGCATTCGCAATATCCTTTTCGTTTTCCGCCAAAATCTGCGATATGTTTTCCCGAAGTTTTTCAGCAATCGTTTCGAGAATCTTGTTCTTTTCTCCGGTAGAACACTGTGCAATCTGCTTTTTTACCGCTTTTGCCCTGTTTCCCAGTTCCTCTATATAACCCATAACATTCCTCCGTTTTATAACACTTCTATTTTTTTGGAGCAGGCAATCGCCAAGGCCCCCGGTCCGATATGACAAGACACACTAAGAGACAACGGATCCATGACTATATCTCCTGTCAAACCGAATTTATCCCGTATCGTATGGCAAAACTGCTGCGCCATTTCCTCATTTTTAGTATGCGCTACATGCAGAGTCACGTTTTCCACTCCTCCAAAACGATTTTCTATGTCATCTGCCATGGCATCCAACATTTTGGCAATTCCTTTTTTCGATGTCTTGGCAATGGCAAACGCATCCAGTTTTTCTCCCTGAATCTGAAGTACCGGTTTTAGGCGCAGTGCCATCCCCAGCGCCGCTGCAGCCGGAGTAATTCTGCCGCCCTTTCTCAAATACTTCATCGTGTCCAACATAATATAAATACTGGATTCCATTTTTTCCTGCTCCAGTTTCTCTTTGATTGCTCCGGCATTCCAACCTTTCTGCGCCAGTGATACTGCATCTCTGACCGATTGTTTCTGTGTTACGGAGATACGCTGGTTGTTTACTACCTGTACCGCTCCGTCGTAGTTTTCCGCCAGCAAAAGTGCTGTCTGACAGGAACCGGACAAACCACTGGACATAGGAATATAAACAACTTCATCTGCCGTATCAAGCGCTTTATCCCATATTGCCATTACCTCCTCCGGGGATGGCTGGGAAGTGGAAATATTCACATCGTCATTTAAGCGCTGATAAAATTCCTCCTGAGTCAACGTTATATCTTCATAATAGGTCTGCCCTTCAATCAAAAACGGCATAGGAAGTACAGAAACTCCATAGGCAGATGCCTGTTTCTGAGTAATCCCGCTATTGCTGTCAGTTACCACCGCGACTTTGCTACTCATACTAGCCTCCATGCTGCGACTGTTTTTTTCAATCCGATGATTTTCGGACTGTTTGTTGCTTAATGGCTCAAGTTTTGGTCAAGGATGCGCAGCAATCCTTTGCACAATAACTTGCAAGTTGAAAAACAAAGTTTATCAACATTCTCCCCCGCTGTTTAATTTCTGAAAATCTACAAATCCCTGCATCCAAATCACCCCTTTGAAACGGCAGCCGATAACCGGGGTTCCCGAAAGGTCATTGCGGTTGATGCAGACGGTGAGTACAATATCATTACATTTTAGGAGCATCCTGTACACCTCCTCATGAGTGTAACTGTTGACCTCCAAGGTCCAGTTCAGGATGGTTGCAATGATCATATAATTATCGGATTCCGAACCATAGGGAATGAAGCTGGTGTCCACCAAACTATACAAATCTTCACTTTTGATACGGTTCCGAATCCGCGAACTCAAATCAATTTCATCAATTGTTAAACTGTCTATCGCATCCTGATCACCGTTCTTTGCCTGCTGAATCAGCTGTGTACGTATACGATTGTCTTGATTTTTCCGTCGGATAAATTGGTCTGAATGCTCTACACCCAGCAGAATGGTCCCTTGCAATGACAGACCGGATAAAGACAACTTTGCCTTATGCGGTGTGTTATCCGGCGTGTTTAACTCCAAGTAGTCCACTACATTCTGCAGATAAAAAATCATCGAAATACCAAGACGCATATCATCACACATCCCCGTGTAAGCATCCGTATCCACTCTTTTATTAACTACAATATCCTCCGTGGCAGTAAACAGATTGCATGAGCAGTAAGGAAAATAATGCTCCACGTGAAAAAAGCCGAGTTTATCATATTTTCCTCGGATGGTTACTCCCATATAGTGTCCAAAATCCCGGGTGATTTCTGTGTATACGCCCTCCTCCGTGTCTATCTTTTTCCGGTGGTGCGGTTCATTCATAACGTAACCGAGAAGCTGGTCCACATCCTGCCTGCCAAGCTGCCTCTGAAACCCGATGGCACGTAAAAAACGATGCATAGATGTCCTTCCTCTCTTTTTCATATCATACTACTTTTAATATACTACGAAGCACGAATAGACGCAAGCGTTCTATTACTGAACAGGGTTCGGAATTCCCTTCTGTTTTTATCACTTATCACCCATGTACTCCACAGGTAACATACATCGACTGTGGGATGACATTCGGTGTGTCTGCCGTTGCTCCGCTCTCATTTTTTTTCAGATAAACCATATAATAGCAATTTGACTCCGGACAGTTTTGCGTGGCAAGATGTCCGGAAGACCTGCAAATCCGGTACTTTACATGACAGTCACACTTTTTGTCCGGCTCCGTACCTTTTGCAAAATACTCCTGATGCACTGCGGAGCCACCCTTAGCCTCATTACACAATCCTATCACTGCCAGATTTCCGCATTTGCTGCAAATGTTTACAGATATGATACCCTTGGGCTTTCCGAATCTTTTATCTTCACTTTTCTTTTTGCTGTGTATCCTGTCCATAATCTGTTTCCACATTTTTTTATGATAACTGTCGTTCTGCTGGGATAATTCACTATCATAACCGGTCCATATTCCGGCTGTATAATAAGGGGTATATCCTTCAAACCAATAATCACTGTTATTAGAAGTCGTCCCGGTTTTTCCCGCCAGTGCAATCTTATCATTGTCCAAAGCCACTGCCTTACCTGTTCCCTTCGTAACCACATCTGTCATGGCGTCAGTAAGCAGCCATGCCGTAGTCTCTTTCATCACCCGCGTGGATGTATCGTCATTACTGATTAGAACATTGCCCTTTGCATCCACAATTTTCGTATAAAAAATCGGTTTGCGATACTCCCCGCCATTTGCAATGGCAGCATATGCTGCAGTCAGCTCCAGATTCGTCACACCATCCGTAAGCCCTCCTAACGCCGTGGGAAGCTGGATATCTGTATACACATTTCCTGCATCATCTTTACGTTCTTCCACAACTGTTGTGAACCTCAATTTCTGCAGATAGTCAAATCCCGTCTGTGGTGTTACATCATTAAATGCCTTCACCGTAACAACATTCATAGATTGTATGATGCCTTCCCGCAATGTAGTCAGTCCTTTATAGACCTCTCCACTCCAGTTGCGAACAGGCGTATTTGTTCCGGGATACTGGTAAGGAGCATCATCCTCCACACTGGCAAGAGTCATCCCGCAACTGTCCAATGCCGGAAGATACGTTGACAAAATCTTAAATGTAGAACCCGGCTGACGCACAGATGCGGTTGCCCGATTCAATGTGCGGTTTGCCGTTTTATCTCCTCTGCCGCCTACAATGGCTTTTACTTCGCCGGTAGACTGTTCCAGCAGCACGAAAGAAGTCTGTGGCTGCTTAATAAGATTAATATGCTCCTCCTTTGTTTTTCCTCCACCCAATTTCATTGCCTTGCGAAATTTACGAATATATTTTTTCGCTTCCTTTTCGCCGGAAAAGTATAACGATCGCTGCTGCCCAGACTGTTCAAAAAAGTTTCTCAAATCCAACTCTGTATATTCCGTCACTGTACCATCCGGTCCTTCCACCGCCAAATGATAGGTCAGATAGGACGGCGTTCCTGTTGGATAATTGGAATCGTCGTTAATAACATCATCACAGATTTCCTGTAGCTCCGCTTCCTGACAAGTATAAATCTTCAAGCCGCAGCGATACAGGGCATTATATGCCTGTGTCTCCGTATATCCCAGCTTCTGCTTCAGATCATCTAACACACTGTCTATGACAGCATCCACATAGTAAGAATTCACGCTGGTTCTGATGGAGCTCTTTTTCTGGTTAGTGCTCTGGATTCGCGCATAGACATCATCCCCCAGAGCGTCCTCATAATCCTCCTCGGTAATATACTTCTGGTCTAACATATATTTTAATACGATTTTACGTCTCTCACTGTTATTTTCCGGCTTCGTAATCGGATTATACTCCGTCGGATTCTGTGTGATTCCTGCGAGCACTGCCGCCTCCGAAATGGAAACCTGAGAGATATCTTTATTGAAATACCTCTTGGATGCTGTCTGCACCCCCAGAGTATTCTGCCCTAAATTGATAGTATTCAGATAATATTCCAGTATCTGCTCCTTATCCATATTATTTTCCAACTGCACAGCCAGATACTGCTCCTGCACTTTGCGGGTGAATTTCCCATAAAATGTTTTTTCATTTCCTCCTGCAAATACCTGATTTTTGAGGAGCTGCTGTGTGATTGTGCTGCCTCCCTGTACTAACTGCTTTGAGGCAATATCTTCGTACACCGCACGGGCAATTCCTTTCATATCGACTCCATGATGCTCATAAAACCTGGCATCTTCAATCGCCACAAAAGCATACTGTACACATCCCGGAATCTGGTCAATGGTCACATATTCCCGGTTAGCATCAGAACCCATCAGCGTCTGAATCTGATGTCCCCCTGCATCATAAATAGTAGTGGCATAACCGGTGGGCATTAAATCCAAATCTTCTACTGCAGGCGCACTGTCAAACAATCCTTTCATAACGCCGGCGCCACAAAAAACAGACAGCAAAATAACGGTAATTAGCAGTATAATTACCGTGAGTCGTGCTGTCACCCGAATACGGTTTTTCCATTTTATCCGGGAACCGGACAGCATATTCTGTTTTTTTAACAGCTCCTGCTCACTAAAATTCATAGTTGACTCTCCTGCTCTCCTGCTCTATATACGTTCTAAGCCCAAAACGAATGTTTTGGGCTATATATAGCATCTTTATTTATTTCGGATAATAATATCAGAACGCTTTGGTCCATTGGATACCATGGTAATCGGCACTCCCAATTCCCGCTCAATAAACTCAATATATTTTCTGCAGTTTTCCGGAAGTTCATCATACTCCCTGATTCCCATAATGTCACATTCCCAACCCGGCAACACCTCATAAACCGGTTTCGCTTTTGCCAGTTTTGCGGTCACAGGGAAGTCTTTTACCACTTCTCCGTCAATCTCGTAACCCACACAGACAGGAATCTCCTTTAGGTATCCAAGACAATCCAGAACTGTCAGCACCACCTCCGTGGCACCCTGAATCTGACAGCCATAACGATTTGCCACAGCATCAAACCATCCCATACGTCTGGGACGACCGGTAGTAGCACCATATTCTCCGCTGTCGCCACCACGTTTCCGCAGCTCCTCTGCCTCTTCTTCATCTAAAATCTCACTGACGAATTCTCCGGCACCCACCGCACTGGAGTATGCTTTTGCCACAGTGACAATCCGTTTAATCTCATAGGGCGGAATACCGGCACCAATGGCACCGTATGCCGCTAACGTAGAAGAAGAAGTTACCATCGGATAAATACCGTGGTCCGGATCTTTCAGAGAGCCAAGCTGTCCCTCCAGCAAAATATTTTTTCCTTCTTTTATCGCCTTGCGCAGGTATGCGGATACGTCACATGCATATGGTTCCACCATATCACGGTATTCATGCAGCGTATTTATCAATTCTCCTGCATCCAACTCCGGTTTATGGTACAAATGTTTTAATAATACATTTTTCTGATCACATACACGTTTCACTTTTGCCTTAAGCACTTCATCATCAAATAATTCCGAAACCTGAATACCGATTTTGGCGTATTTATCAGAGTAAAACGGTGCAATACCTGATTTTGTAGAGCCGAAGGATTCTTTTCCCAAACGCTCCTCCTCATACTCATCAAATGCGATATGATACGGCATTAAAATCTGTGCACGGTCGGACACGAGAATTTTCGGCTTCGGCACACCCCGCTCCACCAGTTCATTGATTTCCCGAAATAAATATGGGATATTTAATGCAACACCGTTTCCGATAATGTTTGTAGTATGCTCATAAAACACACCGGAAGGTAATAAATGCAATGCAAATTTACCGTAGTCATTGATAATGGTGTGCCCCGCATTGCTTCCTCCTTGAAAGCGTATGATAATGTCGGACTCCTTCCCCAACATATCTGTCGTCTTTCCCTTGCCTTCGTCACCCCAGCTTGCACCTACAATTGCTGTAACCATCTGTCTTCCTCCTAATTATACATTAATTTCTGCCTGCATACCGAGAATATCCCGGTTAGCATCCAGGACAGGCTGTACCACTTCCTCAATAAATTCCTTTACCTGAGATGCTGAGCGACCTGTATATCTCTCCGGCTTCATCGCTTCCTTAAGCTGCGTAAGGTCCATCGGAAACTCATCATCTTCGGCAATCAGTTCTAATAAGTTGTTTTCTTTACCAAATTCCTTCACATTGCGTCCCGCTTTCATAGAAAGAGTGCGGATTTTCTCATGAAGCTCCTGACGGTTGCCTCCCGCTTTTACTGCATCCATCATGATATTTTCCGTTGCCATAAACGGTAACTCTGACATAAGACGTTTCTCGATTACTTTATCATAGACCACCAAACCGTCAACCACATTCAGCAGCAAATCAAGAATACCATCGGTTGCCAGAAATCCCTCCGGAATGCTGATACGCTTATTGGCGGAATCGTCCAGTGTTCTCTCAAACCACTGACAGGCAGACGTAAACATGGTGTTTGTCACATCAGCCATCACATAGCGGGACAGAGAAGCAATTCTCTCACTGCGCATAGGATTTCTCTTATATGCCATTGCAGAGGAACCAATCTGATTTTTCTCAAATGGTTCTTCAATCTCTTTCAAATGCTGCAGCAAGCGGATATCATTGGAAAATTTATGGGCACTGGCGGCGATTCCTGCCAGTACATTTATTACGCGGGTATCTAACTTGCGGGAATAGGTCTGTCCAGACACCGGATAACAGGCAGAAAATCCCATTTTCTTTGCAATCAGAGCATCTAACTGTTTTACCTTCTCCTCATCCCCGTCAAACAGTTCCATAAAACTTGCCTGTGTTCCCGTGGTACCTTTGGAGCCTAATAGTTTCATTGTGGAAAGTACATACTCCACATCCTCCAAGTCCATCATAAACTCCTGCAGCCACAACGTCGCCCGTTTTCCCACAGTAGTAGGCTGTGCCGGCTGAAAATGTGTGAACGCCAGCGTAGGCTGGTCTTTATATTTTAATGCAAATCTTGCCAGTTCATCAATGACATTGAGCAGTTTATTTTTTACCAACTGCAAAGCCTCTGTCATGACAATCACATCTGTATTATCTCCCACATAACAAGAAGTAGCCCCCAGATGAATGATTCCTGCTGCCTTCGGACACTGCTGCCCATATGCGTACACATGACTCATAACATCATGGCGCACAAGCTTTTCCCGCTCCTTTGCCACATCATAGTTGATATCCTCAGCATGAGCCTTCAGCTCCGCAATCTGTTCTTCTGTTACTGCCGGACCTCCCTGCTCATTTTTCAGACCCAGCTCGTTTTCAGCCTCCGCCAAAGCAATCCACAGTCTTCTCCATGTACGGAATTTTTTATCCGGAGAAAAAATATACTGCATTTCCTTGCTTGCGTAACGCTCTGATAATGGACTTGTGTATTTATCTGTACTCATAGTATCCTCCGTTTTTTTAATCATCTGTTTTCTAGGTATCGTATTCCCCACGGATGTCGCACTTCGGCGGGGCTACGGGGTAATCCCCCGAAAAGCAGGCATGGCAATATCCCATATCTCCGCCAATCAATTCCTTTAGCCTGTCTTCCTTCAAATATCCCAGGGAATCTGCTCCAATCAACTCACAGATTTCCTCCACTGAATGCTTAGAGGCAATGAGTTGGTCACTGGAAGGAACATCTGTACCGAAATAACAGGGATACAAAAACGGCGGTGAGCTGATGCGAACATGCACCTGTCTTGCCCCCGCATCCTTTATCATCTTCACAATACGGGCGCAGGTGGTTCCCCGCACAATGGAATCGTCAATCATGACAACCCGCTTGTCCTTTACAACCTCCCGCAGTGCATTGAGCTTCACCATAACGCTGCTCTCTCTCGCTGACTGTTTGGGCTTGATAAACGTCCTGCCCACATAACTGTTTTTTACAAAAGCAGTGCCATACGGCACTCCCGATTCCATAGAATACCCCATCGCCGCTGCATTTCCTGATTCAGGAACACCTACAACGATATCCGCCTCCACAGGATAATCCTGTGCCAGAATCCTGCCGGCTGTCAGACGGGACGAATGTACACAGACACCATCAATATAACTGTCCGGTCTGGCAAAATATATATACTCAAAAATGCATCTCGCGTGTTCTCCGGTAACCATACTGGTATCCGAAGTGAGACCATTTGGTGTAACCGTCACTATCTCTCCCGGTGCAACGTCTCTCACAAACTCTGCACCTACCGTGTCAAGTGCACAGGTCTCTGATGCAAACACATACGCATTATCTCTTTTTCCGATACAGAGAGGACGGAAGCCGTATGGATCCCTGGCACCGATTAATTTTCTGGGACTTGCCACCACCAGGGAATATGCCCCCTGAATCCGCTGCATGGCAAGCTTAACTGCCTCCTCCGCTGTCCCCACCTGCAATCGCTCTCTGGCAATCAGATAGGCAATCACTTCCGAATCGATGGTCGTGTGGAAAATCGCTCCGTTTAACTCCAATTCCCGGCGCAAATCCAGTGCATTCACTAAATTGCCATTATGTGCTAACATCAACGTTCCCTTAATGTAATTCAGGACAAGAGGCTGTGTATTTTCCGGAATGCTCGCTCCTGCTGTGGAATACCGTACATGTCCAACGCCAATATCTCCCCGGAGTTTTTCCAGTTTCTCTGCATCGAACACATCATTGACAAGACCCATTCCCTTAATCATCTGGGAATTGCGTTTCTCTCCATCGGTCCGGCTCACAGCGATACCACAGCTTTCCTGACCACGGTGTTGAAGGGAAAATAAACCATAGTAGATAGATGATGCCACATCTGCGCCATCTAAATCATACATGCCGAATACACCACACTCTTCCCCCAGTTCCTGCTCCTCCGCACCTGTCAAAATACACGCTTTGTTCCTACATACGCTGCAATCTTCCTGTCTGTCACACTTCATTTTGCTCTCCTTCACGATGCCTGTCATCTTTTGGACTGATTGTCATTCACCATCTACATTATACCTGTTTCTGAAAATCTAGCAAGAGAACTTGTGTTTTTTCACAAATATTACACACGGTTTCTGTGCATGATAAACGTACTTTGTACGTTTTTTCATCGAATAGGAATTTCCTTCCTTTTCGATGAAAAATGCTCCATAGCCAGCTACGCTGGCATTGGGATCGCACTGCGGCGGAATGGAAGATGTTTCCTTCAGAACAACCCAACCCAGGCGGAGAGTTTCGCAAGCGAAACTCTTTCTTACTCATCTTTTGGTGTTTTCTTAGGAGTTTTCTTTGATTTTTTCGGTGTTGATGTAGGCGAAGGTTTTGGTGTGGGATTTTCCACCGCTGTCAACTGCTCCTCTGTGATAATGCCTCGACGGAATTTTGTTATCAGTATACGAGTTACCGATTCATCCAGACGACTCTGGGGAATAGAGTCACTTTTCACCGCATCCAAAACCGCATTGTATGCCTGCTCCAAATCATTTGGCATTAAAACAATATCAGCCCCACCCTTAACGGCATTCAGTGCTGCTTCGGCAGGCGTATAATACTCTGTGACAGATGCCATGTCAAAGGCATCCGTAATCACGATACCCTCAAAGTTAAGTTCCTCCCTAAGAATGGTCTTCATCACTAATTCAGACATACTTGCAGGTTCTTTGGTCTCTGTTACACGGCTGACAGAAATATGAGAAACCATGATAAATTCAGCTCCGGCATGGATTCCCGCCTCAAAAGGCACGAAGTCCAGTCCACGTAATTTTGAAATACTGCTGTCAATATCCACGCTTTCCTGATGGGTATCTCCCACCGATGCTCCCTGCCCCGGAAAATGTTTCAACGTAGCACACACTCCCCGCTCCTGACAGCCTTGCACGAATGCAGACACAAGCTCCGACACCTTCTGCGGGTCAGAACCAAAGGAACGGTCGCCGATTTCCGTATTCAAATCACTGGTTTTTACATCTGCCACCGGTGCAAAATCCACATTGAAACCAAATGAGCGAATCTCGCGCGCAATGGTTCTTCCCATATCGTATACATAATCTCCGTCCTTGGATTTTCCTATACTTTCCGCACTGGGAAAGACTGTCGTTTTCATTTTTTTGTTTGTGGCAACCCGTGCCACACTTCCGCCTTCCTCATCCACTGCTACAAACAGAGGCGTTTTACTGCTTAACTGAAGACGTTCAATCATTTTTTTAGTCTTTTTGGGATTGGATATATTTCGGGAAAATAAGATAACTCCGCTCACCGGAATCTTTGCCAATGTTTCCTTCATACCCTTGGTGCATTTCTTAAACTCGTAATATCCACCCTCACTGGTATCTAACTCCTCTAACTTTACAACAAACAGTTGTGCCACCTTTTCCTCTAACGACATTTGTTGCAGATAGCGTTTGGCAAAATCGGTTGCCTCCTCCTTGGACAGCGTGATGACCGGTGCCTCGGAAACTGCAGGACTCTCCTCTGCCGGAGGCGTATATCTGGTATAATTCTTTTCCCCTCTGCCCGGCAGAGTGCAGGATGTCAATGTCAGCAAAATACCGCATAAAACCATAGCCGTCACTCTGTATATACATCTTTTGTTTCTGTTTTTGTTTCCCATGAATCTCTCCTACTTTTTGCTGTATTAATAATTTTAAATTTTTTTATTATTTTTTTGCAACTGTCCAAGCACCCCTGCATAGGATATGACTGTAAATATATTTTACTGTCGGAACGATTCCGGCAGATGGGAGGTTCTATGAGTGATTTAGCAGCTACAAACTGTGGATGCGCTTCAAACGACAACGGATGCATTTGGATTATTATCCTGCTTCTCCTGTGCTCTTGCGGCGGCAATAACGGCTTTGGCGGTTTTGGCGGTGGATGCGGAGATAACGGATGCAGTTCCATCATCTGGATTATACTTATCCTGTGCTGCTGCGGTGGTGGATTCTAATTTTCCACATTCAGGCAGACAATACCTTCCGAAAAAAGGCTGGCATCCACCGGATGCCAGCCTCTTTTTATCGAATAGGAAATTCCTCCTAATTTGATAAAAAATTAAGGTGCTTCGCAGTTTCCATGTAGCCCTTTTTTGCAGTTAATACATTCCCTGTCAATTTCGTAAATGGTATCTTCTTCGATAATCAGGTCTTTGTCATCCCATATTTTTTTATTCCCATTGTCTGACCAGACCATTCCTTTACTTTCCAAAGGTAATTTCACTGCATCTGTTCCATAATGATAGTACCGCATAGACATTCCTCCGTATTGTATTTTACCCATACATTATTGTATGAATAAAATGCCTGTCATGCTATCGGTCAAAAAACTTTTTCATGTTATCCAGGCGGGAGGTCATGGACATCATCAACATATCCAGAATCGTAGCTGCCACCATGGTTTCCACTACCACCACAGCACGGGGAACAATGACCGGGTCGTGTCTTCCCTTGATGTTAATGGATATTTCCTCTCCATCCCGATTGACAGACTGCTGCTGCTTTGCTATAGAAGGAGTAGGCTTTATGGCTGCCCTCAAGACAATGTCACTGCCATCACTGATGCCTCCCAGTATGCCACCGGCATGGTTGCTCTTTTTCACGACGCGGTCTCCGTCCATGGCAAATGCATCATTAAAAGAAGAAGCATGGCTCCCGGCTGCCTGAAAACCATCCCCGATTTCCACGCCCTTCACAGCACCGATGGACATAACTGCCTGCGCCAGCTTAGCATCCAATTTATCAAAGACAGGCTCGCCCACACCTGCCGGCAAACCTCTCACTATACATTCTATAATACCTCCTGCGGAATCCTGCGCCTCCATACATTTCATAAGACGCTCCTCCGCCTCAGAAGATGCATCCAAATCCGGCATAAAAAGGGGACTTTTCATAATGTTTTCTTTTGCTGCCTTTTTTTCATCTATCGTCACCCCGGCAATCGCCTTGCTATAGGCAAAAACTTCTATGCCCATACTTTTCAGCAGTTCGGCGGCAACTGCTCCACCCGCCACCCTGCCGGCGGTTTCTCTGCCGGAGGAACGACCTCCACCCCGGTAATCCCGAAATCCGTACTTTTGATCAAAGGTATAATCCGCATGACCGGGACGATAATAACGGGCAATTTCCGAGTAATCCGCCGAACGCTGTGTCTTGTTATACAACACCATAGATAAAGGCGTTCCCGTTGTCTTCCCCTCAAAGGTTCCCGACAAAAATTCAATCAAGTCCTCCTCTTTCCGCGGAGTAGAATACTTCGTCTGACCGGGTTTCCTCCGGTTCAGATATTGCTGTACCATTTCCTCACTCAGCGAAAGACCTGCCGGACAACCATCTACCACTACGCCAATTCCTTTTCCATGAGACTCTCCCCATGTGGTAATGCGGAATAAATTTCCAAACGTTGAACCTGCCATAAACTCCTTCTTTCTCCATTTGATAAAATGAATGCGTCCGTTTAGCCCCAACAGAGCTTTTGACACGCTAATCCCAATGCAATTCTAATGATGGAACAAACGGATTCCCGTAAAGCACATGGCAATTCCATGTTTGTCACATGCATCAATTACATCCTGGTCACGGATGGAGCCACCCGGCTGAGCAATGTATTTCACGCCACTGCGAAAAGCCCTCTCCACGTTGTCGCTAAACGGGAAAAATGCATCCGAGCCACACACTACATCGGTTGCCTGTGCAAGCCACTTCTCTTTTTCCTCTTTTGTAAATACCGGTGGCTTCTCTGTAAAGACTTTCTCCCACTCACCGTCTGCCAAAACATCCATATAATCTTCACCCATATATAAATCAATGGCATTGTCTCTGTCCGCACGCTTCATATCCTCACGGAACGGAAGATTTAATACCTGTGGTGACTGACGAAGCAGCCAATTGTCTGCCTTGCTTCCCGCCAGACGAGTACAATGGATACGGGACTGCTGTCCGGCACCAATACCGATTGCCTGTCCTCCCTTGACATAACATACGGAATTAGACTGGGTATACTTCAATGTAATCATGGCAATCGCCATATCTATTTTCGCCTGCTCCGGAATATCTTTATTTTTCGTCACCACGTTGCTAAAGAAATCGTTATCAATGACCAACTCATTTCTTCCCTGTTCAAAGGTAATGCCAAAGACTTCCTTATGCTCAATGGGATCCGGAACATAATTCGGATCTATCTGAATAATGGCATAAGCACCTTTTTTCTTTTCCTTGAGATACTCTAATGCCTCAGGCTCATAGCCGGGTGCGATAATACCATCCGAAAACTCTCTCTTGATCATTTTGGCAGTGCAGACATCACACACGTCAGACAATGCAATGAAATCACCGTAAGATGACATACGGTCAGCACCTCTTGCGCGGGCATAGGCTGCTGCCAAAGGAGTCAGTTCTCCCAAATCATCCACCCAATATATTTTCGCCTCCACATCACTGAGCGGAAGCCCTACAGCAGCACCCGCAGGAGAAACATGCTTAAAAGATGTTGCTGCCGGAAGCCCTGTAGCTTTTTTCAGTTCACTGACAAGCTGCCATCCGTTAAATGCATCCAAAAAATTAATATATCCCGGTTTACCGTTTAATACCGTGATTGGCAATTCCCCATCCTTACTATATATTTTCGACGGTTTCTGATTTGGGTTACATCCGTATTTTAATTCTAATTCTTTCATTTTTTACCTCCATTTAAGGTTCCGGTCAACCTATTATAGGTTGATTTCATATTACATGTATCACAACTTCAAACTTACTTATTTTTGTTTACTATCACAGACTCTGCCTTGCCCGTAGCGATATCAATATAACGAACAAACAGGGAAACCTTATTGTCTTCGTTCAGGCTGTTCCACAACATATCTGTAAATTCCTGCATATCATCCGGAATAGATACCGGTTTCGGCTCTCCCTCAAAGCTTGGCAAGGGCTCTCCGTCACATTGATACGTATGGATAAAATGTCCCTCACCGGCTACCGGCTGTGCATATGCGAAGGTATATCGGTTACAAGAGTCTCCATTCCCGTTATTGCTTTTTAGTATGGACATGGCATAACTGTAATTTCCGTTTTCCACATGCATGATACCCGAAATACGTGGTGTATAATTCGGTGCATCCGGTTCAAATTCTCTGGTGCGCAGAGCCTGCTCAAAGGTCTGCTGCTTATCCATCAATTCATAGATGGTATCCGTCTGGTCACCATTGGTAACAATTGTCTTATTGCCCAGCACACGCACCGGTGCATAGATAATCAGACTGGGATCACTCAACTTGGAAGGATCAAATGCCTGTGTGCGAATCCCTTCACCATCCTCCACAAAAACACGATTGCGACTGTTTTCACTCCTACCCATGATGAAATACGCTGTCACAGCATATTTTCCGTTTGCAGACTGCCCAATGACAATGCCGCGTCCCGGATATGCATTCTGCTTCAATTCCTGCTCCAATGATATCTTCTGCATTTTAACCTCATTTCCGCGTCGCTCTTTCGCATGACCGATATTTGTGTCAAGCAACGCGCAGACACAAATTCGTAAGGTTGAAAGATTTCTTTCAACCTTTTGCCTCGTTTCCGCATACACCAGTAAATAGCTTATTCCCTGTGGGTATGCAGTCATCAGGGAATAAACGAAAACCTTTATTAGCATACCGTATTTCACAAAAAATCTCAACCTAAAATGCAGACATTGAAACAGGTTTGTGTTCTGTTTTGGTTTGTCTTTGCATATGGTATAGGGATTATATTATCTTTTCAAGAAACGTGCACCGCACGAAAAGGAGGTTTCTATGCAGGTACCACCAGAACAGAACAGGCATATGGCAATGCTGCGGGCAGCACTTCCCTATGTAATGCCGGACAGTCGACGGGCTATTGAGGTTGTGCTGCAGGCAGATGCATTGATTCATACTGCCCGGGGAATGCAGGGACAAAATGATTACGGATTAGAGGCAGCAGAACTCCCCTTAGACAGGGATGGTAACTCCTCACCGGTGCCCCACAAACCGGATCCGGAAAATATGCTCCTGTCTATCCAGGAATATTGCACCCCCAGAGAATCGGACTTGATTCAGACACTCTTAAATGTTTTGCAGGCAAACCGCCTCTTTCGGGGTTATCGGGAATTTCAGAAAACGCATCCCGTAAATAATAGCGAACTGTCCGCTGCCCAGACAAATAACTCCAACAATCAGTTGATGGAGTTTCTCTTGACACAGCTGGCACCGGAGCAGAAATCAACCTTTGAACAGTTGCAGCGAATCATGTATAATGAAAGGTGCCAGACACCGGAAAGGACATCCTATGACACAACAACCCCAATGGCAGAATCATGAAGGATTCCGTGCCATGGAGCCGAAAAAACAAGAGATGGTTTTACTTCTGACCAAAAATCTTCAGGGAAAAAATATAAACAATGCCCTACCGGTTTTGCTGGAATGGAAGCAAACAATGGAACGGGAGAACATACGCTTTACCCCGGAGGAAAATCAACTGCTCACCGAGATTTTTATGGCAAACATGACTCCGGAAGGACGAAAGCAATTCGAAATGCTCAAACCGTTTTTAAAACAGTACCGGCATTTTTAAATCGTTTTCCATTATTATTTATTTTTGTTATATATACTGCCGGCTTAAGGCGGTAGAACGGAGATTACAATGCAGGAAGAAACAGCTTATAGTAAGACACTAAAAGAGATAACAGACTTGTTTCAGGAAGAATCTGCTACTCTGCTCACAGAAGAACAAATACAGGATACTTTGTCTTCTGAACAGTTGCGCATGGAACGGGCAGAAGCCGCAGGGATCCCCTGTCGCCAGTGGACGGGAATGAACTTACAGCGTTACAGCAAGGAGCTTCTGCGCAGACACCAGCTCTTTTTCGCAGGCTACACCCTGCTTGGTTTCTGCACAGAAGTAAGCTGTGATTTATTCTTCTTTTATGTCATCCAATGGGTTCTCGTTTCCCTGACAGGACAAAATATCCAAAAACCGCTATGTGTGGTACCCATATTGATTTTTGTGTTTGTTCTCCGAAAAAATATGGTTGCTTCTTACACCCGCAGCTTATTAGCCAACACACAGCTTCCGTCAGAAACTCTGTCAGGTAGGCTAATGCGTTTCCGGATTATCAGCGGTGCTCTTTTGCTCGGTGTGACAGTTCTCGCTCTGTCGCTGTTTTGGGACAAGATATGCTCCGTTCTGTTGCATATGAATCTTACCAACGCATTTTTTATCTATGTTATCATGATTATGCTGTATGGAATCCATAATTTAATATATACCAGCCATTGCATTCTCTTTTTTTCCGTTGGCATTTTCAGTGTTCACAAGCGCTTTGCCGACAGAAAAAAAAGCTCCATGGAATGGTATATCACGCAGAAAAAAAAGCATTCTCCGGCTTCTCTCCGTCCTCATCTGGTTTCCATGCGTGTTTATATTGTATTAGCATTGTTTATCCTGGTGATTTTAGACATAATATGTATCATTAATTACTTGAAGATATTATCTCTGTCTATCCTGATTTTAGGACTGTCCTCCCTGCTTTTGACAGTCGTCTTTGCTGTGGCATTTTGGGGTTGTCAGAGTCTGCTGTCCTACTTAAAGAAAGAGGACAAGTCCTCATAGGAAGCCTGATTCTGCATAAGCAAAGCTCCACTCTGCCACATTATGTCAGTGCTACGGTGCCACCATGCCGATATAACGCTATGCAGAGTGTACCAGTGCCGTAATCATAGAATGCACAGACTCGTCCGGCTCTTTCAAATCCGGAATACAGATAGTAGCTATCCCCGCACGGGATGCACCACGGATGCCGTTTTCAGAGTCCTCTAATACCACAGCCATTTCCGGCGCGACTCCAAGATGTTCACATCCCAGGAGAAAAATATCCGGCTCCGGCTTGGATTTTTCCACCATTTCACCACCGATGATTTCCACAAAATACTCTGACAATCCTGCTAAGTCCAAATATTTTCTAACGTACTCCGAGCGGGTAGAGGAAACCACCGCACACTTTTTCCCTTCCATCTGTAACCACGCTAATAACTCTCGAATCTGCGGCTTCACTCTTAAACCCACAGTCTCCGCAATGACAGAAACCCGCTCTCTACTCTCATGCCCTGTTTCCTGAAAGGGATAGTCCTCCCCGTAAATCCCACACATCAACTCTTTTAGTGCCTTTCCGGTCATTCCCAGAGTTTTGCAATAAATGTCCTTTGTCAGCGTATACCCCCGCTCTTTCATGACAACGGCTAATTGCTCCATAAAAATTTGCTCTGTATCAAATATTAATCCATCCATATCAAACAGAAATGCCTTTTGAGATTCAAAAGTTTTCGCTGCCTCCAGCAAGTCATTATATTCTTTCATGTGAGCCTCCATCTGTCATCGAATGTAATTTTGTTAATTTTTACTATACAGATTTCAGTGTATCATCTTTCGATTCAAAAGTAAAACAACGGTACTTCCTCACTTTTTCTTATGCTTCGTTCGCGAGGATAATATTCCACCCACCTGTCCGCTCTCTCTGGATGTCAATGATTTCCAGCCGCTCTCTACAATCTTATCAAAATACCCCAGCTCCACTGCCACCTCCCATTTCCTTCTCTCCTCCGGGCGCAGTTTCTTAATATCCTCCTGTGTTCTGACTTTAATTTTCTTCTTTTTTGCTTTCGCCTCCATACGAACCTCCATTCACTTTTTTATTTTATGTATAAAGTTTCCCGAATTTATAAAAAATATATCCTATTTTTGCAAATCTTTAGTTGAAACTATGTCGTATTCCATGTATAATAGAAGTGATATTTGTGCACAGAAGTACGATATGGGCATTAGTAAACGGGAGGTATACATAATGAAAGATGTGCAGACACAAAGTTTTTCTCTGCTTAGCCAAGAGGAAATCGATATTTTAGTGACTTTCTTAAATTCAAATAAAAATTCCGTCAACAGTGATGTCATGAGCCAGCAGAGTATTGATAAGCTGATTCACTTGATTACAGGCGATAATCATATCATGAGAGATTTGTTTGATCCATTGATAGCAGTAGAATCCTCACTGTTAGAAAGTATGGAGTTCAGGAAAAGTACAGATGAATTATGCGAACTGCGTTGCCAGATAGCAGAGGACACAGGCTATCTCAAACTGACTGCATTTAATACAGTGACGGAAAAAACAGTTGAAATCACACCACAGACATTAAACGAAAAGGATGTGACAGAATGGGGAAAATTCATTGCTCCTGTCATTTTTAATCGTTTAGCCAGAGCGCTATCCTTAAAATATACCACAGAGACACACGAAGAAATCTGTGCTATTTTTGCTAAGAATGCCTACGGAGACGAAAACCATCCTATTTCCGTAATTGATATGCCATCCAACGTTTATTTGCTGGAAGTTTTAATATAAGATTCGGGTGCCAAAAGCCCCTTCGGGGCTAAATCAACGCAAGTATATGTGTTTGCAACACCAATAATCTATATTTCATACTCAAATTATATGTTACTTACAAAAACAAAATCCGGAACACTTCCGGATTTTGTTTTTTCTAAGTCTCTAACATCTCCCTCAACTGACTTACGATAGCACACTCAAGACGCTTTCGCATGATTTTACACGACAGTTCATGGGCATCATGTATATCTCCATTATATATGTAATTGTTTGCATTACAGCCACCACTGCAATAAAACTTCGCCCAGCAGTCTCCACATGACGGCTTGGAATACACATGACATCCGGCAAATTCTTTTTTTATGTCTTCACGGAAGGTATGCTCACTTAAGCTTCCCATGCAATACTCCTCATGTCCCACAAACTGATGGCACGGATAAATATCACCATCGGGAGTAATCGCCACATACTCGTTACCGCTGCCGCATCCCCGCAGTCGTTTAATCACACAGGGTCCCTGGTCCAGATCTATCATGAAATGAAAGAAATTGATAGTTCCACCCTGTTCCTTGATTTCGGCAATCTCATCCACCAATTTATCATACTCCGCATAAATCTGCTCCAAGTCCTTTTCGGTAATTGCATATTCCACACTGTCATCTTCCATTACCGGCTCAACGGAAACCTGATCAAATCCGGCACGGTACAAATGCATGACATCCTCCGCAAAATCCAGATTGTACTTTGTATATGTTCCGCGTACATAATATTCCTTATCTCCACGCTTTGATACCAGCTTTTTGTAATTTTCTACAATACGGTCATAACAGCCACTGCCGTCCACCTTGACCCGCATCTTATCATTGACTTCCTTTCGGCCGTCTATGGACAATACCACATTTGACATTTCCTCATTGATAAAATCAATCTTATCGTCCGTTAAAAGCAGACCGTTTGTGGTTATGGTAAAACGGAAATTTTTGTGGTACTCCTCCTCCTTACTGCGGGCATAGGCAACAATCTCTTTCACCACATCAAAATTCATCAATGGCTCACCGCCAAAAAAATCCACTTCTAAATTCTCTCTCCCCGTGGAATGCTCCAACAAAAAATCAATGGCAGCCTTACCGGTTTCTATCGGCATCAGCTTACGTCCCGTGCCGAAATCACCTGTAGATGCAAAACAGTATTTACAACGCAGATTACAGTCATGCGCAATGTGAAGACACATAGCCTTTATGGGAGATTCCACTGCTGTATTGGCAAAATCACCATAAACATCATCGCTATATAATAGTTTTTGCTCATAAAGCTCTACCACATCTTCATATGCCTCCCTCAATTCCTGCACAGAATAGTTCCCTGACAATGACTCCAAAACATCAGCAGGACATTCCGGGGCAAAGGGCGGTTTCACTAAATCCAGCAAGTCGTATGTGACATCGTCTATCATATGCACGGCACCGCTGTTTACATCCAGAAGGATGTTCCACTCTTTTGCCTTAAACTTATGTATCATGCCTCATTTCCTTTCATCAGATAAAATGGCTGCTACATATACTGTAACAGCCATTTGTCGTTTTTTGTAGAATTTTGGTGCAAGATAGCGTTTTGCACCTCAATTTTTGTATAAAACTATTTGTTCTCCTCATTTGCACAACGCTGATTTCCTACTGTACAGGAAGTCTTGCAGGCAGACTGACAGGATGCCTGACACTTACCACAGCCACCTTTTTTAGCAGTTGCACTTAAATTCCCACGATTCATAGTTTTGATATGCTTCATAGTAAATATCCTCCAAATTATGTATAATAACTGAACGCATCATTCAGCTCTCAATCATGATGTTTGCTTCATACTCTCACATCATACAAACAATATTGTAACATATTTGAAAAAAATTACAATAAAAAACTTTATTTTTTATATAAAAGAAAGAGGTAGATGATTTTCCCGTAGGAAAACACATTTACCCCTTTCCCATTTGTTGGTTAAGCTAAATGTCTACGCTTACGCTGTGATTACTCACCAGCCATAGCCTGCTCCTGACGCTTGATCATCTGTCTTACCATCTCGCCACCAACGGAACCATTCTGAGCAGAAGTAAGGTCACCATTGTAACCGTTCTTCAAAGGTACTCCTAACTCGTTAGCAACTTCCATTTTGAATTTGTCCATAGCTGCTTTAGCCTGTGGCACTTCCATTCTAGAACTCTTATTGCTTGTCATGGTTTTTCCTCCTTTTTTATTTTCCGGTAAACTTGATTCTGCGCATACCTAACATGCGAAGATTGATATTTCACCGGGATTTGATAAGTGATGTTCTTCGCTTATCATGGTACTAGTATGCGATAAAGGAGAAAAAATATGTTGGTAGATTTAGGCAAAATTTCGTATTTCTCTATGTATATATGCTCTACTTATTACCATGCCCCGTAATAATCCACGGAGACGGCTGCTGCTTAAACGCATTGTTACTTCCCAGGCGGGAAACGGAAATCTGGATAGTATCCACATCTGTCACGCCATATTTATCCAATATTTCTGCTGCCGTTGCCGCCACCTTGAAATCTAACGTGTAGATTACAACACGAATCTCAGGATTTATTTTCGTCAGATAGCTAAGTTCCTTTTCCATGCTGGCAGATGCCACCATAAATACCAATGACGGAACCGGACAATCCTTCATGCTGTCCTCGTCCACACGGTCTACGATGATCACATTCTGCAACCCGAAATGGTCCACATTATCCTCCATCGTATCACGGTCTGCACCATTATACTCTACGGCAATCACCGTGCCCTCTGCCGCAATGAGAGCCGCTTCAATGGCAATACTTTCTCCGCTGATGACACAAATATCATCCTGTGTGTCCACCAACATCTTATTCAAAATCACTGCACGTATCTCACTGCCCACATAGTGGATGGAGCCTTTGCGGAATAATTCATTACCCATTCCGATTTTAGCTGTATTCCGTGCATTGGGATTTACAATCAACATTCCCGCCGATGCGTTAATCCCGCGGTCAATCATGTCCTTCACTTTTTTATTAAAGATTTCCCCTTCCGGCTCAGATCCTTCGTTGTACCACACATCACACTCACCCAAACCTGCATTCCACAGGCGGTAAAAGATATCATCCATTCCCGCATTGGTAAACACCATGGTAGTTTTGTGTGACTCCACCGTGGGAATAATATTTTTATTTTTCTTGGTAATATCGATTATTTTTACGTGCTCCAAATCAATGGTCGTATTGCCTGCATAATACTGCAGCCATGACAAAATCACCTCGTTCGTAAATATCTGCTGTTCCATAAGCGGTACCTCCTTGTTGTAAATATAATGCTAAGCCCTATCATTCCTTAAGAACGCGGGCGATAAATCCGATTGATGCAAAGCATCGCTAGTATCATTATATTCGCTTATGATAAGAATAACAAGGGGCAAACTTTGCAGTTTGCCCCATTAATACTGTATTATTTTTTCTTTCCTTCCGCCTCTCTGCGGCTGTCATATTCGCTACCGGAATCAGCGTAAACCTGTAAATTCTTTACAATATTTTTTACATCGCTTATATTATCGTCAAATTCGTCTGCATGAGGACTTTCCCAGACACCCTTCGGCATGGTCTGAACCGGTTTCTTTTTTTCTGTTTTTTTCATGATTCTCTCCTTTTTTGCTCTGAATTACGATTGGCAATCTTTGTGCCAGTCTCATCTATAAAGAGACTTTCTGCATTTTAATTTATCATGAAAATAATATGTGCAGGAATATGATAGATTATTCAAAAACATACCACAAAAAAATCAACTCTGATTTGCCGAGTTACTTATAGTCATTAATACCTCCATAATCGGAGATTTGTCATTATCAAAACATCACGAACAAAACAAATTTAGAAAAAAGGCTCTGTCTTATTTTCCTCATTCACTATAGCGAAAAATCATTCTTAAATAATTATATAAATGTACTCTCACACTGCTGG